>JBDSUT010000001.1:0-4040 GCA_039927595.1 Terrimesophilobacter sp.
GTCGTACAGGAGCACAAACCGCCCCGTAGCGACGTCAGAATCTTCGCTGTGTTGGGCTGGAATGACATCCGCAGCGAATGCGAGAGAGAACGGTGCGAGATTTGAGGGCGCCGCGATTTCGGTGACCTGTAGTTCTTCTCGCAGCACAGCCGCACGCACAGCCTCAACTGCACCTGAAAACACAGAAGGTAGCGGGTTGACCGTCTCGGTTTCGGACACACTTGAAGACTAAAGTTCGAGAGTGAGAGTTTCGCGAAGGCACGCCGTTGCCGGGGGGAGCCGTAACCTGAGATTTTGGCGCAGCGCACTTGTTGTTGGCGGAGCTAGCGTGGGAGCGGGCGCTATCGCTGCAGCTGCTGTCACCGTTTTCGCGGCCCTCATGGCACGTCAGATTCTTGTTCCCCCGCTGATCCGTGAGCAAGACACGAAGATAGTGGCCGTCGATCACCAAGCAAAGACGATTACCTTCAGCAGGTCGTTGGATGCCGTCACAGACGGCATGCTGAGTTTTTGGTTCCACGCCGCTCAGGGTCATGCGCGAATAGGCCGCATCGTTTCCGAATCCGAGCACACCGTCACACGGGAGCTTCTGCGCATCGATTTCGGCGACCTCGATTCGGCGAGCAAAGGACGATTTAACGGGTGGTTTTACCTCTATCCGAGCGACCTCGGGCTGGACTACGAGAACGTTGTCATTGAGACCGAATTGGGGCCGGCTCCAGCATGGTTGGTCCGCGCCGAACAGCGTACGTCACCTGACGTGGACGATCGGTGGGTCATTCAGGTGCACGGCAGAGCGGTGATGCGCACCGAAACGATAAGGGCAGTCCCGGTATTTCGCGAGGCGGGCTACACGTGCCTACTCATTTCTTACCGCAATGACTGGGAGGCGCCATCCAGTTCGGATGGCCGCTACTCCTTGGGCGACACCGAATGGAAGGATGTCGAGGCGGCGATCGCGTTCGCGAAAAATCATGGGGCAACATCCATCGTTCTCATGGGGTGGTCAATGGGTGGCGCGACAGTCTTGCAAGCGGTGAGCCGTTCGCCTCTCGCCGGTACTGTCCACGGTGTCGTTCTCGATTCACCCGTCATCGATTGGGTAGACGCGCTCGATTTTCAGGCCAAGGCGAAGGGCGTCATCAAGCCATTGCGCACGCTTGTTTACGCGATGATTGGCAGCAGGTGGGGGAGACCCTTCACCGGGCTTAGGGCGCCCATTGACCTCGCGAGGCTCGACTTTGTTCGACGTGCGATCGAACTCGAAGTTCCGATGCTTATTCTGCACAGCGATGACGACCGGTACGTCCCCTCTGCTCCCTCGCGGGCGCTGGCCAAGGCGCGCTCCGACATAGTGACGCTCGAATCATTTCAGATTGCTCGTCACACAAAGCTGTGGAATTACGACCCTGAGCGTTGGAATGGGGCGATCAGAGTGTGGCTGGCTGCGCTCCCGCTTCGTTCTGCACCGACCAGCGTGCGTACAGTGCGCTCTCAGCGTCGACAAGCAGCTGAGTGAGGTGAAGGTGCTTACTGTGCGTGAGGCCTTGAAACGCGGGCAGATTCACGCCATTAATTAACGGACTCGTTGACAGACACAATTCATCAACCAGTCCTGCGTCAAGCAACTGACCGGCCAAGTTGGGGCCCCCCTCGCACACGATGCTGTCATAGCCGTGGTCGTGCAACGCCTCAATCAGGTCACCAGGGTCTAATCGAGGGCCAGGCAGGGTGATGACGGTGACAGGAGTGTCGCCGAGAGATGCGCGGACGGTCGCTTCTGCATTTTGTGGACATAACACGATGACAGCACCGGCATCGACATCGGAGGGAATGCGGTGGCCACCGAGCTCGCCTGAGCCCGTGACGATTGCTAATGGTGCATTCTTTGGCAAAAAGTATCCCTCTTTGCGCACGCTATTCGCACCCACGAGCACAATGTCGCTGAGGCTTCGAATGGCACCCAGGATGCTGCGATCGGTCTTGTTTGTCAAACCTTCGGAGGTGCCATCGTGACCCGCCACATTCCCGTTCACGGTGGAAATAAGATTAATGCGCAGCCACTGTTCCTTAGGCATCTCGTAAAGCGAAGACAGAGTTTTACGCACGTTGCTTTCCAGCGATAACTCGTGGGCTGGTGCTGGGAAGACTTTCGCGAGCATCATGATGGCTTCTTCACGCGCACCTGATTTTTTGCGCGACCAAGCAAAGCAGTCATGCCGCGGATCCGGAGGGGACTCACTGCCTCGGTGAGCCCGAGAGTTAAGGGAAAGTCATCGGGAATATCGAGAACCTGTTGTGCCGTCAATCCGGTAATTCCTTGAACAAGAATCGAAGCGAAACCACGAGTCGTGGGAGCTTCGGCAGGAGCCGTTGCGTGCATACTCACAATCTCATCAGCGTCAAGATCGACAAAAATAAACACCGGTGACTGACATTCGACAACGCGCTCGAAAAGGTCGGGGTGATGGTGATACTTCTCGGGCAAAACGGGGAGATCGTCTGAAAACTCGAGTAACAACGTAAGTCGGTCGTTCAGCTCGAGTTCCAAGAATTCGTCGCGAATAGTGAGCAAAGTTTGCGGAATATTGCTCTCAGGCATGGTCACACATTATTTCACTGCGTTCAAAATCATCACCGCGCCATAGTCAGCGCGGCCCAGGAGCCGCGCCACGCTCCGACCCCGTAGCGATCGGCACCCTCACCGAGCTACCCCATTCGGTCCACGAGCCGTCATAGTTTCGTACCTTCTCGAAGCCGAGAAGGTACTTCAGCACGAACCAGGAATGACTGGATCTCTCCCCAATTCGGCAATAGGCAATAACGTCGTCATTCTCCTTCAGCCCGATTTCTTCGAGGTAGATTGCCTCGAGGTCTTCACGTGACTTGAAAGTCGAATCATCATCAGCAGCTCGTGCCCACGGAACAGACGCTGCAGAAGGAATGTGGCCGCCGCGGAGAGAACCCTCTGAGGGATAACCGGGAATTTCTGTGCGTTCCCCGCTGTATTCTTCGGGCGACCTCACATCGACGAGTGGTTCGCCGAAGTGCGCGAGAACCTGCTCGCGGTAGGCGCGATGGTCAGCATCGTTTCGTTCAACGACGGGGTAATCAGTGGGTGGGGGAGAAGGGAGCTCCCTGGTCATTGCGCGCCCCTCTGCGATCCACTTCGCGCGACCACCATCCAGAATGCGGACATCCTCGTGGCCGAAAAGCGTAAACACCCAGAGGGCATACGTTGCCCACCAATTGCTCTTATCCCCGTACAGCACGACGGTGGATTCGCGAGATATTCCTTTGGAACCTGCCAATTCAGCGAAGGCGCGGGAGTTGAGAAAATCGCGTTCGACCGGGTCATTGAGCTCGGTGAACCAGTCGAGCTTCACTGCGCCGGGAATGTGACCAGTGTTGTAAAGAAGCACGTCTTCGTTGGATTCCACCACAACAAGCCCTGGCCTGTCGAGGTTGACGCTCAGCCATTCGGTACTGACAAGACGCTCCGGGTGCGCGTAGTCCGCGAAGGGTGTCGATGGATCTGCTTCGATAGACATGCCAAACCTTCCAAAGCTGAGCCCGCAAACCGGGCGTTCAGTGATACGGGCCACGCGCGTTAGGCTTGAATCTCCCGCCATAACCAATGTACGCACAATCGCCACACAATGGAGAACGTTAGCGTGCGACGAAGGCTACAGAGCGGCGAAGGCAATACAACTGCGATGGGAGTAACGTCGCCTGCTCATTGAAGAGCGAAAGTATCATCACCCAGAAATCGAGGAAGATCGACGTGCCCGAAACGAAGTCAACGGAGTCCGTGAGTCTCACCTCACGACACCCCACGTTGTCGGGCACCGAAATTATCGACCATCTCGTGCCGCCACGGCAGTTTCGTGGGGCAACGCTCGAGTCATACCGACCGGACCCCGACTATCCGTCACAGCAGGGCGCAGTTGAGGCGGTGCGGGTTTTTGCGGGAGTGTGGAGTCACTCTACGTCGCGACTCTTTGGCCGACGACGCTTCAAAGACGCGCCGCCCGGAATCT
>JBDSUT010000002.1:0-13852 GCA_039927595.1 Terrimesophilobacter sp.
ACGGCAGGGCGCGCTCGCTCTATTTTGGAACAAGCGTTGGTTTCTCATCCCTGTGCGTCGACAAAGACGTGACCTGGCAATTCGTGAGTGATGTTTTTGGCCAGCTTGCGGCATTGACGCCCGGCCCGTGGCTCCACATCGGCGGAGACGAATCGGATGCCACGAGCCTGGCTCAGTACATCGCCTTCATTAACCGAGCGACGCAGATTGTGGCCGGTCATGGCAAGACACCGATCGGATGGCACGACATCGGCTACGGAACAGATATGCCCAAGGGCACGGTGGGCCAATATTGGGATTACACCACTCCTCGTGGTGGCTCCTACGTTCTCACCGACCGCATCGTGGCTAACCGCGGACAACTGATTATGTCGCCGTCAAATGTCGCCTATATGGACCAGAAATACGACCTCAGCGAGCGGATCGGAACCAAATGGGCACAGGCACCTCTCACCCTTGCAGAGGCGTACGGCTGGGATCCTGCCGCAATTTTTCCCGCAAGAAATCCCGATGCCATCCTCGGGGTGGAGGCACCGCTGTGGACCGAAACCATCTCCACAATGTCCGAGATCGAGTACATGGCTTTTCCTCGCATCGTTGCGATCGCGGAAGTGGGGTGGACGCCACAGGATGCCCGCGGCTTCTCCGATTTCAGCTCCCGTCTCGCGACATTCGCCACCTACCTCGATGCGGAAGGTATCGGCTACAACCGCGAGTAGGAGAGAATGACCCCATGGCACCAGTCCTTCACGCTGTGCGGTCCATCGTGGCACCGTTCACACGCACCCGCGCATTCCGTTGGCTCGGCCCCAGAGTGCTACCGCCGCTCGAGTTGCTCACCAAAGGGCTGACCGGCGGTCGCGTCCAGGTGAGTGGAATTCTCGTGCACTCACTCACGCTGCATTCGACGGGTGCGAAGTCCGGTGAACTGCGAGACAACGAGCTCATGTACACGCCAGACGGCATGGGCAATGCGATTGTGGCGGGAACGAGTTTCGCCCGCGAGCACCACCCCGGCTGGACCTACAACCTTCTCGTGAACCCGGATGCCGAGATCACGGTGCGAGGCAAACGCCTCACCGTGCACTCCACCGTCATCGACGATGCCGAACGCGATGCCGCGTGGCGGCTCATCGAAATGCAGTGGCCAGGCTACCGCGCGTACGAGCGGGAATCCGGCCGCGTGGTCAGACTGTTTCGACTGCACCCGGTTGGCGATTTGCCTCCGTCTCGGCTCCGGTAAATCGCACACCACCGCGGAACGACCCACGCGGTGCTAGTGCAGGAGCGCTGCCCTTTCCCGCCGCCCGCGCAGATAAACGTCACTCACGAGAATGAGCGCGAGCATGAAGACCACGACGGTGAGATCCGCAAAGGGGAGCACGCCGAGGCCCCACCCGTCGAGCATGAGGGAGCCAATAAGCGCGCCCCCGCCGATGCCGATGTTGAAGGACGTGGTGACGAGGGCGGCTGACACATCGCGCAGCTGAGGGGAGGCGACCTGCAGTACGCGGGTCTGCAGCAGCGCCGGCGCCCCTCCGAATGCTGCCCCCCAGACCACGAGGGCGACGATGACCACAACGCTGAGGTTCGGCACGAGAGCCAACGTTGCTAACGAGATCGCCACAAAGGTGGCGCTGAGCAGCAAACCTGCACGAGGAAACCGCCCACCGTAGATTCCGACAAGCAGCAACCCAACCGCGCCGGCACCCCCATAGACGAGCAAGAGAACACTCACCGACTCAGGGGGGAATCCGTTGACGTCGGTGAAGAACGGAACGATATAGGTGTAAAAAATGTTGTGGCCGATCATCAGCAAGATCGTGATCACGCACACGAGAATGACGCCGCCCCAGGATGGGTCTTTGCGCAAGGGCAATCGAATTTCGCCGGTCGCCAATGGTTGATGATGGTTGACGGCCGGAAGAAAGAAAAGCACAAGGGCGGCGAGCGCCAGAACGACGATCCCGACAACGGTGAAGGCGGCCCGCCATCCCAGCGCATGGCCGAGCGCGGTGCCCGCTGGCACTCCGAGCACGAAGGCTGCCGAGCCTCCCGCCGAGGTGATCGCGACAGCACGCGCGAGGTGCGCTGTCTTGACCAGATGGCCAGGATACGCGCCGACAACGGCCCAGAAGAGGCCGTGCGAAACCCCGCCGAGGATGCGCGACGCCACCATGAACTCGTAGGTCAGCGCACTGGCGCTCATAAAGTTGGAGACCGCGAAAGTGATTAAGACAATGATCACGAGCGTCTTGCGTGGGAACCGCCGAGTAATGCCCGCCAGGGGCGCCGCTGTGGCAACAACAGTTGCAGCGAAAACAGTGATCAGCAGGCCGATGCTGGACTGCGGAACGTTCAACCCCTTCGCCATTTCTGGCAGCAGCCCGGTGGGAAGAAACTCGCTCGTGACGGCGATAAAGATCGCGCCTGCGAGGGTGGTGAGACCAACCCAGGGAAACTCGGTTCTGGTTGTGGACGCAGGCATGCCCGACGTGTCCTTACGTGTGTTGTGGTGCGTCAAGCCGCCCGCTGGATGCCACGAGCCGTCGGCATCCCCTCCAGCCTAACGGACGACAAAAGTAGGGCGTCAGGGAAGTCACGCAAGCGGATGGCGCTGAGGGGAGTGAGTGCTCACGCTCGCTAGGCTGGGGCGGTGACAAACCTCCCCGTTGACAAGCGATTGCCCGTTGAACGCCGGATGCCGACCCCCGTCGGAGTCAACGAAGTACTGCGCCTCTTGCTCGAACTGTTCACCTTCTTCACTCTCGGCTACTGGGGCTATCTGGCGTGGCCGTTTCCGTGGCCAGGAATCGTGTTCATGATGGGCACCCCGCTTTTTGCCATCGTCGTGTGGGCGTTGTTTCGCTCGCCCAAGGCGGTCATCCCGGTCGACATTGTGGGGCGAGGCATCGTGGAGATCGGTGTTATGGGCTCAGCAGTCCTCGCGTGGACGATGCTCGGGCAGCCCATCGTGGCGATCGTCTTCGGCGTGATCGCTCTCGTCAGCGGCATCCTCAACCTTCGCAAAGAAGCTGCCCGCGAAGAACGCAGTGCTGGCGAGGCTACCTCGCAGGGCTAGTCCAGCTCGCCGCGGTGGTGGTTCTCCCACGCTTCGCGGTAATACTCCGTGTTGGCAAGGTGGGAGGCCGCCGCCTCATCAACGATCACCATGGAGTGAGGGTGCAGCTGCAGCGCAGACGCCGGAACACTCGTGGTTAGCGGGCCCTCGATCGCTGCCGCGATCACGGGTGCTTTGGCCGCGCCAAACGCGACGAGCACGAGGCGGCGCGCGCGGAGAATTGTGCCGAGCCCCTGCGTGATGGCGTGGGTGGGAACCTCAGCCGCAGAGTCAAAGAACCGCGCATTGTCACGCCGTGTTTGCTTCGTCAGTAGTGTGACCCTGCTCAGGGAGGCCAGCGACGCACCGGGCTCGTTGAACCCGATGTGACCGTTGCGCCCGATCCCCAGCAACTGCAGATCAATGCCGCCTGCAGCGAGAATGGCGTCTTCATATCGAGCACCCGCGCTCTCCAGTGTGCCACCCTCACCGGGAACGTGAACGAGGGACGGCGTGAGCTGAAGCTTGTCGACAACCTCGCGATCAACTACTGCGCGGTAGGACTCCGGATGCCCCTTCGGTAGCCCCACGTACTCGTCGAGCGCGAAGCCGCTCACCCTCGACAGGTCGAGACTTCGCTCGGCTAGAGCGGCCCACGTGGTGAGGGGAGTCGAACCGGTGGCCAAGCCAAGCACCGCATTAGTCTTCGCGTGCACGACTTTCTCGATCTCAGACGCCGCGATTCGGCCGGCCTCAACCGCAGAACCAACAATGACAATCTCCGGCATTAGACCGCGCTCAGGCGTGTCATCACGTCAAAATTCACATGATCAGTCAACACCATGCTGCGCCGGCGCCCTACACCACGGTGACACCAGCAGCGTTTTGGCTAGCCCATCGATAGGCTAGTGCCGTGTCGAAAAGTCATCGTATGGGGCCCGCGCCACGCGAAATGAGCCCACCAAACCCGGCTCTCGCGGAATCGTAGAAAGCGCATAATGAGCATCCTTTTTCATGGAGCGCGCAAGCTCGACGCGGATGGCCAAATCGATGACTTCTGGATGCTGTTCGAGGCCAACACCATCACAATGACCGGGAGCGGTCGGCTTCCTGCAGTGGCGGATTCGGTCGATCGAATTGATGTAGGCGGCCAGTGGCTCACCCCCGGTTTCATTGACTTGCACGCGCACGGCGGTGGCAACCATTCCTATGACGGCAACGCGACCGAAATCCAGAAGGCGCTAGCGACTCATCGTGCCCATGGAACAACTCGATCCGTGCTGAGCCTCGTAACGCAACCTCTCCCGCAACTGTGCACGAGTCTCGCCGTCATCGCCGATCTGTGCGACGACGATCCCACAATTCTCGGATCACACCTCGAGGGCCCGTTTCTCGCTGAGTCTCGCAAGGGTGCGCACAACGCCGCTTTTCTTCGTGCACCCTCAGCGGCCGACGTCGAAGAGCTCATCGGCGCAGGACGAAACACACTGCGTCAGGTCACGATTGCTCCGGAACTGGACGGGGCACTCGAGGCCATCGATGTCTTGGTTGCCGCGTCCGTCGTTGTCGCGATAGGTCACACGAGTGCGGACTTTGAGCTCGCGAAGGGTGCGTTCGACCGCGGAGCCCGCATTCTCACTCACGCGTTCAACGCGATGAATGGCATCCACCACAGAGCACCCGGACCAGTGGTCGCCGCGTTCGAAGATGATCGCGTCACAATCGAACTCATCCTTGACGGCGTCCACGTGCACCCCGATGTCGCCAGGATGGCATCCGCATCAGCACCAGGACGCATCGCCCTCATCACGGATGCCATGGCGGCCGCCGGATCGGCGGACGGTGACTACACGTTGGGTTCGCTCAGCGTGACCGTGACCGACGGGGTCGCTGTGCTCAGCGGTACGGATTCCATAGCGGGGTCCACGCTCACGCAAGACGCTGCGCTTCGGATGGCGATCAACCACGCAGGGTTCCTGCCGAGAGAAGCCGTGGCCGCTCTCACCTCAACACCGGCGCGCGCACTTGGCCTTGAGCACCGTCTCGGCTACCTCAGGCCGGGCTACTCTGCTGACGCCGTCACTCTTGACTACGACTTCCAGGTGACAGGAGTCTGGGCAGAAGGTGCCGCAATTTAGCTCCGGTTGTTTGAGAGCGAATCCGCATCGGCACCCTCACCGAGACTGAGCCCGGCGAGGGCGGCCCCGACCGCTGCCGCCGACTGACCCTCCGGTAGAAGTCGCACTCGTGAGGTCAAATCCAGTGACTCGAGGAACGGTGAGTCGATTGCCCAGGACTCCAGCACACCGACAACAGAGTCAATGAGTGGTGCCCCGAGAGCACTCATTCCGCCGCCGATAACCACTACGTCAACGTCAACGCTGAGCACCAGAATCCGCACGGCGGAGGCGACATTATGGGCAAATCGGTGGAAAACGTCAGCCGCGACCGCGTCCCCGCCTTGCGCTGCGGCGTAGAGGGTCTCCATCGGTCGCCCGCTGGGGGTTGGCCACAGCCTCGCAAGCCCAGAACCCGAAGCGACAAGCTCCAAGCATCCTCGCTGGCCACACGCGCACAAAGGGCCCGTCGGGTCAATCGGAATATGTCCGATCTCTCCGGCAGTCCCCCGCGATCCTCGCCACAAGCGCCCGCCCAAAACAAGACCGGCAGCCAACCCTGTGCCCAAATTCAGGTACGCCATGGAGTGCATCTCCGGATCATCGAGAAGGTGGAACACGCCCATTGCCGCCGCGTTCACATCGTTCTCTACATGGACAGGCACACCCAATATCTGCGCCATCTGATTACCGAGGTCGAGATCATCGATTCCAAGGTTCACAGCATGGCTCACACGTCCAGTGGTGACCGACACTACCCCCGGAATTCCAATTCCCACTGAGGTGAAAGCGGATCGATCCACTCCGGTTTGCAGCGCTAGCGCCTCCACTGCTCTCACTGCATTTTCAATAACTTGCGAGGGTCCGTACCCCGTCGGTTGCACAAGTTCGCGGCGAATGGTGCCATCATCGCCGAGAACCACGGCAGCCGTCTTCGTGCCACCAATGTCCAGTCCAACTTTCACGCTGTTCCTCGGCTTTTCTGCGTTAGAGAGAGATCTTGATCTGGCGACGCAATGTCGGTAAACGCTCCGCCTCGGGCTCCTGATTCGAGAATCGCAGCCATCACCTCAAGCACGTGGAGTGCTCGCGCGCCCATTGCGGCGGGAATACGACCCGCGCGAAGGGACGCTGCCATGTCGATCAACCCCATGCCCATGAATCCCTCTACTTCGCTCTCAGGTATCGCAACCTCGACGAAATCGGCATCAGTATTCTTTTTCACCAATACCGGCCCAGCCCACGAGTTAGCTGGTGGCGCCAGGATGCTTCCTTCGAGTCCATGAATCTCCATGCTCGGCGTTCGAGTGCCGAGGACATCAAAACTGGTGACAAGAGTGCACACCACTCCATTGGCAAAGAGTAGTAGCCCGGCGACGTGAGTTGGGGTATCAACCTCGATGTGAGCGCCCGCCCGCTCGCCCACCTGAACAACTCGTTCCGTTCGCGGCATAGCTGAAAGACCGCCCACCCGGCTGATCGCACCAAACATGGCGACAAGCGTCGTGAGGTAGTACGGTCCGATGTCGAGAAGCGGGCCGGCCCCAATCCGATAGAGAAAATCTGGATTGGGGTGAAACCGCTCTGGTCCAGCGTTCATCATGAATGCGTTGACGCTGACCGGTCGGCCGATCACTCCACTCTGCACTAGTTCAGCACAGGCTCTCTGCCCTACCCCCAGGAATGTGTCTGGTGCGCTCCCAACCTGAAGCCCCCGCTGTCGTGCGCCCTCGATGATCTCCTTGGCGTTTTCGAGCGTGGCCGCGAGAGGCTTCTCGGTGTAAACATGCTTGCCCGCGGCAAGCGCTCGAAGGGTAACATCCGCGTGTGTTGTGGGCAGAGTGAGGTTAAGCACGAGATCTACGTCAGGATCGTTGAGCAGCTCATCGACCGTTTTCGCCTTGCGCAGACCGAACTCGCTCGCCACTGCGGTGGCGTTCGCATCATTGATGTCCGCGCAGGTGATGACGGTGAGTTCGTCGCTGTTTAGAACGTTGCGCAGATACTGTCGGCTTACATTCCCGCAGCCCACCAGCCCAACTCTGACCGGTCGAGGAATAACTTTTGTCATCGGGGATTACTCGCGACCAAGAACAATCTCTCGACCTTGCGCAGCAGACTCATACACCGCGGCAAGGATTCTCATCATCTCCACGCCATGCTCGACCGGCGCAATCGGGTCTGCTTCGCCAAGGCACAACAGCACGAAGTGCTCAATCTCGTTGGCGAAGCCCTCGTCGAAGTCGAACGTCAGGTGATCCACTTGAGGGGTGATATTCAGCACGGTATCGAGTCGCTCACTCACCATCCGCAGTTCTGGCTCAAGATCGGCACCACCTTGCTCACCGTAAAGGCTGATTCCGAGGTGGTCTTTCGAGGCGTGAAGTGAGTAGCTTGCCTCGAGTGTGAGCGAGGCACCGT
Source organism: Terrimesophilobacter sp. (assembly GCA_039927595.1). Lineage (GTDB taxonomy): Bacteria > Actinomycetota > Actinomycetes > Actinomycetales > Microbacteriaceae > Terrimesophilobacter. The sequence continues at coordinate 7,600 of JBDSUT010000002.1, forward strand.
TCTCGAACCGGATGAAGGCAACGGCGAGATCTTCCACGTCGCTTTTGCTCGGATCGTAGTCTGCCACTTTGTAGCGCGACAGCGAGGTCACATTGGCCCTGTTGCCCAATCGTGCGTAGGTTGACGCGCTCACTGAGCTGGCACGAGGATTCCCCATCATGTACCAGCACAAATCAAGCACGTGCACGCCGATATCAATCAGGGGCCCGCCACCTGATCGCTCGGAATCGGCGAACCAGCCTCCCGGGTTGCCGATTCGCCTAATGTTCGTCGCCTTGGCATAGTAAATTTCACCGAGCTCGCCTGCATCGATAAACGACTTGAGCACTTTCGCATTCGCGCTGAACCGACGAACGAAGCCCACCTGAAGGTGCTTTCCTGTACGCGCAACTGCGTCGGCGATCGCTTCGGCCTCGGCCACCGTTTTGCTGAGGGGCTTCTCGACCAGCACGTGTTTTCCCGCCTCGAGTGCGGCGATGGCCAGCTCAGCGTGGCTGTCATTCCAGGTGCAAATACTCACCGCGTCAATATCGGGGTCGGCTAAGAACTCCGCCAACGTGGCATGCACCCGCGAAGCGCCATAGCGCTCAGCCATCTCTGTTGCTCGCTCAAAGTTAGCGTCGTGGACTGCCACGAGCTCTACTCGTGGATGAGCCACGTAAGACTTGAGGTGCATGTTGGAAATGCTTCCCACACCGATAACGCCGACCTTCAACGTGTGCATTCTTCTGTTCCCCTAAACTTCTGCAAAAATTCGCATGGCATTGGCAAGGCCTTTCTCGCATGCCATGAGGCACTCTTCGATACCTTCAAATTCGATCGAGATAAAGCCGTCATACCCGCTCGTTTTGATACCTCTGACGATAGAGCGCATGTCAAGGTCGCCATAACCAACGATGGAACCAAGAAGATACCTTCCGCCTGGCGTATGGTGCCAACCATCACCGGGGAAATCATCCCGGATGTAGAAATCTTTCAGGTGCACGATCGACGCGTATGGGGCATTCTGTGCCGTTGCAACGACGGGGTTTTCGTCGACGGAAAGAAAGTTGCCCACATCGAGGGTCGTCTTAAAGTTGGGCTCATCCACCAAATAGATGAGTCGTCGCACCCTCTCGCTACCGTTCATGAGGAGCCCGTGGTTTTCGATGCTGGTAGTGATGCCGTATTGGCTCGCATACTGCGCAATCTCTTTCGAGTGCGCCACCATTCTGGGCAAAAGCGACTCGAACTCTGCGACATCTTTAGCCTTGTGCGCCCACTTGGCCACATCGTGGCGAAAAAGAGTGATGCCTAGTTCGGCGGCGACATCGATGTGACGTTTAAGCCGATCGACGCTGTTCTTGACTTGCTCTGGGCTGCCGAGGAAGTCCGCGGGAACGACCATATTGGAGAGCACCACACCGGTGCCGGCTGCACGCTCCTTGATTGCGCTGACAAGGCCCTTGTCCTGATCGAGGGTTGACGTGTCATGAGATATCTCTGGGGAAAGAGACACCGTAGCAATCTCCATGTGCGTGCCCTCGCTGGCCGCAATCCAATCAATGACATCAAGGATGGTCATCCTGCCGGCGCGGAGGTGCTGGTAGAAGGAGTATGAGCTGAATCCGAATTGCACGAGTTTTCCTTAGTCGATGTTCGTTAGCGGTGGTGGTGCAGAAGTGGCTAAGACAAGCCTTTAATGAAGTTGCATGTACTCTCGCCGTCGTATGGCCTGTCGCTCTGGGTCAGGAACAGGGGACGCAAGCAAAAGCTTCTTCGTGTACGGATGCTCGGGTTGAGACGTCACCATGGCGCCGTCACCCGCTTCCACTATCTGCCCCTTGAGCATCACCGCCACATCGTGACTGATATACCTCACGACAGATAGATCGTGCGTAACAAAGAGGTACGACACCCCGGTCTGCTCCTGAATATCAATAAACAGTTCAAGAATTTTCGCCTGGGTTGAGAGATCCAGTGCACTCACCGGCTCGTCGCAGACAATCAATTTTGGCTCCAAAGCGAGCGCCCTCGCGATCGCGATGCGTTGGCGCTGCCCGCCAGAAAATTCTCGAGGCATTCGTTTGCCAGAATCACTGGGCAATTGCACCTTGTCGAGGAGGTCTCTCACCCGGTGCAAGGCATCCTTACGGCTCACCGCGTGTGCCGTCAGCGGCTCTGTGAGAATGCTTTCAATGCTCATTGCAGGGTTGAGAGAAGAGTACGGGTCCTGAAACACCACGCCAATGTCGCGGCTGAGATGACGCCTAGCCCGCGCAGAGAGTTTAGAAATCTCCGCTCCCTCAAACCGGATGCTGCCTCTCTCCACAGGAGTGAGCCCCAAGATGGCGCGACCCAGGGTCGTTTTTCCCGATCCAGATTCACCAACGAGCCCAAGAGTCTCCCCGCGGCGAATACTGATAGATACATCAGCCAAAGCGTGGAAAGGTGCACGTCGGAAGCCCTTCGCGCGATAGACAACGTTAAGGTCCTTTACCTCGAGAAGTAAGGGATTTGACGCCGCTGATTCGGTGGGTGCCGTCACGAGTGTTCCCCCTTCGAACTGGACCTCAACGCTCGAGGCGCAGCATCCTCCAGCGTCGAACTCAGCAGCATCTTCGTATAGGGGTGGTGCGGGTCATTGAACAGGGCATGAACCTCACGCTGTTCAACAATCTCACCTTCTTGCATCACGGCAACCCGGTCGCAGATGTCTGCCACTACCCCAAAGTTGTGGGTGACAAGGATCATTCCCATGTTGCGTTCTTGCTGCAACTCCCTGAGCAGGTTGAGCACATCGGCTTGCACCGTCACATCCAGAGCAGTGGTCGGTTCGTCTGCCACGAGAAGCTCTGGGTCTAATGACACCGCCCCCGCGATGAGCACGCGCTGCGCCATTCCTCCGCTGAGTTGATGCGGATATGCGGCCATGGTGCGCACGGGGTCGGGAATTCCGACACGATCAAGAAGTTCGCGCGCTCGCTTGGTTGCCTCCGCTTTGCTAATTCCAAGCTTGTACCGCATCGGTTTAATCAATTGAGTTCCGATGGTGAAAGACGGGTCGAGGTTCGACATCGGCTCTTGTGGCACGTACGCCATGCGCGTGCCGCGGAACTTTTGGAGATCGTGCTCGCTGCGAGCGAGAAGCGAGTGTTGATCGAGAGTCATGACCGTCGCGGTAACTCTGGCCTCTGGCGGAAGCAGGCCGAGAATCGCGAACGACGTTTGTGACTTTCCCGAGCCGGATTCTCCGACGAGCCCGAGCACCTCTCCGCGGTTGACGTAGAGTGAGATCCCTCGAACGACCGCCAGCTCAGTCTCCCCATCGCCTGGGTAGTTCACGCGAAGATTTTCCACTCGAAGTAACTCGTTTGGCGAGGTAATTATTTGCCCGACGGGTGTTGTCAGGCTAGGAACCACTTCTGCAACACCGGCCGCCGATGAACGCGACCTCTTCGGTGTCTTCTTTTTCTCACCGCGATCAGCACCGAGTGCATCCGCAAGAGCCGCGCCAAACACAACGAGGCACATGACGGTGAGCCCGATCGCAGCACCAGGAGCAATGACGAGTTCGGGGGCCCGGTAGAGGGACTGGAATGCAGTGCTCAGCATCCCGCCCCAGCTCGGCCGGGTCGGGTCACCAAATCCAAGGAATTCAAGCCCCGACTGCACGATGATGGCGAGTCCGAAAACGAAAGATATCCGAACCAGTAGTGGACCGAGAATCACGGTGAGAATGTGTTTGAAAATGATTCGCGCATCGCTCAGCCCGGAGACCCGTGCAGCATCGACATAGAGCTCGTCACGAACATTGACAACGACACTGCGGGTCAACCGAAAGAGGTCTGGCGACGCGAGCACTCCCAGCGTCATCATGGTGGGCACGAGACCGCTGCCCAACGACGTAATGACAACGATGATGATGAGAATCTCAGGTAATGACATCAACATGTTGGCGAACCAGTTTGCGAGGCTATCAAACCACTTCGAGTAGTACCCGGCAATCAGCCCCGCAGGAACACCGCACACAATGGCGGTGCCGATCATGATGGCTCCTGCCTGGAGGCTGACCTGGCCGCCCCACAGAAGGCGACTAAAAACATCCCGGCCACTCACGTCCGTACCAAAGGGATGTTCTCCACCCGGCGGCAGAAGAGTCTTCGAGAGGTCAATGAAGTTGGGATCCCACGGTGAAAATACTCCCGCCATGAGGCTGGCAATCGTGATACCCAGCAAAATAGCTGCGGCGGTGATGCCAAGGGGATTGCTAAAGAATCGTTTGGTTTTCCTGAATCGCAGCCTGTCGCTCACAGTGCGCTCGTCCATCACAGTCATGAGTTACGCACCTTCGGATTGAGCGCGCCGTAGACGACATCGACGGTGAGGTTGATGAGTACAACCAAGGCAACGGTGAACAGCAGAACCCCCATGATGACGGGGATATCGCTGTTGCCGCTCGCGTTGATGGCCACAGAACCAATTCCCTGCAGCCCAAAGACTCGTTCGATAATCGCCGATCCACTCATCGCCGCAATGAATTGAAGCGAGAGCATGGTCAGAGCGGGCGGCGACGCGTTGCGCAGCACATGGGTTAAAAGGATGTTCCACGATGGAAGTCCGCGACTGCGCAGAGTTCGCACATAGTCCTGGCTGTACACGTTAATGACAGAGTTTCGAAGCTGTTGTGCAATCGCAGCGATCGACCCGATGGAAAGCGCGATGACAGGCAAGGTAATGCTCAGCAACCAACCCGACGGATTATCGAACAAATGGATATACCCTGTTGCCGGGAACCAACGAAGGTTGACCGCGAAAATAAGCGTCAAGATGATGGCCACCCAGAAGTTGGGAAGCGCGAACCCGAGCACCATGACGATCTGAAGACCCCTGTCGAACTTGCCTGGCTTTATTGCCGCTATGACTCCAAGAAGAATTCCGACGAGGGCGGCAACGACGATGGCGCCAACGGCCAGTGAAATGGTGACTGGAAGTCGAGTGACGAGAAGGTCGATCACAGGGGAGTTCTGTGAAGACGAGGTTCCGAGATCACCGCGAAGCGCGTGACTGAGCCAGTCAAAGTACTGCTCAAAAACTGGGCGGTTAAGACCAAGTTGTTCGCGCTTGGTCGCGACCTGATCCTCCGTGGCGTAAAGGCCAAGGGCTCCTCGCGCAGGATCGGTGCCCGTAACCATGAGAAAGAAGAACATGCCGGTGACAACCGCGTAAGCGAGGACAATCCCCGCGGCAAGCCGCCGTGCAATGAAACGCCACATGATAATTCCTTGATCTGATTTCTGGGGGTGGGCATCTAATGCCCACCCCCAGAATGTCTCTCAGTTAGCCGGGGCGAAGAACCGCAGGCTCGGAACGAGCTGGGCCTGCTGCATCGTCACCTTGATGTCCGGGCTGGACAGGTAGATGTTCTGCTGGGTCACGATGGGAGCGAACCAAGCATCCTCCACCAGGTGGGTGTTGAGCTCTTGATAGAGCTTCGTTTGCTCGTCACCGCTCGCGAGAGGAATGTCTGTCAGCAACTTGGACACCGTGGCATCCGTGTAGCCGAAGTGATTCCACAGCGACTTTGGAGTGAGCTTGTTCAATACGTCGGTCCACGCTGGGATGTTCGTCGAGAACGAGAGCATGAACGCCGGCTGACCAATGAGGGTGTCCAAGCCACCGTTGGCAAAACCGTTGATCGGAACCTGCTCCACTTTGATGCCTACATCGCCCAAGTACTGGGCAACAATGGGCACCAACGGTGACATGAAGCCCTCGGAGTAGGAGATCGGAATGGTGAATCCGTTGGGGTAACCCGCGTCGGCAAGCAACTGCTTGGCCTTCGCTGGGTCGTACGGGTATTCGCTATTGAGCGAATCCACCCACGCGGCGCTAGACGGGTTGAAGGTCTGCGTTGACACCTGTCCGAAGCCACCGTAGCTCTTGAGGATCGCATCGCGGTCCAGCGCGTAGTTGAATGCCTGGCGAACGCGAACGTCACCGAGAGCTGGCAGAACTGTTCCTGCGCGGTCCTGGAGGATAATTCCCTGCCATTCACCCGGTACCGTCTGCACGGTGAGTCCGGCCGTCTTTGCTTGCGGGACCATGTCGGACGTGCCGTACATGAACTGAATCTGGCCGGTCACCAGCGCGTTGTACCGAGCGGAGAAGTCCGTGTATGGGCGAATCTCGATCGTTTGGAACGGGTATGCCTTGGCATTCCAGTAGTCCTTGTTAGCGTCAAAGATGTAGCTCACCGCGGTCTCTGACTTCG
>JBDSUT010000003.1:0-6587 GCA_039927595.1 Terrimesophilobacter sp.
GCGGCTCCGGAAGCGAGGCCGTCAGCAAGCTGGCTGGTACCGTCAACGAGTGATCCCGCGCCAAGGGAGGCGCTCGTTGCCCCACCCTTGAGGTTTGCTAGCCCAGTCGAGAGCGAGGTAGCACCTGAGCGTAACCCCGCGGAACCACCGGCTAGCTGCGTCGCCCCGGATGCGCTTTGTGCGATTCCACCGCTCACACCCGTGAGGGCACCGCTCGTTTGCGCGGCGAGGGTTGAGCCGCCGGAGGCCACCGAGGTCAACTGTGCGCTAACCGCGTTAACGGTCGCAAGTGCTACCGGGTCGTTCGGGTTAGCCTGAAGCGCTGCATTGGCCGAAGCAAGTTGGGACGCAAGAGTCGACACACCTCCGGTGAAGTTGGTGACCCCGGCGCTGATGCTGCTGAGACCTGTTGCGTTCGCGTTGAGTGTTGCAAGCCCGGCGCTTAATCCATCCACACCGAGCGTGTAGGTGCGCACCCCGGAAGCAAAACTGCTTGCCCCTGAGCTGATGGAGGCGACACCACCCGCAAGCTCACTGAGCCCACTTCGCAGGTCAGCTGCACCGCCAGAGAGTGATTTCGCGCCATCTGCCGCTTCGCCAAGCGATGACCCCAACTGCCCGATGCTCGAGTAAACACCCTTGATGTATTCCGTGGTGATCGTCGTGCCAAAGGTGTTGGCCATCGACTCACCTACCGATTTTGCGAGCGCCCCGGTGAGGTAACTGTGCGCATCATCCGTCGTGATGGCGAGGTCGGCACGCGTTGGCGCAGGAGAGCTCAGAGACAGAATCGATTGGGAGAAATCTTTCGGGACCGTCAGGATGGCGTAAACCTCGCCCCGCGCGAGAGCTTTCTTTGCGCCCTCCTCGTTTGTGACGAGCCAGTTAAAGCTGTCACTCCCACCAGTGAGTTCAGTGACAAGCTGACGCCCGGCAAAGACAGGCGATTGCGAACCGTCCTGCGCCGTGGTGTAGATGAGGGTGTCGTTGTTGACGATCGCGGCGGGAATACGGTCGACAGCGGTGTCTGCCTGCGAAACAGCGCCCACGAAGAGCCCTGCGAAGGCCAACGGCACGAGCACGACAGCGGCGAACCCAGACCACTTCAACCACGAAGCCTTCGTTTGCCAGGCACTGCGGAGTCCGGTTGTCGATGTCATGAGTTGCTGCCTTCCGTGGTGCTGTGTGCTGTAGTCGCGCGTGCGTCGCTAACCTCAAGGTGCAGGACGTCACGGCCTGCCGTTCGTGCCACATCTACCGGCTCGGAAGTTCCCACCACGATCGTGGTCGACACCGCTGCGATACCGGATACGGCATCGAGGAATCTCTGCCAGTCATCCGGATGATCAAAGGCTTCGGGCACGTCGAGCATGACGATCATCGGAGATTCAACGAGCGCGACACTCGCCAGTGCAATGGCACGTTCGAGTCGGGGGAGGTTCTTCAGGCCCGAATTGGGGTTAATTTGCACCGAGGTGATGCCTTCAACTTTTGTTGCGACGCGGCGCATCCACTCCGAGGCGCCTCTGCTCGGCATCCACGCGCGATACCAGGGAAGCGTCACGCCGACGCGCTCTTCAACAAGTTTTCGCCAGCTCGGCTCTCGCCAAGTTCCGTCAACAGAGTTGCGCTCTGAGCCACTCGTCTCCATGCCACCGACGTCAATCATGGCGACCAACCTCGCCACTCGCTCCCGCTCGGAGGGCAGCGGATGCCCAGCGACTTGCGCACGCCCTTCGGCAACGGTGAGTCGCCCAGCGAGTGTCGCGGCGAGCAGCCGCCGATCCGTGGCCGACCCACGGGCAACGAGCACGGCCCCTGTGGGCACCGCAAAACTGAGTGGGCCGACGCGAAGCCCGTGTTCGCCGTGCGCTGCACCCGCGACGAGTTCGTTGGCGGTGATGGCACTGCCCGCTTGCTCGCGCGCCCACGCCGCGTCGGCAATGTGTTCGCGCAGGCTTTCGCCCTCGATGTCGACGTTCGGTAGGAGTTTGTCGAGCCAAGCAGGAATCCACCAGGCCGCTCGTCCCATGAGCGCCATGAGGGCTGGTCCGAGCGTCATTCGCACGAGGAATGCGTCGAAGGCAATTCCGGTGGCAAGCCCGAGCGCGATGGGTTTAATCATTCCTGCGCCTTCCGGGACGAAGGCGAAGAAGACGAAGAACATAATGAGAGCCGCAGCGGTCACCACGCGCGCAGCGCTCGCAAATCCCCGCGGGATTGCGTTCCTGGCGGCCTCTGCGCGATTGCTCCGCTCGCCCCTCGTGGCGCGAACGAACTCTTCGCGCATGCCGGAGACAAGGAACACCTCATAATCCATGGCCAAGCCGAACAGCACGGCCATGAGCAGAATCGGCATGAAGCTGAGAATTGGTCCCGCACGCTCCAATTGCACGAGCTCGCCGAGCCATCCCCACTGGAACACTGCCACGGTCACTCCGAAGGCGGCGACGACCGAGAGCAGGAACCCGAGCGCGGCTTTAATGGGCACGAGCACGGAGCGGAACACCATCATGAGAAGCACGATGGACATGCCGACCACGATGAGGCCGAACGGAACCAACGCTGCGCTCAAGCGGCTTGAGATGTCGATACCGACCGCCGTCATTCCGGTTACCCAGATTGGTGTGCCGTATTGCTTGTCAAGGGACGGTGCGAGATCTCGGATCGATTGAACGAGTTGTTTTGTCTCCAGGGCATCCGGCGCGCTTGACGGCACGACTTGGATGATGGCGGTATCGAGACCCTTATCTGGCAGTCCCCCACTGACCCATTGCACGCCCTTGAGGTTTCGGAGTTGCCCAGCTATTCCCTCGAGGTCGCTAAGGATGTTTGTGGTCTGTGTGATGTCCACCGCGATAATGAGCGGACCGTTGTACCCGGCGCCAAAGCCCTCCGATACCAGATCATAGGCCTGTCGCTGCGTGGACGCTGCCGGCTCGGAGGCACCGTCCGGAAGGCTCAACTGTAAAGAGAACGCGGGAATCGCCAGCACTCCGAGAACACCGATGACACTCACCGAGGCAAGAATCGGATGCCGCAAGACGCCCTTCACCCACCGCAAGCCCATGCTTGGCTTGCCACCAGTGCTTGCAGCAAGGGCCCGTTTGGCTGTGCGAGAGCTTGGCTTCGGGCGTAGGCGCTCACCCGCGAGCCCGAGAAGTGCGGGCAGAAGCGTGGTGGCAACACCGATAGCAATCAGCACCGCAAATGCCGCGCCGATTCCCATCACGCTGAGGAAGGGGATTCCAACTACGAGCAGGCCGAGCAGCGCAATGATGACGGTGACCCCGGCAAACACGACTGCACTGCCCGCCGTGCCGACGGCTTTCGCTGCCGACTCCTCGACATCTTCGCCCGCAGCTAGCTGGTTTCGATGCCTCGACAAGATGAACAGTGTGTAGTCGATGCCGACGGCAAGGCCGATCATGAGTGCCAGCAGGGGTGCGGAGCTTGAAATGGTGGTGAAGGCTGAGGCGGCCGTGATTCCACCGATCACAATTCCCACTCCGATGAGGGCGCTGAGGAGCGGCATCCCCGCGGCCAAAAGGGAGCCAAAGGTGACGAGAAGCACGATTCCGGCGAAGACAACGCCGAAAATTTCGGTGGGCGTGATGCCAAAGCTCGTTTCTTGGAATACGTGGCCCCCAAACTCAACGCGCAACCCGGCTTCTTCGGCAATCGATGCCGTTGCGGTGAGCTTGGCGAGCATGGCATCCGTGACGTCGGTTGATGCTCCGTCGAATTGCACGCGAGTGATCGCCATCGTGCTGTCATCGCTCAATTGTTTGCCCGCGTATTCGTCGAAAGGCGTTGTCGCGGAGTTGATACCGGGAACTGCACGAATGGCTGTGGCGACGTTCTCGATTGCTGACGCATATTTCGCGTCGGTGATGTTGTGCCCCTCTGGCGCCACAAACACGACCTCGGCATTGGCCCCAGCGACCTCGGGGAATACCGCGTCGAGACGGTCGAGTGCCTGCTGAGACTCTGTGCCGGGGATCTCGAACGACTCTTGACCGTGGCCACCAAGCGCGATGCCGCCACCCAGGACTGCGACAAGCAGCACCAGCCACACGCCAATGACTCGCAATGGGCGGTGGAACGAGAAGTGGCCGAGCCGGTAGAGCAGGGTTGCCATTCTTATTTCTCCAAAGCTATTGATACGGGAACGGGTGCAAGGAGTTCACTGAGGATGGTGATGAGCGCCGAGCGCGTTTCGCCGTACGGCGCGGCCTCGAGCTCTCTGGATTGCGGGGAGACGAGCAAAAACGCGGCCCCGCCGAGAGCTATTCCGAAGCGCATTCTGTGCTCCGCTGTCATGGTCGTCGAGGCAAAAAACTCGGCCAAGCGATCCACGAGTTCATTGGCCCGATCGACGACCGGTACATCAACGAGTGATCTTCCCTGATTAATGAAAAGGTGAACTTCGAGTCGGTGTTCGAGCAAAAAGTCGACGAAGTCCGCGATGAACGCTTTTCTGCTCGCCTTGGTGACCGGGCGCGTAGCCATCGTCATGAGAATCTCACTCAGCCGCTCGATGGAGGGCGCAACGGCCGCCTCGAGCAGGGCATCTTTCGATGCGTAGTGATAGAGAACGCTCGACTTTGAGAGGCCTGCGAGGTCGGCAATTCGGTGCAGGGAGGTGCCTGCGTACCCTGCGGTCGCGAACTCTTGGAGCGCGATCGTACGCAGATCTTCTGCACTGGTGGACATACTTCCACGCTAACTGACCGATCGGTCAGAAACTGTCCGATCGGTCAGTTTCTGAGGCAACTCACAGGTGCTGGCCTCTACACCTCCTGTGTATCTCGTCGGTGAGTCGACCCCGGTGAGGGTACGAGGTAGCGTTGACGGGTGCGAAAGTTTATTTTTAGCGGGACCATGCTCAGCGCTGTGTTTGGCGGCTGGAGCACTGTGCAGGCCACGCGCAGAGGGCCACGCGATTGGCGCCTCGCGCTGATGTGGATCATTTGGGGCCTCACCGTGGCTGTTGCCGTTGGCACCGTGGTCAAAAATCAGGAAACACACGAGCTTGAGGAGTAACGAGAACATGCTGGGTATTGACACGATGCTGCACGGGGGTCCCGGCTTCTTTTCGATAGCCGGTGGAATGTTGATGTTCTTTGTCGGCATGATCGTTTTCGCCGTTTTCGTCGCGGTCGCCTTCTTCTTGGTGCGCTTTCTCCTCGTTGCTACCACCGCAGCTCAGCTCTACATTGCGAAGCACGCTCCCGCACCCAACGTCGCTCCGACCGTCAACACCCCCAAGGTCAGTGCGGCTTCGTCTTCGGCGGCGCGCGACATCATCCCGCCCGTGACGGTGACCCCCGTGACGGTGACCCCCGCGAAGGCAGCGCCCACAAAAACTGCGCCTTCAACAGCCGCTCCCGCAACGGAGCCCACGAAGTCCGTGGCAAAGGTGGCCGCACATTCGGCACCACCAACGAAGGCGCCGACAAAGCCGGCCGCGAGCGCACCCCGCACGCCGAAGTCGCCGAAGAGCACAGCGCCGAGATCTGCACCGAAGAAGCCGTAGTCATCCTAAGATGTAGTTATGAATGCTTTCGGTTTCGTGATTTCCTTCGCCCTTTTCATCCTGGGCCTGTACCTCATTGGTATCGCTCACGACGTTGCTGAAAACATGGGACTCATCACATTTTCAGCAGGACTGCTTGTCGTCTCAGCCGGCGTCTTCATCCCGGTTCACATCATGCATCGCATAGATCGCTAAGCATTAGCTAGTCTCAGCAACCGGTTTCACCCTGCACGTCGCGCACTCTACGACGGTGTCGTTGGCAGGCTGTGGCAAACCTCGCGGATCGGTGCCGAGTTGGGCACGGATTGCGACGATTATTGAGGAGTACACCCCCCCGGACTTGAACCGGGAACCCACTGATTAAGAGTCAGTTGCTCTGCCAATTGAGCTAGAGGTGCGCGAGCCCGGAAAGAAAACCCGTGCCGACGAACAAGATTAGCATGGGAGTGAGGGCTCGGAAAGTCAGCCCCGAAAAGACCACCTCACCCCTTCAAGGAGACGCCATGACTGACACCACCACCCTGCAGGTTGGAGATGCTGCACCCGCCTTCACCCTCGGTGACCAGGAAGGCAACCAGGTGTCCCTTGCGGACTTCCTCGGCAAGAAGGTCATCGTCTACTTTTACCCGGCAGCATCCACTCCCGGATGCACCACGCAAGCGTGTGATTTTCGCGACAGCCTGAACTCGCTTGCTTCGGCAGGCTTTCAAGTGCTCGGCATTTCCAAGGATCAGCTTCCGGCTCTCGTAAAATTCGCTAACGACGAGCAGATCAACTTTCCGCTCCTCAGCGACCCCACCCTCAACACCCACACCGCGTACGGAGCGTGGGGAGAGAAGTCGATGTACGGAAAGACGGTGAAAGGTACCATCCGTTCCACGTTCGTCATCGATGAATCGGGCAACCTCGAACTCGCCCTCTACAACGTGAAGGCCACCGGTCACGTTGCGATGCTGCGCAAACGACTCGGCCTCGACGGCTAGCTAGCGTACGAAAGCTACCGCGCGAGAGCATCCATTACTGACCTCGTAAAGAGTAGGCCGATCAC
>JBDSUT010000004.1:0-25761 GCA_039927595.1 Terrimesophilobacter sp.
CTCGCCGTCGTGCTCGAACGTTAGGCTACGTAACCCTCTCAACTCCCGATATGCTGGTGCAGTTCTGAGACAAGGGGGCCGCAATAGCTAAGAGCAACAAAAAGGTCGTTCACGTCGAGTCGGCCAAGGGTGCCGAAAAGTCGTCGGGTGGCAAAGAAGCTGTCTGGACGCCCACAGCGGAGTCCAAGGCTCAGTCCACAAAGCTCCGCATTATTGCGGTCGTGTTGTGGGTAGTGGCAATCGGCACGGAAGCGTTCGCCATCTTCTGGGTGCTGAAGCAGAAGCCGTTCGAAACCCTCCACCTCATCCTTCTCATCGGCTTGCTGGTTGTCATCGGCCTCTTCGCCGTCGGCGGATCGGTGCTGTGGAAGAAAGCCAATCGCCTCGACCCCGCCTCGAAGAATGACAAGTTCCGGTTCTTCGTGCAGAACCAGCTCGGCGTGATCGTGTCGATCCTCGCGTTCCTCCCCCTCATCATCATGATCTTCCTGAACAAGGACATGGACGGAAAGCAAAAAGGCATCGCCGGCGGTATCGCGATCGTGCTGCTGGTGGCTGCAGGACTGCTCAGCGCCGACTACAACCCTTCGTCGCAAGAGGCCTACGCACAAGACACCAACGCGGTCATCTTTCTCACCGGGCAAGATCAGGTGACCTGGACCAAGTCGGGCACTGTCTACCACCTCTGCCAAGAAGCTTCCGCGGTCAACAAGGATTCCAAAGACGGGCAAATCTTTGTGGGCACCACTCAGGAAGCTGTCGCGGCCGGAAAGTCTCGCTTGACCAAGCAGCTCGCACAAGAAGTCAACGAGTGCGGTATAGACCCGCAAAAGCTTGAAGACTGGAATAACCAGCAGTCAAATGAGCCAGCCCCTGAAGTGACCAGCGACGGCTCCTAGCAGCGTCCGAAACTGAGCACCTCCTCAGCGGGGTGCCCCTGTTGCAGAGCGGGGCCCGGAACCTCCATGGCTCCGGGCCCGTTCTCTGACCATGGCGTATGTGGGTGCTGCCCCGAGTCTGCACAAAGCCTGCAAGACCACTAGCCTCGTTAGGTGAGTATTGCCAGTGGTGCCTTTGAGATCGTCACGACTCCTGGTCGCGCGGAATTTGGCGGGGCAGTGGATCGCCTGGATTTCACGAGAACTTTCCGTGGCGACCTCGACGCAACAGGAACCGGCCTCATTCTTTCCGCCGGAAACCCGCAGGCCGGCGAAGCCGGATACATTGCGATCGAGCTTGTACGAGGTCGCCTTGGGGGTTTCGCTGGGGACTTCGCGCTCCAACAATTTGGCACCATGCACGGTGGCACACACACCGTGCGCTACGACATCATGCCCGGCACTGGGCATGGAGCACTCGCGGGGATCTCGGGGACCCTCAACCTCACCGTCGAAGCGGATGGCTCCCAACGCTACGAATTGAACTACGAACTGTAGGAAGCGTTCTCGCCTGAACAACGGCGAAAGGCCCCTGACGCTGGAATTCCAGATCAAGAGCCTTTACCTCTCATCAGGGAAACCCTGACAAGGTTTGCGTTGCGGGGACAGGATTTGAACCTGTGACCTCCGGGTTATGAGCCCGGCGAGCTACCGAACTGCTCCACCCCGCGTTACGAAAATCAACTCTAACACAGTGTCGCGCGGGCTCCCTCCGAGACTCTCCGAGGGAGCGCGCGACCCTACACTACTTACGGCGTAATGCCGGATGCCGTGAAGGCCCGCTCCAAGGCGTCTTGCAGCTTCTGGTCGGCCTCAGCCGCCTTCACCAAGTCGTTCGCAGCGTAGGCCGCCTGGCGCTCCTTGAGAGCGGCTGCGGCATCCTTGAGCGCAGCATCGAGCGCCGCATTCTGTGTTGGCGTGGTCGGCGTATCCGTGCCAGGCGTAGTCGTGCCTGGAGTATCGGTGCCCGGCGTGACCGAACCTGGGTCGGTGGGGGTACCACCGTCGCCAGCGGATGCCCCAGAGTCACCACCAAAGATCTTGTCCAGAGCCGCATTAAGTGTCGACTCAAACGCGATCTTGTCACCAAAGGCAACCAGCACCTTCTTGAGCAAGGGATAGCTGGTCTCGCCCGTCGACCGAATGTAGACCGGTTGCACGTAGAGAAGCCCACCTCCGACCGGAAGTGTCAACAGGTTGCCCTTGATGACCTCCGTGGAACCCTGGCTGAGCAGGTTCAGCTCCGTCGACACGGTCGGGTCAGAGTTGAAGTTGTTCTGCACTTGACCTGGACCTGGCACGGTCTCCGCCTTGGGCAGAGTCAGCAGTGTGAACTTGCCGTAGTCCGGTGAGATCTTGCCGGGAACTTTCCCAGCATCAGCGTTGACCGAAAGGTATCCGGTGAGGATACTTCTCGCCTTCTCGCCCGACTCCTTCGGGATGTACGTCGAGTACAGCGTGAACGCCGGCGCTTCCGTTCCCGGCACCTGCATCGTGAGGTAGTACGGCGGCTGCAGGCGCGCCCCAGCGGGCGGCTGAGTCGGGTCTGGCGGAGTGACCCACGCGTCATCCGTCGCAAACCAGGAGTTCGCATCAGTCACGTGGTACGTGCCCAGAATCGCACGCTGCACCTTGAACAGGTCAGCGGGGTACCGCACGTGGCTCATGAGATCAGGGCTCATATCGCTCATCGACTTGATCGTGGTGGGGAAGATCTTTTGCCACGTCTTCAAGATCGGGTCAGAATCATCCCACGCGTACAGCGTGACCTCGCCCGAGTAGGCGTCAACTGTTGCCTTCACCGAGTTGCGAATGTAGTTGATGTCATCCACAGCAAACAGCGGAGTCGGCGTGTAGGTGTCCGCAATTGCACTGGACAACTGCTCCACCGACGAATACGGGTATTGATCGCTCGTCGTGTAGCCATCCACGATCCAAACAATTTTGCCGTCGACAACGGCCGGGTATGGGTCCGTGTCGAGCGTCAGGTAGGGAGCAACCTTTTGCACGCGGGTCAACGGGTGGCGGTCGTAGAGAATCTGTGACTTGTCGTTCACGTCGCTGGAAAGCAGAATCTGCTCCGACTGGAACTTCATCGCGTAGATGAGACGGTTGAAGGCATTGTCGAGCTTCGGTCCACCGTTGCCCTCGTAGGTGGTTGTGGCGTTCTGGCTATTCTCCTCGGAGCCTGACGGGTAATCGAGCTCCGCTTCCGGGGTACCTTTCGGCGCACCGACGATGGAGTACGTGGGTGAGGCTTCACCGAAGTACACGCGAGGCTCGAACTTTCCGAGGTCGCCCTTGCTGGGAATCCCCGATTCGAGAAAAACGGGAAGGCCATCGGAGGTGCGCTGGTTGCCGTAGGCCGCCACAATGCCGTACCCGTGGGTGTACACGATGTGGTCGTTGACCCAGTTGCTGGAGGAACCAAGAGCATCTTGACTGATCTCGCGCACCGCGATCACGGTGTCTTGAGACTTGCCGTCAATCGTGTAGCGGTCCACATCGAGGTGCTGAGCGAACTGGTAGTACTGCTTGATCTGTTCAAGCTGAGCAAAAGCCTCAGTGACGAGCGCAGGGTCAAGGATGCGGATGTTCGCGGTAGTCTCCGCGTCATTACGCAAAGCGCCGGGCTTTGCATCCGTTTTGGCCTTATAGGGGGTTTCTGAAACGTCGGCGACACCGTAAGCGTCTCGAGTTGCCTCGATGTTGCGTTCGATATAGGGCGACTCCAAGGTACGTGCGCTCGGGTCAACCTGGAACTTTTGCACAATCCACGGGTAGACACCGCCGATGAGGATGCTGCTGACGATAAGAAGCGCGGTGCCGATGATGGGAAGACGCCAACGCCCGATGATGGCAGTCACGATGAAGAGGATCGCAACCAGCGCGGCGATACCAGCGAGAATTGCGCGGCCAGGGATGACGGAATTCACATCCGCATAGGAGGCTCCCGTGATCAGGGTGGTGGAGGTCTGCCCCGCCAGAGTGGAGAACTGGTCAAACCAGATGCTCACTGCCTGAAGCGCGATGTACATCGCGCCCATGGTGGCGAACTGAATACGCGCGGAGCGAGAAATGCGCACCTCGCGACCGTTGAACCGGATGGCCCCGTAAAGATAACTGGTCGCAAACGCACCAATGATCGCAATGAGCGTCACGGCGGAGACGAAGGCGAGCACCGCCTGGTAGAACGGCAACTCAAAGAAGTAGAAAGAGACATCAAAGCCGAATTGGGGGTCGGTTTTCTCGAACGGCGTGCGGTACAGCCACTGCAGGGCCAGCTGCCAGTTCGCGCTCGTCGCGAACCCAGCGAAAAGACCCAATGCGGCCGGAATGCCGTAGGTCGCCAAGCGCCGCAAGGGTTCAACAACCTGCTGGTACCGATCGAGTTGCGAACTGAGTTTCGCGTAGACGGGGCGCCAACGGAAGGCGACCTCGATGCTGACCCACACCGGGATCGCCATAGCGAAGAACCCGATGATGAACATCACGCCGGTGGCAACCCACTGGGTTGTGAGAACACTCTGGTAACCCAGTTGCGAGTACCACAGCCACTCACCGTAGAAGTTAGCAAAGATGAAGAACAGTACGACGAGTCCAACGATGACGGCAATTGCCGCCACTAGGGGCGTACGTGAACGCTCGTTGTTCGTGCGCGACGTTTGGGTCGAAGTCAAGGAATCGCTCCTGGCTCGTGATGAAGGGAATTACTCCATCGTAACGGCGAACCGCTGGGAGCGTTCTGCCATCATGGTGCGGAGCAGGTGGGTAGCGAAGCTGAAGAGTCTCCCGACCTCACCACATCGAGCGCAGCAAGCGAGTCTTTCAAGGTTGACACCGGGATCACGGTGAGCCCCGACGGCACGTGTCCCACCACCTCGGCACAGTTCGTTTGTGGCGCGAGGAACCATTTTGCCCCCGCATTCACAGCGGCAAACATTTTCTGTCGGATGCCCCCGATCGGTCCGACCGTACCGGTCGCGTCGATAGTTCCTGTTCCTGCAACATGCGCGCCGCCGTTGAGTTCACCCGGCGTCAACTTGTCGATGATTCCCAGCGCGAACATTTGCCCACCACTGGGGCCGCCAACATTCTCGAGTTGAATTTTCACCTCGAAGGGGAACGTGTATGAGATAGAAGGGTAGACCCCGACAAGTGGCACCGGCGGTGTGTCTTTGCTGAGCTTCGGGGTCACCGTGACCCTCTTCGCAATACCGTTTCGAAGAATGTCAATCGGCATGGGCTTTCCCGCGCCAGCCTCAGCAATGACGGCCCGCATGTCCTCAACCCCGGAAACATTTTTGCCGTTCACGGAGACCAGAACGTCTCCAGGCTCAAGAATGCCTTGTGCAGCAGAATCATCGGTGAGCGCGCCAACGGTCACCACCCGGGGGAGGTCGTAGCCGAGTTCGATGAGCGCGGCAGCAATAGCATCTTTCTGAGAATTCGCCATCATGATGCGACCGTCTTTGTACGCCTGCTCCACCGAATAACCGGGCGGATAGGCGGCACTCACGGGAATCACCGCCATGCTGGGATCCAGCCATGCAGCCGCGATCTCAAACCAGTTGGGGAGAGAGTCCGGGTTTCCCACTGAACTTACCGTGAGCAAATCCAAAGCTCCCGAGGTTGGATAAGACTTCTCACCCACCACCTCGATGAGCGGCACTTTCTTGCCGTTGATTATCTCTGTGCCGAGCGTGTTGAAAACGGGGCCCGGTTTGTCGATCACATACGGTGCCGGCATCATTGCAAAGATGACGAGAGCGACAACGGAGATGGCGACGAGCCACCCACCGATGCGTACACCGAGTTTTGGGCGCTGCTGAGATTCGCGTTCGGCGCCATCGAATAGAACCACGCTCAACCCTTCGAGTTACGGTGTTCGCCACAGGCGCACTTACAAAGGCCAAGCCTAAGTGAAATCACAGCGGGCACTTGTGCGCAACGGCTAGCGTAGTTTTTATGCCTGACAATTCGGATCGCGACGCGGATAACTTCGGGGAACTCGACCCGGAAGACGAGATGCGTGACATGCTGCGCGACTTTCTCGCAGGCAACTCTGACATTGATCCCGAAAAGCTCGCAGGGTTCGCCGGACTCGGTAATGATCCAGCGCTTGTCGCTCGACTCATGAGCCAACTTCAGAATGCACTGAAGTCAAACGACGAGGGAATCAACTGGGATATCTCACTCGAGCAAGCCAAGAATGTCGCGGACAAGGATCGTGTGCCCTCCCTGCCCGCCGAACGCTCAGCCCTGGAGCAGTCTTTCCACGTCGCCGCATTGTGGCTCGACGAAGCAACTTTCGTTTCGGAACTCAGCAGTTCCCCAAAACTTGTCAGCCGAACCGAATGGGTGAGCGCGACCATGCCCATCTGGACTCAACTAGCGGAGCCCGTCGCCACGAGCATTGCTGATGCGCTTACGCGAGTAATTCAGGAACAGGCATCCGACGACATGAGCCAGATGATGTCGGGAGCAAGCAAGCTCATGCGCAATGTGGGTGGGGCGCTTTTTGCCATGCAGTTGGGCCAAGTGGTCGGGCATCTTTCGACGGAGGTCGTGTCAGGCGGGGATGTCGGCATTCCTCTGCTGGGTTCCGAGTCAAGTGCGGGAGGCGCAGAGGCAGATCTGCAGGCCGTCATCATCCCGCAAAATCTTGTCGCGTTCGGCAAGGGAATCGATGTTGATCCTGATCAAGTGCAGCTCTACCTCGCGGTGCGAGAACTTGCCCACGCCAGGCTGTTTCGCCACGCTCGGTGGCTCCGGCTGCAGATGCTCACCGCCATCAAGGAGATTTCTCAGGGCCTCACTATCGATACCGGCCGGCTTCAAGAACTTGCTGAAAGCTTTGACCCGAGCAACCCCGAGAGCCTTCAGCAAGCGATGTCTGCCGGGGAGCTCTTAGCGCCCAAAACTGATCAGCAAAATGCGGCATTGGCACGGCTCGAAACAACTCTTGCCCTCATCGAAGGGTGGGTGGATGTGGTGACCGCTGAAGCCACAAAGCGACTACCGAAATCTCAGGCCATCGCCGAAACGGTTCGTCGACGCCGTGCATCCGGAGGCCCTGCGGAGTCCGCGTTCGCCACGCTTATCGGGCTCGAGTTGCGCCCACGGAGGTTGCGTGAGGCGGCAGCACTGTGGCAGCAGCTGACAGACGAAGTGGGCGCCGAGCGCCGAGATTCGCTGTGGTCACACCCCGATCTCGTGCCCACCGGAGACGACATCGACGACCCGACAATATTGATCGCCAAGCTCTCGAACCCAGAACCGGAGCTCGATGACATCGATCGGGCGATCGAAGATCTCCTCAACGACGACAGCGACGACCGGCCCACCGAAGAATAGCGGGGCGGGGCCATCGCTGGCGTTCCGCTACCTTAGGTGCCGCCTCTCGTCTCCTGTGGAGGGTTGCCCCGCGACGATCGAGCATCCGGGCATCATGTTGATCATGACCCTCACAATTGATCCGCGACTGCCGGTACTGTGGCGCACTCCGCACAGCGTGCAGGTGGGGGTTGATGCACCGATCGTGGTGCTCGATGCCGTCACGACCGCGCACGAGCGGATGCTGGCCGCGCTCGCCGTGGGGCTCACCCCTGAGGGCCTCAGACTCATCGGCACGGAGTCCGGTCTGAGCGCAGAACAGGTCGCAGAGTTTGCTCGTGCCATCACGCCAGCACTCGCCACCCCGACGCCGAGCCCTCACGCAATCGTGCACATTGATGGCGTTGGTCCAACAGTTGACCGCCTGGAGTGGCGCTTGCGTGAGGCCGGGCTTGAGCCGCGACGGGTGAATGCCGCCACCCGTCACGAGCCGGCACCCACGCCGCTGGAAACAAGGGAACTCGCGGTGATCGTGGGTGACTTCGTTCTCGACCCGGAACGCAGGGGCCGGTGGTTGCGTCGCGACATCCCGCACCTGCCGATCGTGTACGGCGACACGAGCATCACGATGGGGCCATTCGTGGAGCCCGGCAGCGGCCCCTGCCTGTATTGCCTCGAACTTCACCGCACCGAAAGTGATGCTGCGTGGCCCGCTTTGGCGTCCCAGTTGCTCTCAAGAACCAGCACCGCACAGTCGCCGTTCTTCGCCAGCGAAGTTGCCTCGCTTGCGGCGCGGTGGGTGCTCTCCCGAGTGATCGCGGGCGC
The DNA here is from genome assembly GCA_039927595.1 of Terrimesophilobacter sp. Classification (GTDB taxonomy): domain Bacteria; phylum Actinomycetota; class Actinomycetes; order Actinomycetales; family Microbacteriaceae; genus Terrimesophilobacter. The sequence continues at coordinate 8,100 of JBDSUT010000004.1, forward strand.
AGCTAGCCCCTCCACCGCGGTGACGGTCAGTGCCGACACTGGGCAACGCTCTGAGAAAACGCTTGTTGCCCACCCCGACTGCGCATGCCAAGGGCTCACAGTGCTGGGCGACTCAGATCTGCAAGAAAACGCGAGGGTGAGTTCACTCCCGCCCTCTGGCCGTGAGATGCCGACCACGACAAGTGAAGTCGTTGACGTGCCCGCGTGATTCCGACGTAGAGCAGTCGGCGCTCCTCCTCGATGGCGGATTCCGTGGTCGCGTACCCGATCGGCATGAGGCCTTCCTGCAGACCAATCAGGAACACCGCATCCCACTCGAGTCCCTTCGCCGAGTGCACGGTGGCGAGCGTCACTGCGGCCATTGTTGGCTCATGCTGACTCGATGAGCGCTCTACCAGCTCGGCCACAAATTCTTTGAGCCCTGCACCGTTCGGTTGTTCCTCCGCCAAGAGCATGAGTGCGTTCAACGACTCCCACCTGGTGCGCACCGCACCACCTACCTCGGGCGGATGTTGGGACCAGCCAAGCGAACGCAGCACGTCGCTCACCGTCTTAAACAGCGCTTCCTCGGTCTTCACGATCGTCGCGCCTTTGAGCATCATGATCGCCTGCTTCACTTCTGGCAGATCGAAGAAACGGGAACCACCGCGCACTTGGAACGCAATTCCCGCATCATCGAGCGCGGTACCGATCGACACCGATTGGGCATTAACTCGGTAGAGAACAGCAATGTTTTGCGGTTTGGTGCCACCCTGCACGAGTTCAGCGATGCGCGAAGCAACCGCTCTCGCTTCCGCGGAATCATTTCGGTGGTCGTCAATGGTCGGGGTCGGCCCGGCAGCCTTGGTGGTCTCAGAGTCGCTCTGGGCCGCGAGCAGGTACAGGGCCCCAGGCCTGTCACGCATCAGTCGGTTTGCGGAATCGATGATCGCGGGAGTCGACCGATAGTTGCGCTCCAGCTGCACGAGCGTGGCCTCGGGGTAGCGTCGTGAGAATCCAAGCAAAAACTCCGGGGTCGCACCAGCGAACGAATAAATTGTCTGACTCGCGTCACCCACAACACACAGGTCCTCGCGCTCGCCCAGCCAAAGATCGAGGAGCCGTTGCTGCAGCGGCGACACATCCTGTATTCATCCACGACGAAGTAGCGGTACTGCTCGCGTACCTGCTGCGCGACGCGAGGCTCTGAGTCGATCATTCCGGCGCACGCGAGCAGAACGTCTTCGAAGTCGAGTTGTCTGCGTTCGTCTTTGAGGTTTTCATACGCCTGTTGCAGCGCGACAACTTTGCTGAGGTCCAAGCCAGCTGGCACGGGACGACCGAAGTGCGCGTACTCCTCAATCGACAGGCTCGAAACTTTGCGCCATTCGATCTCTGCCGACAGGTCGCGAAGGGTGGCGGTGTCAACTTTGACCCGCAAGCTCTCCGCGGCTTGACCCACAACGCGCGCTTTACCTTCCAGAATGCGTGGGAACGTTCCACCGACAATCTGTGGCCAAAAGTAGGCAAGCTGGCCGAGTGCGGCAGCGTGAAATGTTTTGCTCGCAACACCGGGAGCGCCCAGCCGCCTCAACCGCCCGCGTAGTTCGGATGCCGCCCGCGTTGTGAACGTGATCGCCATCACCTTCGACTCGGTGAAAGCCCCGGTCGCGACGCCGTACGCAATGCGGTGGGCAATAGCCCGCGTTTTGCCTGTTCCCGCGCCCGCCAGAACGCGCACGGGCCCGTGAAGCGATTGCGCCACGAGTCGCTGTTCAGGGTCGAGCCCATCCAGCAAACTTTCCGCGGTCATTCCGCATCCAGCCACTGGTGGATGATGGCGTGCGCAATCGAGGCAGAACCGGGAAGGATGAGATCTTTGTCGTTTCGCAGTTCCTCCCGTGAGAACCACCGCAGGTCGAGGATCTCGTTGCCGTCGGGAGTCAACGCCCACTCTTGATTCGGATCGGCGAGCGCCCGGAATCCGAGCATGAGGGATGCCGGGAACGGCCACGGCTGCGAACCGAGGTACACCGGGTCGACCACACGAATGCCGGACTCCTCAAAAATTTCTCGCACCACCGCGGCTTCCAGCGACTCTCCGGGCTCCACAAACCCCGCGAGCAAGGAGTAACGATGGTGCGGCCACATGGCGTTAGAGCCGAGAAGTAGGCGATCCTGATCATCAACCACCGCCACAATGATCGCCGGGTCTGTGCGAGGAAAAACTTCAGCCGTTTCGCCCGGTGCACGAAGCACCCAGCCGCCTTGCTCGGGTTCCAGTGGCTCCCCGGTTCGGGGCGAAAAGCGGTGGGTTGTGCGCCAGTTTGCAAGGGCAACGGCTTCAACCAGCAGCCCCGAATCACGATCATCGAGCACCGCTGCGAGGTCGCGGATGCTCAGCCACTCCGCTTCCGGGGCAAGTGCGTGGGCTGCGTCTTCTGACACATCCAGGGCGACAATGGCTGTTCCGACAGGCTCTGGGCTCGTGAGCGACAGGGATCTGCCAAGGTAAAACTCAGCCCGCACGTGCTCTGCGAGACTCTCGGTGACATCTGAGGCATCAAGCAGACGCAGAGTCATCGTGGTGTCGGCCACACGCAGAGCACGCCCATCCCACACGACAAGGTACTTTGTTCCCGACTCGCCGCGCAGTTCGCGAAAGAGATCGGGGCGAGAACGGGTGAGGTAGTCACGGTCGACGGCACTTCGCGAAAGGCTTGTTTGCAGGGGCGTGGACCAGTTACGGGGCTCTGAGCTGGTCTGTTTCACTCCATCATCATTGCAGGAGAGCTGGCTGTGACGTGCGTGGCGGTCGTCCGAGATTGCAGAGAAACGACCTACCCTGACGGTATGGCTAGATCCCACCTCACTCTTGCCGCCCTTGCGACGGCCGCAGTTCCCGAGCTTAACGCGGCCAGCGCAATGTCGATTGGCAGCGGAACTCACGGGGATTACGAGGCCGCGCTCGTGACCGGAACGGATGGCGCGCACTGGATTATTCGGGTGCCCAACTCTGACCGTGCGGAGGCCGAGCAGTCTGCTGACCTGGTCGCACTCCGCGCGCTGAGCACCGGCATCCGCTCCCGACTGCCTTTCGGAGTCTCATCGTTTGCAGGGCAAATACCCACCGGCGGCACCCGCGCTGTCGTCTACGCTTTTGTGCAGGGAACGCGGATTGCTTTGCACAACATCGCGCCGGGTGACGGCATCGCCACCTCCATCGGCCGCGCCATTGCCGCCATCCACGCTTTGCCCACGAGCTTTGTTACCGATGCTGGTCTGCCAGTGCTCAGCCCTTCCGAGTTGCTGCGTGCCAACCTTGTCGTTATGGACCGAGCCTCCGCCACCGGTCTGGTTCCCGGCGCACTGCTCGGTCGTTGGGAGAGCGCAACCGAAGATTCGGCGCTCTGGCAGTTTGTTCCCACGGTCGTCAACGGGGCGCTTTCTGCCGACTCGATGCTCGTGGACGGTCACGACGTGACGGGCATCCTCGGTTGGCAGGGCCTGAGCGTCGGAGACCCCGCTCGCGACCTGTTCTGGTTGCTCGGCTCACCCAGGGAGGGCGTCGCCGACACCGCCATCGATGCGTACCAACTTGCTCGAGGTTCTCATGACCGGCACCTGACCAGGCGCGCACGCCTCTATTCTGAACTCGAGATTGTGAAGTGGCTTCTGCACGGTTCGCAGGAACGCTCCACAGAGATCGTGGATGACGCGGTGGCGATGCTGCACAGCCTGGCGGATCGCGTTCAGAACGATCTCTCGGTGACGCTGAGCGACACCCCCCGACCGACACTGGACGTGCACGAAGTCGAGCAAATGCTCGATCGCCGTCACGCCTGACACACTCGCTGAGGGCTCGTCTCGATGCGCCGGCGCGCTCACCCGAGCTGGCCGCGCACCTCGATCGAAAACGGAATGATGTGTTTGCGCAGCCGGAAAGCCAAATGCAGGCGACCTGATCTCGCAAGCAGAATTGCGATCACAATGGCGGCAACAGTAGGAACGATACCCGAGGCCACCATCGCTGGTTTCACACCCCACAGTTCGGTGAGCCACCCCATCAGCGGTGCACCGATCGCCTGACCACCCAGCACGACCATCGCGTAAATCGCCATCACGCGACCCCGGATGACCCGGTTCGTTGACATCTGCACGATCGACTCCGCGGCCGTCGCGAACAGCAGGCGGGTGAAACCGATTGAGATGAGCGCCAACAGGAAGACCCACACCACCGGGGCAACCCCAGAGGCGATGATCGAGAGGCCAAAAAATCCTGCCGCCAAAACGATGGAACGCAACCGATACGCCATCCGTCGGGTGGAAACGATCGCTCCCGTGAGTGCGCCCAACGCGGCCGCCGAGCTGTAGAGGCCGTAACCGGCAGCGCCAGTGCCATAGACGTGATCGGCGAAGGCCACGAGCATAACCGGTAGGTTCATGCCAAACGTTGCCACAAACGCAAGCACAACGATGGGCCAAAAAATGGTGGGCTTCGAGAGCACGTAACGCATGCCCTCACGAATTTGCCCTTTGCCCCGAGACGCCACGAGCGAGGGCAACAGCTCTGAGGTGCGCATGCTCAGCAGTGTGGCGACAACGACACACGCCGCAACGCTGTTAGCGGCAATCGACCAACCGGCACCGACCGCAGCAATCAGGATGCCGCTGATCGCCGGCCCGACGAGCCCACCCAGGTGAAAAATGGAGGCGTTAATACTGATGGCGTTGCCGAGTCTCTGGTGCCCAAACATCTCGTTCACGAACACAGACCTGGCGGGTGAGTCAACCACGGCCACGCAGCCCATGACCAGCGCCGTGGCAAACACCTGCCACACCACAACCACTTCGGTGATCGCGAGCACGGCCAAAATGGCGCACGCTGCAGCGTTGATGGACTGCGTCATGACCAGCAGTCGACGCTTGGAATACCGGTCGGCAACGACCCCGCCGAGCGGCCCCAGAAACAGCATGGGCCCGAATTGCAGCGCGACCGTCACACCGACGAGGGCGACGCTTCCGGTGAGCTCGAAGACCAGCCAGTCGATGGCGATGCGCATCGCCCACGCGGAGGTGTTTGAGATGAGCTGAGAGATCACATACAGCCGGTAATTGTGGATACGCATGCTGACGAACGTGTCTCGCCACAGTGGAGGCCGCGACATGACCGGGATGGGCGCCGTCAGCGCGTCTTCCCCTAATTCTTCTGGTGTCACGCTGTCAACATTATGTTGTTGTCGCCCATTCGATGGCATTGGCGAGCGGTTTCGAGCGCGAGGCGGCGTAATCCAAATTTTGGCGGGCCTATCTTGGGCCGCTTGGCTGAATTCCGCGCCACAATTCGAGCAATTCTTGCTCCCCCAGAATGCGATCCGGCTTCACCACTCGGTCATCGGAGACGTAGTAAAAAACGGCGTCAATGTTCTCAGGGTCGATGCCCTTCCACTGAGCGAAAGCAAGTCGATACAGCGCCAGTTGCAGCTGTCGTTCTGCCAACTCTTCTGGTGACTGTGGAGCCTTTCCGGTCTTCCAGTCCACGATCTCAAACCGATCGTCTCGCTCATACACCGCATCAATCTTGCAAATAATGATGTGCCCATCGAAGGGCACATGAATCTCCCGTTCCACTTCGACAGGCTTGCGGGTAGCCCACTCGGAATGCTCAAACGTGTGTCGAAGTCGAGCGAGCTCTGCGCCATCCAGTTCCGAAACTTCCGTGTCGAACTCAGATGCCAGCGCATCGATGGTCTCGCGGGAGCCGACCACCCCTGACCTCTCCTCCACCCAGCTATGGAACAGCGTTCCGAGCCTCGTTGCCCGATAGGGCTTCTCGGGCATTGGCCGTCGAAGTTCCGCGGCAGCCTTCGCGGGAGCCGTGACGAAGTCCTTAAATCTGCTTGCCGGAATTCGCGCGGGAATCTCAACACGTTCCGCAGAGCCGTGCAGGTTGTCACGCTCTGCAAGCAAAAGTTCGATTTCGCCATGGAACTCACCCTTCGGCGATGGCTCCGCTGAACGAACGTTCTCTGCCGCACGCATCACAGCGTCACGGCGGCCACCGAGGGGATCATCCGGCCAGAAGAACGGCGCTTCATCCTGCACCTCGGGCCGCTCGTCACTCCTCGGGGCCTCTGGCAGTGCATCGATGACACCCACGTGGGCTAGTTCGACGAGATACGTGCTCGGTGCTCGCGAGGACGCCTGACTCGACCAAAATGAGCCGGTGAGGAGCAGCGCGTGTTTGGCTCGCGTTATCGCAACATAGGCGAGCCTGCGCTCCTCCAACGCATGCCGACGTTTCACCCCTTCGCTGAAAGTGGCGTGCTTGTCTAACAGGTCCTTGCGCGACTCCGCGGCCTCCCAGTCGAACACCGCCAGACTTTCTGCATCACCGCGAAACTCATAGGGCAATGACCCAAACGCGGTCCACCCGCTCGAATCGCGCGGCTTGGCAGGGAGCTCATCGGCCACCATGCGCGGAATCACCACAAAATCCCATTCCAAGCCCTTCGCCCCATGGATTGTCAGCAATTGCACGGCGCCGTGCTCTGCTTTCTCCATGCGCGGAGCGAGATCATCTCGCATGACTGCTTCCTTGAGCCAACCCAGAAACGCTGAAAGTCCGCCACCTTCGTTGACGGCGCGAAACGTGTCAATCGCGTCAAAGAAAGCCTCACGACCCGCTGAAGAATTCTTACGGCGCTCATTCGCCATGACCTCAATATCGAGGCAGAACTCCTGTTCGACCACACCCACGAAGTCGGCGAGTTCCAGCGAAGACCGTGCGCGCAACCGCTTAAAGACCATGCCAGCGTCTTTAAGTCGCGCGAGCCCGACCTCGGTGAAACCCTCCAACATCCAGTGGCCCTGCTTTGCGTGCGCCACAAAATCCAGCGCATCGACAATCGACCCACCCTCACCCTCCGCAACGGACTCGCGCAGCTTCTGCTTCGTGGCATCATCCAGAGCGCGGTGCGCGTAATCCTGGTCGCGAAGTTTCGACGCAACCGTGCTGAGTGCTTTGAGATCACGCACACCCACGCGCCAACGGGACCCCGCGAGCAACCTCACGAGATATGACCCCGCCGTGGGATCAGCAATGACAGTGAGCGCACACACCAGGTCGGCCACTTCCGGCTCATCAAGTAGTCCCCCGATGCCGAGCACGTGATAGTCGACACCAGCCTCCCTCAGCGCCTCGATGAAGATGCGCTGCGTGCGCCTGGCGCGAAACAGCATCGCCGCGGTCGACTTCTTGCCGTCTTTACCCACGGCAACTCCAAGTCGCTTCTTCAGCCACGCGGCCGCGACGGCAGCTTCCTCGGCGATGGTTTCTTCAAAACACGCGGTCACGGGGCCGGCGCTGGCAGTTTCTGAGGCACGCAGCTCCTCAACCGTGACGGTGGTGGCGAGTGTCAGCGGCACGACGATCTTGTTCGCCGCGGTGAGAATGTCTTTTCCGTTTCTCCAACTGGTGGACAGTGCAAAGTTCAATACCGGCGCACCCCTGCCGAACCCTGCCTCGAACTGCTCCAGATTTGCTGCGCTCGCCCCACGCCATCCGTAGATGGATTGATGAGGGTCGCCCACCGCCATCACGGGATGCCCCGAAAACAGCTCGGAGAGCAGCCAAGTCTGCACGACGCTCGTATCTTGGTACTCATCGAGGAGCACCACTTTGTAGCGATCGCGAAGATCTTGCCGCACGCGCTCCACACGGCGAACAACCTGAAGCGCAAGCATCACTTGGTCGGCATACTCAACGAAGCCACGACTCGCTTTGGCCGCCGAGAACTGTGCTGCCAACTCCAGAAGGATCGGCAGCGCGCCAACCGTCGATACCATCGTGACGGCATCGAGGTATTGCCCGCGGCCACCGTTGGGCAGCTCAGCGAGAGCCGCGAAACGCTGAGCCATTGCCGCGACATCGGCGGGATCGACAACGTTTTCACTCAGCTCATGACTCAGCCTCACGACGGCATCGGTGATCTGGCCGAGACTCTTGTCGAGCTCCGCGAGGCGGGGATCGCGACTAGACACTGCAAGGGATCTTGCCAATTGCCACGCGGAGGCTTCCCCGAGAATCGAGCCATCGCTTTCGCGCCCGAGAAAAATCGCGTTGTCACGAAAGATTGCGTTCGCAAACGAGTTGTAGGTGGAAACGTTCGGGGGGTCGAGCACATCGGAGACCTGTGCCATGAGGCCCGTGGCGGCAAGCTGAGCAATGCGCTCACGGATGCGCCCCGCGAGCTCCCCCGCCGCCTTGCGAGTGAACGTCAGCCCGAGAATCTCGCCCGGCTCAACATGGCCGTTTGCGAGCAGCCAGACGACCCGGCTCGCCATGGTTTCTGTCTTTCCACTTCCCGCCCCCGCTATGACGAGCGCTGGCAAGCGCTCGCTCTCGATGATCTCGACCTGCTGAGAAGTGGGCCTGGGAAGTTTCAATGCCGCAGCCAACTCGATCGCACCGATCGTGTGCCCAGCCTCAGTCACTCGACACCGCCCTCACCCGGTGCACAGCGCGCTGAGTCGCGTCACCAAAGCTGAAGGGATCGAGCACGCGCGATCCCGGGTACACGCCGAGAGCCATCCCCATCGATGCCTGTCGGATGCGCTCCCTGAACAGGTCAAGTTGCTCATCCGTCAGCGGGGCCTGCACTCCTTCCCGATAAGACTTGCCGCCCTTCCCCGCGCTCACGTACAACAGTTTCGCGCCACCACGATGGTGCTCTCCCAGCGATGGGAGGACATCGTCTAAGGCCCCAGAAGCGTAGGCCAATTGGTACGCGGCCAGTTGGGGGAACTCGTCGATGACCGCCTGGCTGGTTTCTGGCTTGCCCGTCTTGAGATCGACGATCACGATGCCGCCATCCGGGGAACGCTCAACTCGGTCAATGGACCCGTTCAGTCGCGCTCGATCGAGCTCAAGACTGAACCGTTCCTCTGCAGCGACAAGAGTTTTGTGTCCGCGCGCGAAATCCCCCAGGTACTCTGCCACCGCAGCCGCGAGCTGACGCGCCACTCGCTTTTGCTGCTCCGCCAACCATGGCGCCTCAAAAATGAGTTCGTTCCAGCGACTCTCGATGGCAGCCCAGACCGCCTCGACATCCGGATCAGTCGCGGTTTCCATGGCCCAGTGCACAATCGTTCCGAGCCCCATTGCTGTGCTGGATTGCGTGCCGGAAACCGAATCGATGAACCAGTCTAGAGGAGATTCTTCGAACGCTCCGAGCTTCGACGGCGAGACCGGCACCACGTCGTCGTCGAGGAAAAGTGGCCCCTCATATGACGGCTCGAGCACCCCATGCCATTCGTTGGGATCGGCTCCAGGGATGTTCTTGCCTGCAAGAAAAGCAAGGTTCGCGGCGGCGGGTGCGTGTGTACCCCCCGACTCAGTGAGCGTTCGGCGGAGCTTGCCGACCAGACCGCGAAGCGTCAGCGGCGTTTCGGTTTCAATTTCCAAAATCGTTGAGTTCTGAGGGGCAAGATCGAAAAACACGCTCACGGCCTCATCATCGTTGGCGACAGCAGCAAGGATCACCTCTCGCCGAGCGCGCGAGATTGCGAGAGCAAACATCCGCAACTCGTCTGAAAGCACTACCTTGCGGGAATCAATTGTTGGCGCACCACCGGTCACGTTGGCGTTGCCCACCGCACCGGTTGTGTTGGCCGCACCGGCACGGCTGACTGCACCGGCACGGCTGACTGCACCGGCACCGCTGGCCGCGGCGTGCACCAATTCACCCGGGTAGAGCAGTGACCCTCGCGGCCGCAGGTTGGGCCACACGCCATCTTGCAAACCGGCAACGATCACCGTGTCAAATTCGAGACCGAGCACGCCGGTCGGTGTCGTGACAAACACCGCATCGGAGCGGGATGTCGGGGCGAGGGTGTCTTCTGGCACCTCGGCATCCAGAACCGCCGCGAGGAACGCGGATGCCGCCGCCGCCGGATCCCGCTCCACGAACCGTTTCGCTGCGGTAAACAGCGCGAGCACGCCATCGATATTGCGATTCGCTTCTGCCGCGAGAATTCCCGAGCCCATCGCTTGTGCGCGCCAGTCGGCCGCCCGGCCGCTGCGTTCCCAAGCAAGCCACAGCATCCCCTCAATCGAGGCGCCTTCGCGCGCCGCCGAACCGATCAGGTGAAGGGTTTCTGCGAGTTTGGCTGCCGCGCGCGAGGAGGGGTGATCAATCGTGGCAAATCGTGCTGGCGCGGAGAGTGCTTCCGTCAGCAGGTCATCGCTCGTTCGATCCCCACCCCCGGCGATCTCTTCGGTGCGCAGTGCGAGACGGAGCCTGCGCAACGCAAGCCTGTCGAGTCCACCAAAGGGGCCGAGGAGCAGCTCCACCGAGAGTTCCGCGGTCACAGGGATTCTGCCAATGCCAGCCTCAACGACGGACAGCAGAGCACGCGCGGCGCTGTCTTCGCGAAGTGGAGTGCCACCGGCGGCAGTGCGAGTGGGAACATCGGCAAGTGCCAATGCTCGCGCAATCGCAGAAACTTGGGCCCGCCCCCGAACAACGACGGCAATATCCCCCCACGCGACACCGTCATTGACGTGATGACTGCGCAGTCGACGGGCAAGCGTCGACCACACGCGCGCGGGGGTTCCCCCAGTGAGCGTAAACACGGCTCCCGCTTCTGGAGCAGTTTCTGCCGCACCAGTCAGTGGGTTTCGATGCCCAACTGTCTCTGCCGTACCGATGCAGCTCGTCACCGCTCCCGTAAACGCTCGCAGGCTAGTCCCCTGCCGGTGCGATACCCCCAAGCGAAGAGTCGACACATTGCTTCGGTCAAGCTCCCCGGCGAAGCGCCCCACAATGTTTGCTTCGCCACCTCGAAAAGCATTCGAGGCAACATCCGGGTCACCAAAGGCCACGACACTGGCACCGCGGCGAGCGAACGCATTGACGAGGGTCATCATCGCTTTCGTGACCTCTTGAAGGTCGTCAATAACCACCAGGCGCAGGGCCGCCAGCGACTCTGGAATGATTCCCACATCAGTCGATCGCACGGCTGCGGCAACCAGTTCTGACGCATCAAGCTGATGCGGCCTCAGGCCACCCATCACCTGCAGATATTCGGCCTGAAAGTCCGCCACCGCTGACCATTCCGGTCGATCCCACTGACGCGCCAGGGTGCGCAGATTCTCGGGAGTGAGACCGTACTCGGTCGCACGCATCATCGTGTCGCGGAGCTCGGTGCGAAAACCGCGGCGCTCGCGCACCTCAGGGCTGAGCGGTTCTGGCCAGTTCGGGCCGGTACCCTCTTCGCTGTGCCCCGCAAGAAGGTGCGCAATATCGCTGTCTTGCTCGCCCCCCGTCAAAAGCCGAGGAAGTGGCTGCCCGGCACTCTGTCGCGCAAAGGTCAACACCTCGAAAGCGAGCGAATTGATCGTTCGCGCGAGCGGGCCCTCCGTTGGCCGGGCAAGGCGCAACGCGAGTCGGTCACGCAGTCGGGTAGCGGATGCCCGGTTTGGCGTGATGACGACGAGTTCTCGGGGGCTCCAGCCTCGACCGAGCACTCGCTCAGCAACAAGTTCCACAATCGTGGACGTCTTTCCCGTGCCAGGCGCTCCGACCACAACAGCGGAGGCACCATCGGGCAACTGCACAACCACAGACTGAGAATCGTCGAGCTTCACGGCAGTCGAGGCGGCGCCCTCCGAGGCGTGCGAAGAAAACTCTGTGACTCTCACGAAAGCAAAACTAGCTCAGACCTCCGACAGGGTTCATTGCGCTTTCAACGAACCGGCAGAATCTCGGCCCGATTCTGTCGTAATCTGGGCTCGTGGACATTCGCATTGGAATTACCAACAGCCCTCGTGAGCTGAGCTTTGAAACTAACCAGTCGGCAGCAGAGATTGAAAAAATTGTCGCCACAGCTCTCGACAGTGGAGCCAAGTACATCAAACTCGCCGACGATAAAGAGCGCATCTATCTTGTGGCCGCTGAGACCTTTGCCTACATCGAGCTGGGGGCAGAAAGCTCCCGCCGCGTCGGGTTCGTGGCCTGATGGAACTGCTCTTTGTCGTACTCGGCGCTGCCGGCCTCGGAGCCATTCCTCGGTATCTTCTCCCCCATCGCGACACCTACGGCAGCGCGCTGTTGCCGAGTGTGAGCGCCGCTGTCGCTTCCATTGTGTGGGCTGCGCTCACCTGGCTGGGATGGCCGTTTGACGGCGGTTGGATCTGGTGGGCGAGCCTCGGAGCAGGCCTGCTCGCCGCGATCCTCGTTCCGCTGCTGATTGCCGCTCCCCGCCGCAAGCACGACGAAGAGCTCTTCGCACAGCTCGCTCATCCCTGATTAGGCCAGCTTCAGGTGAAATGCTGCGTAGCTCAAAGTGGGTCAGGCGGTCAACCCTAGGTTGTCCATCCTGCGCGTGTGATCGGCAATGAGTTCCGTGAGCACTGGCTCGAGACGTTCGTCATCCGGAGCAGTATTCTCGGGAAGATCAAGTGCCGAGCGGGCAAGAATGAGCACGTCGCCAACGAGTCGCCGCCCGTAAAGCGCCAATCGCGACGCTAGGCGCGGATTGTCACCGATCGCCGTTGCCAAGAGGCCAGCAACAAGTTGGGTGGCTGCATTGTCCCCCAGAATCTCAGCGACACGCTGCGCGTGCACGCGGTCGAATCCTTGCGCGATACTGACAAAGCCGTCATCCAAAATGCCGGCCTCGACGTAATACGCCAGCAAAGTTTCTGCCCAATCGCTGCCTTTGGTGCGCGACTGAAAACTGTCAATCGGCATGACGAACGATTCCATGGCCTGCGCGGGAACCCACCCCAGTTTTTCTATCTCTGCGGTGAGAGCGTGGTGTCGCGCAAGAGTCATGCCCGCAGCTCTACTCACCACCTCCTTGGAGGCGGTCGTCGGGGAGCCTGTTACCGCACGAGAAAGACTCTCAAAAAACGACAACTGAAGGTACGCGGCCTGCCCAAGAAAGCGTGAAAGCTCTGGCGTCAACTCACTCAGCCCCACCCGATTGATGACCTGATGAGGGTTGGGTCGGCGGGACCTTTGCCTTGGAGGCGTCGGACGCTTCTTGCGACTATTGAACAGGTTCACCACGGCTATAGCCTACCGTCGTGCGCACGAGCGATTCGCGGGTGGCACCGTGAGACGCGCGCGCAAAATTCACCAGGTACAAACTGGCCGCAGGCTATTGGCGGGGATCACAGCATCCCTCGTCTAAACTGGTGGCGGCCCCCACTCTGGCGGGGCCCTGCGCCCTGGGAAAAGATGGGCGTACTCTCAACACCCAAGACAGGGCCAAATAACTTGACATTTTCAGAACTCGGCGTCGATCAGGACATGGTTGATGCACTCGCCGCTCAAGGCATTATCGAGCCGTTCCCCATCCAGACCCAGACCATCCCCCTCGGGCTTGGTGGGCAGGACATTATCGGGCAAGCCAAGACGGGTACCGGAAAAACTTTCGGATTCGGACTCCCCCTCCTGCAAGAACTCGGGCTCGACCCCGAGCCAGGCGTGCAGGCACTCGTTGTCGTTCCGACCCGTGAGCTGTGCGTGCAGGTGGCAGAGGACCTCGTCACCGCATCATCGAACCGCTCCACCAAGGTCGTGGCAATCTACGGAGGCAAGGCATACGAGGGTCAGATCGAGGAACTCAAAGCCGGCGCACAAGTTGTTGTTGGCACGCCAGGGCGACTGCTCGACCTCGCCAGCCAACGGATGCTGTCCCTCGCCAACGTGAAAGTCATGGTTCTTGACGAGGCCGACAAAATGCTCGACCTCGGGTTCCTGAGTGATATTGAGAAGCTGTTCGCGCAGACCCCACCTCTGCGTCACACCATGCTGTTCTCTGCCACGATGCCCGGCCCGATCGTGGCTCTCGCGCGTCGCTTCATGAACCGGCCCATCCACATCCGCGCCACCGACCCGGATGAGGGCCTCACGCAGGCGAACATCAAGCACGTCGTGTACCGCGCCCACGCGCTCGACAAAGACGAGGTTGTTGCCCGCATCCTGCAGGCCGAGGGCCGCGGCAAGACCGTGGTCTTCACCCGCACGAAGCGCGCAGCAGCAAAACTCGTTGAAGAACTGAACGACCGCGGGTTTAACGCTGCCGCCGTGCACGGTGACCTCAACCAGGAGCAGCGGGAGCGCGCCATGGCCGCGTTCAAGGCTGGCAAGAAAGACATCCTCATCGCAACGGATGTCGCCGCTCGCGGCATAGACGTAAACGATGTCACTCATGTGATCAACCACACGATTCCCGAAGACCACGATGCATACCTGCACCGCGTTGGCCGTACCGGCCGCGCGGGCAAGACCGGAATTGCGGTCACCTTTGTCGACTGGGATGATATGCACAAGTGGGGGCTCATCAACCGCGCCCTCGAAATGGGAATCCCTGAGCCCGTCGAAACGTACTCATCGTCGCCGCACCTGTACACGGATCTTGACATTCCTACCGACACGAAGGGTCGCCTGAAGTCTGCTGGCCCGGCACGCGAGCGCGAACCCAGGTCTGCGACGGCCGGTCACGCGCCCTCACGCGGGCCCCGTCGCGAGGGTGAAAAGAGCGGCAATCGCGAACGCTCGGGCGGAGACCGCGAGCGCACACGCACGCGCGGCGGCCAGTCTGGTGCGGCAACCGAGGGCCAGAAGGCGGCCGGTGCCGGAACGCACGATGGTGCGGGGCCAGCTCGTCGCCGCACGCGCACCCGTCGCCCAAGCACAGGTTCTGGCACAGCTCCTACGGTCTAAGGGGTTTCTCGCCGCCCACCGTTACGCGCGGTCGACGTTAGCCGAAGAACGCGGGCGAGCCTGAGCCCTCCGCAAGAATTCGCTCGAGCATTGCCGGGCCGGTGGTGTTCTCCGCAAGCCGGTTCGGCTTTCCTTCGCCGTGGTAGTCGCTTGACCCGGTGATGGCCAGATTGAAGTACTCGGCGAACTCGTAAAGCCGTTCCTGGGCATCCGGGGTGTTCTCTCGATGGTGGATCTCCAGGCCGAACAGACCAGCATCCACTAGGGCCGACAAGTTTTCTTGCGTGATGACATTCTCGGCACCACGGGTGCCAGGGTGCGCCATAACGGGTACCCCGCCAGCCGACCGGATGAGCGCGATCGCCGTGAGCGGGTCTTGCGCGTAGTGCGGTTCGTAGTAGCCGAATTTCGGATGCAGAATGTCACGAAACGCAGCGCTGCGGTCGAGCGACATCCCGCGCGCGACGAGCGCATCGGCGATGTGAGGGCGTCCGACGGTCGCGCCGTGCGTGGTCTGTGCCACCACGTCCGCCCAGGAGATGTCGAAGTCGGCGGCAAGACGCGAGACGATCGATTCTGCTCTGGCGAGGCGTGCTTCGCGAATACGCAGCGTCTCCTCCCGCAGTCCGGTGTGCTCTGGGTCGATCAGATACGCAAGCATGTGCACGCTCTTCATACCGTGCCGCGTGCTCAACTCCATACCAGGGATGACGGTGAGCCCGGTGCCTGAAGCGGCATCGAAGGCTTCGCGCCAACCGGCGGTTGAATCGTGGTCAGTGATCGCTATCGCGCCGAGCCCCGCCGTTCGGGCCGCGAAGATGAGCTCAGTGGGCGATTCTGTGCCGTCAGAGACGGTGCTGTGAGTGTGAAGGTCGATCGGTCCGGCCATAGTGCAACTCTAATCCCGAGTGGGGGCCGGGCCGCGATGCACTTTCTGACACGGAGTCGTGCGGGTGGGTCGGCTCGGGAGACAATAGAGGTATGGCCGAATCAACCTCTCCGGCGCCGCGCGCCACCACCAACCGTTCAACCACGCCCCTGTCGAACAGCTTCAAGGACTTCATCGGCACAAACTGGGCGGAACGCAGGGATGTCGTGCCCTCGGCGCGCGCGCAGGCCCCCTACGCGGCAGCTCGCCGCGATCGCATCTCGGCCCTCTACCCTGGCAAGCGTCTCATCATTCCCGCGGGCGCGGCGAAGGTGCGTTCGAACGATACTGACTACCCGTACCGCGCCCATTCTGCGTTCGCGCACCTCACCGGGTGGGGGTCAGATTCTGAGCCGGACGCGGTCTTGGTCATGGAGCCGACGGCCAACGGGCACACCTCCACGCTGTACTTCCGTGAGCGCGCGGGACGCGACTCCGACGAGTTTTACGCGAACTCTCAGATCGGCGAGTTCTGGATCGGCCCTCGTCCCTCCCTCGCTCAGGTTGCCGGCGACCTCGGCATAACGACGAAAGATCTCTCAGAGTTCGAGGCGGTTTTCGACTTGGTCGACGCAAACACCTTGATTGTGCGAGATGGCGACCGCGATATCACCGAGCAGGTTGATGGCCGTCGCCTCCTCACCGCGGAGCTGAGCAGCTCCAGCGTCGATCCTGACAATACCGACCCTGCCAACATCGACGAGCATGAGCAGAGTGGTGACGTCACTCTCGCGCGCGACCTCGCTGAGTTGCGCCTCGTCAAAGATGCGTACGAAATCGACCAGATGCGCAAAGCCGTCGACGCCACGAAGCAGGGCTTCGACGACGTGATTGCTGACCGCCCCGCGATCATCGCCCACCCTAAGGGTGAGCGTCTCGTGGAGGGAACCTTCAATCGTCGTGCCCGCGCGGACGGCAACGCGGTCGGGTATGACACGATTGCGGCATCCGGCCCCCACGCCTGCATCTTGCACTGGACCCGCAACGACGGCCAGGTGAAGAACGGCGACATGATTCTGTTGGATGCCGGCATCGAGCTCGACAGCTACTTCACGGCGGACATCACCCGCACGCTGCCGATCAACGGAAAATTCTCTGACACGCAGCGCAAGATTTATGAGGCCGTGCTTGAGGCAGCAGATGCCGCCTTCGCGATCGTGAAGCCCGGAATTATTTTCCGCGACATCCACGCCACCGCAATGGCGGTCATCGCGCAGCGAACCGCCGAGTGGGGCCTGCTGCCGGTGAGCGCTGAGGAATCAATTCAGCCGGACGCCCAGTTCCATCGCCGCTACATGGTGCACGGCACGAGCCACCACCTCGGTATCGACGTGCACGACTGCGCGCAGGCGCGCCGCGACATGTACCTCGACGGCGTTCTCGAAGAGGGAATGGTGTTTACGATCGAACCCGGGCTCTACTTTCAGCCGGATGACCTCACCGTGCCGGAGGAGTTCCGCGGCATCGGCGTGCGCATCGAAGACAACATCCTCGTGACGGCGGATGGCGCAGAGAACCTCTCCGTGGGCATCCCCCGCACGGTCAATGACGTTGAGGAGTGGATGCGCGCGGCGTCCTAAGGCTCACGACGATGCGACTGTCACTCCCACGGACTTACTAGGTGTGGACAGCGGTGGCGCCTGGTCTAGTCCACTGTCCAACAGGTCGACCATCTTGGCGCCACCACTCTCCTCCGGTTCTCTCTGGTTGCGGCCATCCGGGAGGTGAGTCTTCCCACTTTTCCTTTCGGCCGTAAACGGTCATGTCGAGCATGTGGAGGACGGGCATCAGCGCCTCACTGCCGCGCTCATCCGTTGTGTACGTCAGAAATATTCGATCGCCGACGCGTAGGTATGCGTTGATCCAACCGTCGGATACCCCGGTCTCGGTGACACCTTCGACGGAATACCACGACATTTGGTAGCCCATGAACTCCCTGAACGGCGCGAACTCTTCGACTGGTCCTTGACACCAAATCGCGAACGAAACTCCGCGCGCCTGAAGGTATGCGGTGTCT
>JBDSUT010000005.1:0-5012 GCA_039927595.1 Terrimesophilobacter sp.
GTGTTGTAAATGCGAGGTAGCGGACCGTGCCCTGACAGTTGCGGCACCTCGGGAGTGTTCCAGGACTTCACGGCAGCAAGACACCTGTCGAGAGCAGCACGATGAGTGCGCCACCGAGCAGAACCCGGTAGATCACGAACGGCATGAACGAGCGCTTGGAGATGTAGTTCATAAAGAAGGCAATGACGGCGAACCCGACCATGAAGGCGACAAGCGTTGCCGCGGCGGTCTCCCAGCCGGTGAAGATCTCTGGCCGGCATCCGGATGCCGCGTTCAGGCACGGCTCTTTGACGACTTTGTACAGCTGGTAGAGGCCGCTACCGAACACTGCAGGGATCGCGAGAAGGAACGAGTATCGCGCGGCCGAGCGGCGGTCGTAGCCCATGAAGAGACCGGCCGTGATGGTGCCTCCGGAACGTGAAACCCCAGGGATGAGTGCGGCGGCCTGGGCGAGCCCGAAGATGAGTGCGTGCGGCCACGTGAGCTTCTCGAGGGTCAGTTCTTTGCGACCGAGTATGTCGGCAGCGCCAAGCAGAAGGCCGAAGAAGATGAGCGTGAAGGCAACGATCCACAGCGAACGAAGGCTCGTTTCGATCTGGTTCTGGAACACAAGCCCCAAGACCACGATCGGAATGCTGCCGAGTATGATGAACCAGCCCATGCGGGCATCCGGGTCATTGCGCGGAATCTTGCCGACGAGCGACTTGAACCACGCGCCGATGATGCGCGTGATGTCGCTCCAGAAGTAGACGAGCACTGCGGTCTCGGTGCCGAGTTGGGTAATGGCCGTGAAGGCGGCCCCCGGGTCTGCTCCTGCACCCAAAAACTCGCCAACAATGCGCAGGTGCGCACTGGAGGAGATGGGGAGAAATTCGGTGAGGCCCTGAACGAGCCCGAGGATGAGTGCCTCGATAAGTCCCACGTAACCGCTTCTTCCTTAGTAGTTCAGCAGCAGGTCTGCGAGAACCCGCCTGCCAAAGACTAATGCGTCCAGCGGCACACGCTCGTCAACGCCGTGGAACATCGCAGCAAAGTTTATGTCTGCGGGCAACTGAAGCGGCGCAAAACCGTAGCCGGTGATGCCGAGGCGGCTCAGTGACTTATTGTCTGTGCCGCCCGAGAGCAGGTACGGCAGAACTTCGGCCCCCGGATCGTGCGCAAGCAACGTGCTCGTGATCGTCTCGATGAGCGGCCCGTCGAAGGTCGTCTCGAGGCCGACGTCGCGGTGCATGATGACGATCTCGATGTCGGGTCCGACGATTTCGCTCAGCGTGGCGAGCACGGAATCTTCTTCACCCGGCAGCGTACGCACATCGATGAGGGCTTCTGCCTTCTCGGGGATGACGTTGTGCTTGTACCCGGCGTTCAGGAGCGTTGGATTGCTCGTGGTGCGCAGCGTGGCGCGGATGAAGCCCGCAGCGGTGCCCGTGGCAATTGCCAGCTCGTCTGGCGCGATTGTGCTGAAGTCTTTGCCGAGAATTCGCGCGACCTCACCCAGCAGCTCGGTGGTTGTGTTGGTGAGCGTGATCGGCCACTCGTGCTTGCCGATCTTGGTGACGGCTTCAGCAAGCTTTGTGACCGCATTGTCTTGGATGTAGCGCGAACCGTGCGCCGCTGCGCCGCGAGCAATGAGTTTGATCCACACGATCGACTTCTCACCCGTCTGAATGAGGTACGCGCGCTGCCCCGCGAGGTCAATCGAGTACCCGCCCACCTCGCTGATGGCCTCCGTGGCGCGCGCAAACAGCTCAGGATGGTTGTCGACCATGTACTGCGCGCCGTAGTCTCCCCCGGCCTCCTCGTCGGCGAAGAACGCGATGACGAGGTCGCGGGATGGCTGCTTACCGGCACCAAGGATGTCCTGCAGCGCGGTGATCATCATGGCGTCCATGTTCTTCATGTCGACCGCACCGCGGCCCCACAGCATGCCGTCCTTGATGACACCGCCGAACGGATCAACCGACCAGTCGTCTGGCATGGCGGGGACGACATCCGTGTGGCCGTGCACCACGAGCCCGGGTTTGCTCGAATCGGAACCCTCAACGCGAGCAACCACGCTCACGCGGCCGGGTGCGCTCTCGTACATGCGCGAATCGAGCCCAAGTGCGGTGAGCTTCGCGGACAAGTATTCGGCCGCTTCCACCTCCCCATTCGACTTGCCGTCTCCAAAGTTTGACGTATCAAACCGAATGAGGTCGCGTGCAATGATCGCGCTCTCGTCCAGGTGGGAGTCGGTGGTGGTCTCGTCTGACGTGTGAGTCATAGCTCAACGCTACCTTCTCAGTGCCACCGCAGCGCTGTATCGGTGCTGTATCGGTGCCTAGTGGACTTCACCGGTCGCCGCATCATGCTATTCTCGTGTGCGGTGCAGCGATGCATTACATCCTGTCCGGATGGCGGAAATGGTAGACGCGCTAGCTTGAGGTGCTAGTGCCCGTATAGGGCGTGGGGGTTCAAGTCCCCCTTCGGACACAAGATTTTCTCACCTAAGTTCCTCGTTCCCTGAGGATGCTGAGGCCGTCTCGAAAGTGACGTGCCACCGATCGATTCCGCTTTGGGCGGGAACGTGCGGCCACAAAGCGCTTCTCGGCAAAACCGATGCGTGCACCAGTCACGCCTAAGCCTGGTGGTCCTTGCCGACAAAGAATTCCAGTGCAATTCCGTCGGGGTCTTTGAAGCTGAGCGCAATTCCGTAAGGCGCGTCAACGAGTCCGCTGTGCACGATGCCGACGGCGGTGAGGTAGTCGGCCCAGTTGAGAAGCTCCTCCCTGGTATCCACCGCGAAGCCGACGTGATCCATCCCGGGCCGGAACGGCGTGAATACTTCCGTCGTGATTGGGTTGTGTTGAGTGAGGCCGAGGTTGACTCCGCTAGGCAGCGTGAACAGGCGGCGCTGCAAATCCGCACCCCCTAAAGTGCTCGAGGGTGGAAACCCAAAAACGAGCTGATAAAAAGCGGTGCTGACATCGAGATCGCTGACGGTGATCGCGAGGTGGTGGATTCCAGTGAAGTGGGGCATGGGATTGTTAACCTTCCGCGGTGGTGGAGAGGTGCTCAGCATACAATTACGTCGTGTTTCGAGTCCCGAAACACAACCGTGCAGGGGCGCTATTGGAGAGAATTGGATCGTGATGGTCACCCTGGTTCATGAAGTTGGTGAACCCAGCCCAAGACGGGGTGGGGGCTCGTAGAGATGCCGGAATGGCTGCAAGTAGTCCTCGGCGTCTTAGGTGGTGTGCTGCTCGCTTGGCTACTCCTTGTTTTGGTGCTGTGGCGTGAACAACGCAAGCATCCCGGTCGAACATCGCTGGTGGATCTTCTTCGACTTGCGCCAGATGTGGTGCGACTGTTGAAGCGCCTCGCCACCGACCGGGCAGTGCCAGTAGGCGTGCGAATCTGGCTGGGCGTTCTCATGGTGTATCTGCTCTCCCCCATCGATCTCATCCCGGATTTCATCCCGGTACTGGGATATCTGGACGACGCTCTGGTGGTGGTGATCGCCCTGCGTTTTGCGACCAAGCACGCTGGGATTGATGCCGTCACGAAACACTGGCCAGGAACGCCATCCGGTTTGGCTGCGGTTCTGCGCCTGGCCGGGTTGGCTCCTTCATAGGCAGGTTCATGGTTGCCGCGCAGCCTGTGGTCTAGGTACACCATTGCGACATTATGGCCACGAAACGGACACTGGGAAATAGCCGCATTCCACTACTAAGTCCGAAACCAGAATTAGACGCGATTCTCGTGAACCTTCAAAGCTGAACCTTGAGGCGGCGGGGTCACCGTTTGCGATAGTAGTCACGCCAAATGAGCCGGTGCACCGGAATCCAGCGTGGTATCGATCGCAGCCCAGGGATGAATGGCACCAGCGCGAGCGCAATGGTGAGCAACAACATGATGAGGACGACAACCAGGTCTGCGTTGGGGAGATTGCCAATGAGGGGAACCTGGTACCAGAACGAGAACAGCCACAACCAGGACTGACCCGGATAGCTGCCCGTTTCATTCATCATTCCCCATTGGTCGCCGGTCAAGTGTTGCGCGGTGGCCAAGGACGAGAAGTATGAGCCGTCGCTGAGAAACAGAATTGTGGGGGTCGGATTGGTGTTGTAGAGCCCACCCTCAGATTGGATGGCACCATCCAGAGCGCCGCCCTTCGCGTCGGCGAGTAGACCCTGGGTGAGTGCGGGGACGGGGCCATAGTCCCCCGTCGTTACGGCAGAAGGATCGCCACTGGTGGCCTTCCCCAGCGCGTCAGAGTAGCTGGATGCCCATGCGGTTTGCTGGTCATGTGTTGCGGCTTGCCACGTCGAAACCGCGGCGGTGGCCGAGCTGAGCGTCGTCAGTGGCGTGATAACGAGATCCGTCGCGGAATTGATGCGAAGTTGCACTCCTGACAAGCTCTGAAGGTCAAGGGGGCCAAGAGTCTGAGTTGCTCCCTCGGTCGAGGAATAAGGCGGACCATAGCTGGCGGTATCGGAGGTGCCCGCGAGTTCAGCTGTCGCCGTAGCAACGAAGTCGTTCGGGTTCGCCTGCGCCCAGTTTTGCAACGTGATTGTCGGTTCATCGGGTGAACCCGCTACCCCGGCAAAGCCCACGATAACGATGCCCACCACAAGAACACCGATCGTCAACTCTTTCAGCAGGTCGTAGGGGCGTGTGGCTCCCGTCCACGGCCGCGCATCCAGCGAGTGTCGGCGAGCCAGCAACTTTTGTGAATCCCGCACTTCAAACTCCCTTGGAGAATGCATCGGTTGGCTCGGCCTGACGCAACTGGGAGTCAGACTCTGCCGCATCCAGCGGCGGCACAACACCGTGGCCCCGCACAAGCAACACGTGCAGTGCGACGATGATCAATACCGCGGCAGGCAGCAGCAGGATATGCCATATGAACATCTGGCCGAAGTTTGCGACATTGAACCAGGCACCGATGCCGGTCGCATTCAAGGCATCCTTGGCTTGATAGGCGATCAACTGTGAATCAAAGTTGGTTTGCAGGAGGTATCCGGTGAAAC
>JBDSUT010000006.1:0-9550 GCA_039927595.1 Terrimesophilobacter sp.
GTGCAGTTCAGTCGGGAGGCGGATGAGTTCGCTCGCCGCCAACTGACCGAATCGCTCGCCATCGGATTTGGCTTCGGCTCCGCACTCGTCGCAAGCTACGGCGTCCTCGACATGTTCGGAGCGCCCACCTTGTCGTGGATCTTCGCGTTCGTCACCTACATGATGTGCTGGGCCATCGGCTCCGCTGTCGTTGCGATGAGGTACCGCTCATGAAGAACCGGGTGCGCGTGCTGCGCGCTGAACACGATCTGACCCAAGCGGATCTCGCGGCCAAGCTGAATGTCACGCGACAAACGGTCATCGCCATCGAGAGCGGAAAGTACGATCCGAGCCTGCCATTGGCCTTCGCGATTGCCCGCACCTTCGACCAGACAATCGAGCAGATCTTTACTCCAGAACTCTGAAAACCCAACCTCGAACCCAGCGTCACCGTGACGCACCCGATTGTGAAACGATGATCGAGTGCGTCACGTTCTTTTCGCCCTCATCGCGGCGATCCTCTACGGCACCACGGGAACAGCGCAGGCGCTCGGTCCGGATGCCGCCTCCTCACTCTCGGTGGGCTCCGCCCGCATCGTTATTGGTGGCGCCGCCCTCGCGCTGATCGCCTGGCTACTCTCGTTGCGCTCACGCCGCACGCTGCGACATTTGGAGCCGGGTCATCCGATCACCGACATGCTCACTCTGCACATTCCGAACCTCACCGGCCCTGAGAAGCAGCTTTCCACAGCGGCATCCGCTCGCTGGCAAGCCTGGCCGACCGTCACGATCGGTGCGCTTGCGATCATCGCGTATCAACCAGCGTTCTTCTTGGGGATGAGCATCAACGGGGTCGCGATCGGTGCGGTCGTTGCGATTGGCTCTGGCCCGATCTTTACGGGGCTGCTCGAGTGGTTGTTGTCGAGGCGTTTTCCGGGCTACGGATGGCTCATCGCCACGGTGGTCGCGGTTGTCGGCATCGCACTGCTCTCGGGTGCTGGTGAAACCGGTGTCACCGACCCAACGGGTATTCTGCTTTCGCTCGGCGCCGGAGCTTGCTACGCGTTCTATGCTCTTTCGGCCAAGAAGCTGCTCGTCGACGGTTGGACACCGATGGGTTCTGTGGCCGTGATTTTCGGATGGTCGGCGGTGGGCGCGCTGCCGATTCTCCTATTGTCAGACCCGAGCTGGCTCGCATCCTTCGATGGACTCATCATGGGGCTCTGGCTCGGCATCGGCACGATCACGATCGCCTGCCTGTTCCTCGCCTACGGCCTCAAAGCCCTCAGCGCCTCCACCGTGGCAACGCTGGGTCTTGGCGAACCGATGACCGCGACTTTGCTGGGAGTGCTCGTTTTGCATGAAACGTTGAGCGGCCGCGCGGTCGTCGGCCTTGTGCTCGTGGTGTTCGGGCTCGTGCTTATTGGTCTGTTGACAGCTCGCCGGTCGACGCGGTCGGCTCGGGCCGCTCTGGCAGCTCAGTAGAGGCCGCCTCCGCCTCCTCGGCCTTTGCAATCGCGGTCTCCGACAGCGCGGCGGGGACGAGAAAGAACGGCATTGTCTTGTGCACCATGGGCCCGATGAGCAACGCGAACGCGAGCGTACCGACCCCGACATTGCCGCCGAGAAGCCATCCGATGATGAGCACGATGACTTCAAGCGATGTGCGCACAATCCAAATACGCACGCCAAATCTGTGATGAATACCGGTCATCAAGCCGTCGCGGGGGCCCGGCCCAAAACGGGCACCGATGTACAGGCCCGTGGCTACAGCAACGAGTATCAAACCACCGGTAAAGAGCGGAATCCGAATCCACAGTTCGGTTAGTTCTGGAATGAGAAAGAGGCCGACGTTCGCGAAGAGTCCGACGAAGATTGCGTTGAGAACAGTGCCGATTCCGAGGCGCTGGCGGATCGGGATCCACAGGAGGAGCACGAATCCGCTCACGATGATGGTCACGTAGCCGAACTCGATGCCGGTGCGAAGCGAGATGCCCTGAGAGAGCACGTCCCACGGCGAAACCCCTACCGCCCCACGAATCATCATGGCCATCGAAAAGCCGTACAGAAACAGGCCAACCATCAGCTGAACCCAGCGTCTGGTCATGATGAACGCGGGTGACATAGGGGAATCCAAACCGAGAAGAGAAAATTGCGCGTGGAGCTATTGTCACTGTACTTTGTGCGCGAGTCTTTCGCCGCCGAGCAGGTTCTGGCGGGAAGTGATCTGCCGGGAACTAAATAGGCGTAGCTGTGGCCAAGTGGAATACTTGCACAAGGTGCAAGGTTGCGCCTCATAGCGTCATCTTCTTTGGCGCGCCATTCAGGAGTAATCGCGTGCATCTACTTTCCGTCTTCAGTCTGCGCAACCGCGCGCTCATTGCCCTCGTGACCCTTGTAATCGGAGTCTTTGGCGGGATCGCCCTCACAACGCTGAAGCAGGAACTGATACCTTCCGTGTCGTTCCCGCAGATGGTGATCGTCACGAGTTACCCCGGAGCCGCGCCAGAGGTCGTTAATGACGACGTCAGCACTCCCATTGAGACAGCAATTCAGGGAGTACCGGGGCTAGAGAGCACAACGGCAACCTCGACCTCGAACCTCTCCTCGGTCACCGCAAGGTTTGCCTACGGCACGAACCTCGCCACGGCGGAACAAAAAGTACAGCAGGCAATCAACCGCATCAAGAATGTGCTGCCGGAGAACTCCGACCCTCGGGTGCTCACGGGCAGCATTGACGACTTTCCGGTCATCCAGATCGCGGTCACCAGCGACTTGGGTGAAGACGACCTTGTCGCGCTTCTGCAGTCCTCCACCATCGTTGAACTGCAGAAACTCAACAATGTTCGTGAGGCAAGCCTTCAGGGAACCGTCGGAAACCGAGTCACGATCACTCCGGACACGGCGAAATTGTTCGCGGCCGGGCTCAGTACGCAGGCAATCCGCGACGCGTTGAAATCAAATGGCGTGCTGTTGCCGGGTGGCAATATCACCGAGGGTGACCAGACTCTCACCGTTCAGTCTGGTTCGCGCATCCACACGGTAGAGAGCATCGCGAACCTTCCTCTCGTTGGCGCGAACCCCTCGACAACGCCCGGCGCGATAACGGGTGCGCCCGAAGCTGGGGCGACACCACTCACCATTGCGGATGTCGCGACCGTCGAACTGGTCCCGAACCCCGTGACGAGCATCTCCCGCGTCAACGGCGAAGCCGCCCTCACGGTCGGCGTCACAAAGACTCCAGATGGCAACACGGTGGCCGTTTCCCAAGAGGTGCAGCAGGCCCTTCCCGAGCTTGAGGCATCGCTCGGAAGCAATACGAAGTTTACGATCGTCTTCGATCAGGCCCCGTTCATCCAGCAGTCGATTGATGCGCTCGCCACCGAGGGGCTTCTCGGCCTGCTGTTTGCCGTCGTCGTCATCTTGATCTTCTTGCTGTCTGTGCGGTCCACCCTGGTCACTGCGATTTCCATCCCCGTCTCGGTGCTCATCACCTTCATCGGAATGCAAGTCACCGGCTATTCGCTCAACATTCTGACCCTTGGGGCGCTGACGATCGCGATTGGCCGCGTCGTCGATGACTCCATCGTTGTGATCGAGAACATCAAACGACACCTCACGCTAGGGCAAGAAAAGGCCGAAGCGATTTTGACCGCAGTGAAGGAGGTCGCTGCCGCGATCACCGCATCCACCGTGACCACGGTCGCGGTGTTCCTGCCCATCGCCCTCGTCGGCGACATCACGGGGGAGTTGTTCCGTCCCTTTGCCTTGACGATCACCATTGCACTCGGTGCGTCGTTGTTCGTCGCGCTCACGATCGTGCCCGTACTCGCATACTGGTTCCTCGGCAAACCGAACAAGACGGCGGTGCCGCTGAAGGCACTCACTTCAGACCACGCGGTCGAAGGCGCCGACGGTCATATCGTCTCGCGCCGCGAGCTTCGCGAGGGTGTCGTCACCGCCGAGGATGAGCTCGACAAGCCGACGCGACTGCAGCGAGCGTACCTGCCAGTGATCCACTGGACGTTGAAGCGGCCGCTCGCGACCATTATCGTGGCCGTACTGATTCTGGGCGGCACGATTGCTTTGACTCCCTTCCTCACCACGAACTTCATTGGTGATAGTGGTCAAAACACCCTCAGCGTCAACCAGACCCTTCCCATGGGCACAAGCCTCGAGGCGAAGGATCGCGCGGCCACGAAGGTCGAGCAAGCGCTGCGCGAGATTGACGGCGTAGACACCGTTCAACTCACGATAGGCGGAGGCAGCTCGCTTGCCGCTGCGTTTGGTGGCGGGGGAGGCATCCGCTTCTCGATCACGACAAACCCCGCAGTCGATCAGGATGCCCTGAAGCAGGCCATTCGGGATCGCCTGGAGAAGTTGCCGGATGTTGGCATTGTGTCTCTAGCCTCGGGCGGGTCAGGTTTCGCCTCCTCCAGTATCGATATCAACATCACCGCCGCGTCGCAGGCGAACTTGCGCGACGCTGCCGACAGGGTGCTTTCCGCGGTGAAAGATCTCACTGTCACGGCAGAGGCGACAAGCAACCTCGCCGAAACCCAGCCCTACATCGCTGTGGTCGTAGACCGTGACAAGGCGGCAGAGGTCGGGCTCAGTGAGATTGCCATCGGTTCGATCGTTTCGCAGGCGATGCAGCCGTCCCTCGCCGGAACCGCAGTAATCGACGACAAGACCCTCTCCATCTATTTGCAGACCGCCAACAGCCCAGCAACCATTGAGGCCCTGCGCGAACTCGCAATCCCCACAAAGTTTGGCCCGCAAAAGCTGTCAGACCTTGCCACCATTAAGAAGTCTGATGGCCCGGCAAGCATCACGACGATTAAGGGACTGCGCGCAGCGACGGTAAGCATTACGCCCAAGGGTGCAGATGTCGGATCGGCATCGATCACCGTTCAAGACGCGGTGGACTCGCTTGACATGCCCGCGGGCGCAACAGCAACCCTCGGTGGCGTTACCTCCCAGCAGTCGGATGCGTTTGCCCAGCTCTACCTGGCGCTCTTGGCCGCCATCCTGATCGTCTACGTGGTGATGGTGGCAACGTTCAAGAGCCTGCGCCAGCCGCTGCTCTTGCTCGTTTCGGTTCCGTTTGCTGCGACAGGTGGCATCATTTTGCAGGTGATCTCGGGCATCCCGCTCGGCGTGGCCTCTCTGATCGGTGTGCTCATGCTCATCGGCATCGTGGTGACGAACGCGATCGTTCTGATCGACTTGGTGAACCAGTATCGCGAGAAGGGAATGAAGGTGGGGGATGCTCTCGTCCACGGTGCAAGCCGACGGCTGCGGCCCATCCTCATGACCGCACTCGCGACGATTTTCGCCCTTCTGCCGATGGCGATTGGTCTCACCGGGCACGGTGGGTTCATTTCGCAGCCGCTCGCAATTGTGGTGATCGGGGGGCTCGTCTCCTCGACCGTGCTGACACTGGTTGTGCTTCCGGTGCTGTACTACCTCGTCGAGGGGGCAAAGGAGCGCCGAACGGATCGTCGCGCCGAGAAGGCAGCTGCAAACCCTGAGGTTCCTTCTTTGTAGACCAATCCGAGGTGCATGGTTGCGCCGAATGCTCTCATGACGGCCGACATCAGGTTGCCTAGTTCAGCCAGAGCGTTAGGAGCTCATTATGCGTTTCATTCCCACCAAGGTGCACGGAGTTTTGGACTACCTTGTCGCGATCGCCTTGATCCTTGCACCATGGATTTTTGGTTTCGCTAACATTGGGGGCCCGGCAGTCATCATCCCCGTCGTCCTCGGCGTTGGACTCATTGTTTACAGTCTGTTCACCCGATACGAACTGGGTGCCTTCAAGCTGATCGCGATGCCGATTCACCTCGTCTTCGATATTGCAGCGTCACTCTTTCTCATCGCCTCACCGTTCATTTTTGGCTTCATCAACGAAGCACCCAATGCATGGGTTCCCCACATCGTCGTCGGCGTTGCCGTGATCATCGTCGTCGCGTTCTCCCAGCCAGCACCAGGCCGTTCGGTCACCGCTGCCGGCAAGTAAGGTCAGGCCCTAGACCTAGCACCATCAACGAACCAGCCGCTCGGCTTAGCCAACGAGCGGCTGGTTTCGTGGTGGCCTCTTTCGCACGGCGCTCTCCACGGCGAGCAGGATGAGCGCGACCCCGATGGTGATGTAGGTG
Organism: Terrimesophilobacter sp.; assembly: GCA_039927595.1. GTDB lineage: Bacteria > Actinomycetota > Actinomycetes > Actinomycetales > Microbacteriaceae > Terrimesophilobacter. The sequence goes on from JBDSUT010000006.1 coordinate 6,141, forward strand.
GGCAGTTCTGCTGCGGGGAGCGGTTCACTCAGGACGAGTGCTGCGGCGACCGCGAGGAGTATGGGCTCCAGATAGCTGAGCAGGCCGAAGACACTCATTGGCAGTAGCTGGCTTGCTCCGATGTAGAGGAGCAGCCCCACGGAGGCGAGGATGCCGAATCCGATCATGCTGGCCGCGCTCTCCCCGTGGGTGAGAGTGTGAAGAGTGGGATCGTCGAGTACGAGAAGCAAGAGAGCGATGGGCAGGGTGAGTATCATTTCGGCACTCAGGCCGGCGCTCCCGCCGATGCTCGCGAACCGGCGCACCGTGAAGTACACCGGGTACCCGAAAGAGACGACGAGGGTTTCCCACGAGAGACCGCCCACCAAAACTATTTGGTAGGTAACTGCGACTGCCGCCACAATGACGGCGGAGACCCGCCACGGGCCGAGGCGTTCTTTGAACACCACCCGCCCAATGATGGCCAGCATGATCGGCATGATGAAGTAGCCGAGGGCGACCTGGAGGCCGCGACCCTGCCCTGGTGCCCAGGTGAAGAGCCACTGTTGCAGGCCAAGCATGGCGGCGGTGACGAGCAGAGCGACACCAATCACCGGCCGGTCGGTTATGCGCCGAGCGAGCACTTTGAGGCCCGTCCACTTGCGTGCCACGGTGAGAAACGCCAGAAGCATGAGCACGGTGAAGAACGTGCGCCAGCCGAACAACTCGTTAGCGGTGGCATCGAGGTTGGCGGAGAGCACAAAGACGACCGCGAAAACGAGGGACGAGGCAATCGAGGCGAGTACCCCGAGCTGGGCTTTGGATCTGCCCCGGATCATGCTGCTCCTTAGTGGGGCAAGAGTGCGCTCAAATTGTCGAGTATGCCCAGAATATATTCTCTCTCGCAAAAAGGTGCTAGCCCTTTTGTGCGGGAAGGGGTAATGTAGTCCAGTCGGCTCTAGACATCGCGCGATCGTGCGAATGGGTTTGTAAGTCTGCTGGGCCGGTTCCCCTGGGTGTTTCCATAGACATCCGAACGTGTGGGGATAACACGCAAGTGAACGGTCCTGGCCAAAGACTGCCCGGGTTCCCGCAGTAATTCAGAACACTGCAGAAGTAATTCGCTGTGTTCTGCGCTGCCATGCAATTGATACAACCCGGAAAGAATCATGCCTAATTTCAAGAAAACTCCGTCGCGAGCACCGCGCTCCGCCGTTCCGGCACACAAGCCGGGCAGTAAGAGCCCGAAGCACCGCGGGTTCCGCGCTGCAGAAGCAGCCGCCACGCCGGCCAAGAAGCGTTGGAACGCGGATGACCGCGCCCGCCGCTCAGAGACCCCATCGACCGACCGCCGCCCCGACTGGCAGCCGAACGCCGGAGCCGCGCGTGCCGACCGTTCAGCCCGCCCAGAGCGTGGCGGATATTCTGACCGCCCGGCTCGTCCAGAGCGCGGTGGCTACACCGATCGCCCGGCCCGCGATGACCGCGCACCGCGCACGGGTGGTTACGATCGTCCGGCTCGCACAGGTGGCTTTGACCGCCCAGCTCGTGACGACCGCGCTCCCCGCACAGGTGGTTTTGACCGCACCGATCGCGCGCCGCGCACGGGTGGTTATGACCGCACTGACCGTCCGGCTCGCACGGGTGGTTATGACCGTCCGGCTCGTGACGACCGCGCCCCGCGCACGGGTGGCTTCGACCGCACCGCTCGCCCAGCTCGTGATGACCGTGCGCCACGCACCGGTGGTTTCGACCGCACCGATCGTCCGGCTCGCACGGGTGGCTATGACCGCCCCGTTCGCGATGACCGCGCACCCCGTACCGACCGTTTCGACCGCTCTGACCGTCCGGCACGCGCCGGTGGGTTCGACCGCAGCGACCGCGCTCCGCGCGCGGGTGGTTACGAGCGCCCGGCACGCACGGGTGGTTATGAGCGCCCAGAACGTCGCTCACACGACTCACGCCCGCCGCGTGAAGAGCGCCCGCGTCGCGATTCCGACTTCTACCCGGCCAAAGATGCTGGCGAGCGGTTTAGTGCACACGAGGACGTCGTTCTCGAGCGCCTCGAAGCTGACGCGATCCAGGCATCCGATGTCGAAGGTGTGACCTTCGGAGACCTCGGACTCGGCGCCAACATTGTGCGCGAACTTGCCACTCTCGGTGCGGCATCCCCGTTCCCGATCCAGGCCGCCACGATTCCGGATGTGCTCAAGGGCATGGATGTTCTCGGCCGCGGCAAGACCGGCTCCGGCAAGACCATCGCCTTTGGTGCCCCCATGGTGGAGCGCCTCATGGAGAACTTCGGCGCAAAGGGCCGCAAGCCTGGCCGCACCCCGCGTGCGCTCATCCTTGCGCCAACACGTGAGCTAGCGTTGCAGATCGACCGCACCATTCAGCCGATCGCCCGCAGCGTTGGCCTTTTCACCACCCAGATCTACGGTGGAGTTCCGCAGCACCGCCAGGTGAGCGCGCTTCAGCGTGGTGTCGACATCGTGATCGGCACCCCCGGTCGCATCGAAGACCTCATCGATCAGGGTCGACTCGACCTCAGCGATGTCACCATCACGGTGATCGACGAGGCCGACCACATGTGCGACCTTGGTTTCCTCGAGCCCGTGCAGCGCATCCTCAAAGAGACCTCACCCGGTGGCCAGAAGTTGCTCTTCTCGGCAACTCTCGACAAGGGTGTTGCTTCACTCGTCAGCGAATTTCTCGTCAACCCCAGCGTTCACGAGGTTGCCGGTGAAGACCAGGCCAGCTCCACGATCGACCACCGCGTGTTGCTGATCGAGCAGCGCGATAAGCGTTCCATCATCGAGCAGCTCGCCTCCGGCGACGGCAAGACCCTCATCTTCGCTCGCACGCGTGCGTTCGCTGAGGAGCTCGCCGAGAACCTCACGGACGCGGGAATCCCCGCGGTGAGCCTGCACGGCGACTTGAACCAGGCCCGCCGCACGCGCAACCTTGAGCGCCTCACAAGCGGTCGCGTGAACGTGTTGGTGGCGACGGATGTTGCTGCTCGCGGCATCCACGTCGACGACATTTCGCTCGTCATTCAGGCTGACCCGCCGGACGAGTACAAGAGCTACCTGCACCGCGCTGGCCGTACCGGTCGTGCCGGGAAGGCTGGCACCGTGGTGACGCTTGTGAACAACCGCCGCCGTCGCAAGATGGATGAGCTGTTGGGCCGCGCAGAAATCAAGCCACGTTTCGACGAGGTTCGCCCCGGCGATGACCTGATCGGCAAGCTCGCCGCGCTCTAGGCGACACCGCTGAAACAGACCGTTGCGACGGCCGCTACGAAAACGTGGCGGCCGTCGCAAGTTTGTATTAGGGTCGATGGATGGCCGACGAAACGACGAATGAACGCACTATCGAGTCCGACATTGTTACGGACTTCAAAGACAAGATGAGCTACGGCTCCTACCTGC
>JBDSUT010000007.1:0-5307 GCA_039927595.1 Terrimesophilobacter sp.
CTCCGGATCGGCAAAGGCACCGAGTGGTCGCGAAGGCGACCTCGCGATCGCGCTGATCGGTTCGTGGCAGCACACCCATACGGATTCGGGCTCGGGTTTCGAGGCACTCAAGACGACGACGGACATCCGTTTCGTGTTCCCGTCAACTAAGAGATTGCTCTACTGCCAAGACGTTGCGGGTGCGACGAGTCAAGCGGAAAACTCGGTCAACATTTCGCTCGATGGCGCAGAAATCGTCCTTCCCTCCCCCGCCAGCGGCTATGGCGTCGTTGCGTGGGACGCCAACACCATGGTCTGGACGAACAATCGCGACGGCTCGCTCTACCTACTGCAGCGCCGGTAGGCCGCTGTTTAGTCAGCTGGGCTGGTCGCGAGTTCGCGGGTACGCCCGTCATCCGCGCTAGGTTAGGCTCGGCTCTGCCCTACTCTGCTCAGCTCTGCTCTGCGTGATTCTTCAGCTTGAGACACCAAAAAGTAGTAGGAATAGGTCAGGACTATCACAGCGTGGCCTCTCTCCCGGCCACATCTAAGGAGTGCACTTCATGGTTGAATCAGGCTCGCTCACGATCACCGACGCACAGGTTTGGGCGGGCAAAAGTAAGGGCTTCGTGCAGCGCGACCTCACAATAGTTGACGGCATGGTGAGCGACAAGGCCTCTGACGCAGGCGAGACGATGGATGGATCGGGAAAGTGGATCATCCCTGGGCTCATTGACGCACACTTTCACGCCTATGCGGTCGGCATGGATGGGTTTGAAAACGAGCGCGGGCCTCTCAGCTTTGCAGCGCTCAATGGTGCACTGCGTCTTGAACGCGCGCTCACTCGAGGGTTCACTGCCGTTCGCGACGTGGCCGGCGGCGACATTGGCCTGCAGAATGCCGTCAATGCGGGTTTCTTTCGTTCCCCGCGCTACCTCTTCACCGGGCCAGCCATGAGCCAAACGTGCGGACACGGTGATCCGCGCAGCGAACATGTCGATGTCTGCTTCAGCCACGGTCACATGTGTGAAATTGTCGACGGGGTGGACGCCATTCGCCTCGCCGTTCGTGATCGTCTTCGCACGGGTGCCCACGCCATCAAGGTCATGACATCCGGTGGCGTATTCTCACTCACCGACCCGGTGCGGGTGCCTCAGTATTCCGGCGAGGAATTGCGGGCGGCAAGCGAGGAAGCTACTCGCCGTGGTAGTTATGTGACCGCTCACTCGTACTCCTCCGAGTCGGTCATGCATTCCATCGAAAATGGGGTGAGCTGTATTGAGCACGGAAACCTCATCGATGACGCGACAGCACAGGCGATGGCCAAACACAACGCGTTCCTCGTTCCCACCCTTGCGACCTATAACGCAATGGATCGCCGCGGGGCCGCACTTGGGCTGAACCCGGTGTCGTTGGCAAAGAACTCCGAAGTTCTGTCCAAAGGGCAAGAAGCAATTCGAATGGCGCTTGCGGCGGGCGTTCGTGTTGGATTCGGGACCGACCTCATGGGCGACATGGAAGATGAACAGCTGAACGGCATCCGGCTGCAGGTTGATGCTATAGGTGCTGCAGAAACCCTGCACTCCATGACCGCTGCGAATGCTGACCTTCTGCGTGACCGCAAGCTCGGGAACGTGGATGCCGGCGCGTACGGAGACGCCGTCGTACTCAATGCAGACCCGATCAGCGAGCCGGCCGCGCTGTGGGAACAGGATGCGCGGCACGCGATCGTGCAGCGAGGGCGCTTGGTTCGATAGTTTCTCTCCACCGCCAGGGCTAGCTACCCGCGAGGGGATAACACTGGCCAATCCGGCAACAGGGTGCGTCGCGTTCTCGAAAAGAGGATCACTGTGAGGTTGGCTGCCAAGCCAAAAGACGCAGCCTGATCGCCCAACTGCTACCGTGCTGAGTTAGCGGGCAACGTCGACCTCGACGTTTACTTGACTGCGCGCTTTCGGGTTCCACATATCGCTGAATCAGAAATCATCAGCCCCGAGGAAGGACATTCCGTTGCACGAGATCATCTGCCCGCATTGCAATAAGGCATTCACGATCGATGAGGCCGGATATGCCGACATCCTGAAGCAGGTGCGTGACCACGAGTTTGAGAGTGCGCTTCACTCCCAACGTGAACTCGCCGAAAAGGAGAAGAAGACCGCGATCGAACTCGTCGAAGCCAGAATGGCGAGCGGTCAAGAAAAAGTGGCCGCGAAGCAAGACTCTGAGATCGAGCGTCTCAAAGCGGAACTCACATTGATGGCAATCGAGAAGCAGCTTGCGGTAACCAATGCGGTGGGTGCACTTGAAAAGGAGCGGGATGACTTGTCCCGCAACCTCAAATCTGCGGAGACCGAACAGAAGTTGCTTGAATCAACGCTCAAGGAGCAGCACAGCACTGAGGTCAAACTCCTCACTGAAACTATCGAATCCTACAAGGACTTCAAAGCCAGACTTTCAACGAAAATGGTCGGCGAGACCTTAGAGCAGCACTGCGAAATTGAGTTCAATCGACTTCGTTCCGCCGCTTTTCCGAACGCATATTTTGAGAAAGACAATGACGTAAAGTCGGGGAGCAAAGGTGACTACATCTTCCGGGAGGAGAGCACTCCCGGCGTGGAGATCATGTCGATCATGTTCGAAATGAAAAACGAAAGCGATGCGACGGCGACAAAGAAGAAGAATGAGGACTTCTTGAAGGAGCTCGATAAGGATCGAACCGAAAAGGGTTGCGAGTACGCCGTCATGGTCTCGCTGCTTGAACCAGAGAGTGAGTTATTCAACGGCGGCATTGTGGATGTCTCTCATCGGTACCCGAAGATGTTCGTCGTGCGACCCCAGTTCTTCATCCCCATCATCACGCTGTTGCGCAATGCCGCCCTCAGCAACGTGCAGATCAAATCTGAACTCGCTCGCGTGCAGGAGCAAAACGTTGACATCACGAAGTTCGAAGGTAGCCTTCGTACTTTCAAGGAGGGGTTCGCCCGAAACTACTCGCTCGCGGCAGATCAGTTTCAGGAGTCGATCAGGCGAATCGATGAGGCCATCAAGGATCTTGAGAAAACGAAAGAAAATCTGCTGAAGTCATCGAATAACCTTCGGCTCGCGAATGAGAAAGCCGACGGGCTCACCATCAAATCACTGACTCGCGGAAACCCGACCATGGCCGCGAAATTCGCAGAACTGGAAGCTACCGAGGAGAACTCCGACTGAATTCTGTGAGGCGCGCCTGCATCTGCGCGTAGGGTGTAGCGGCCATCGCCTGCAGCCCATCACGTAAGTCGGTAACACTCTTCACCGCGGCGTCCACTGCAGCACGATAAGGCAGAGAGCCGGAGCTCACTCGCCGCACACCCAACTCGCCTAACTCGGCCAAGGTGAGCGTGGGGTGCGGGAGAACGTTTAGCGGCAGCCCAATCCCTGCGGCGATGCTGCGGATGTCCTGCGGGTCGATGAGCCCAGGAACGAAGATCCCGTCGGCGCCCGCATCCGCATAGACGGTGGCGCGAGCTAGGACCGCACTGGCAGTCGCGTCTTCGCCAAACCAGATGTTGTCCACCCGGGCGTTCACAAATATGTCGGGAGATTGGCGTTTGACGGCAGCCACCTTCGCGGCAAAATTTGCCGGGTCCACCAGGCGCCCGTCTTTGCTGTCCTCCAGGTTGACGCCCGCAACGCCCATGGCGGCAAGGTCGGCCACAAACTCTGCAATCTCACCTGGATCGTCAGAGTAGCCATCCTCAATATCTGTCGTGATGTGGACGGGTAACCGGCACAGTTGCGCTGCCACAGCAGCGGTTGCCGCCTTGGTTGACCGCGCTCCATCGGGTGTGCCGGCACTCGCCGCAACCCCGAAACTTGTGGTCGCTATGGCGGCAAACCTAACTGCGGCAAACGCTATCGCCGAGCCGACATCCCAGGCGTTGGGCAAAAGTAGTGGTGAGCCAGTGTAATGAAGTTCCCGAAAAGTCAGCACCGTCGAACCCGATCTGCACCCACCGCGGAGGTGGCTGCGGTCAAGGGTACTCCTCTGACATTCACTCGAGATCACCAACCCAGAGTGCCGGGGCCACCCTTGAAGGGACCAACGATCTTCGAGGTTATCCAGCCACCATAGAAATCGCCGGCTTGCGACGTGACGCGCTCGCCGTCGACCTCGCACGAATCCATTCGGCCCGGGTACAGCGCGATGCGAGTGGCCAAAGCCTCGAAGCCCCGCGAGGGTTCTGGGTAGGTCCATGCCGCGCGAGACGCGACCACTCCCCCGGTCACTAAGTCAAAATAGCTCGCCTGGCCTTTGAACTCACAAAAAGTGGTTCCCTCGACTGGAGCGAGAACACCCTCCGCGAACGCATCCATGGGAACGTAGTAGACGGGCGGATGACTCGTCTCCAACACCCTCACTGCCTCGGTTGTGTCGACGATTACCTGGCCCCCAAGCTTCACGACGATACGCTCGGGCATCGCTTCCACCCGTGGCGGCCGCGGGTAATCCCACACCGATTCTTGTCCGGCCTTCGGCTTGATGGGCTTGGGTCTGCGGATGCTCATGCTCACATCTTGCTGCCTGCTGCTGTGATTCCGCCCCGGTGTTCACGATGTATCGTTACGGCGTGCGAGAGTTGAAACAACTTTTCGCCGCACTGACCTCCCCCCACGGAAAGCATGACAATGAACATCTTCGCTTCGCAAAAGACACGCACCACCCTTCTGCGCACAGTGTTCCGGATGCTGCTCGGTGCGTTCTTGCTGTTCGCCGGCATCAGCCACCTCACGTTCAACCGGGAGGCGTTCCTGGCCCAGGTTCCTACGTGGTTGCCACTCGACGGCGACTTTGTTGTTGTGGCATCCGGGATCGTAGAAATTGTTTTAGGGCTCGCGCTGCTCTTTCTCGGCCGCTACCGGGTGCAGGTCGGATGGATCGTAGCCGCGTTTTTTATCGCCATCTTTCCCGGAAACATCTCCCAGCTCGTCACCCACACCGACTCGTTCGGTCTGAACACTGACCTCGCGCGCGCAATTCGACTGCTGTTTCAGCCCGTGCTGGTGTTGTGGGCACTCTGGTCGACGGGCGCTTGGAAGGCGTGGCGTGAGTCGAGAGACCCGCACCGTTCCTCAAAGGTCGATGGGTAAATTTGACCGTGAATCAAGGGAATACTGTGACCGATAGGGCTCTTACTGCGCCTCTGTCACATCGATAACGACTTTCCCAAAGACACCGCTTTCGCAAAGTTGATGAGCTTGGGCCGTCTGCTCGAGAACAAACCGATGGATCGGCAACCCGTGGTCTGATCCGACCGAGAGCACGCCTGCTTCCAACGCCCGCGAAAC
>JBDSUT010000008.1:0-2785 GCA_039927595.1 Terrimesophilobacter sp.
GGCGCAGTGGCTCGTCTTGCTCACCGATGTTGACGGACTCTATCGGGATTGGCCGAGTCGTGATTCGCTCATTAACACCATCGATACAGATGCAGTCGATGACCTTCTTCCGCATCTCGAATCGGGAATGATCCCCAAGCTCACCGCCGCGCGAGATGCTGTTTTGGGTGGGGTTGGCCATTCAGTAATCATTAACGGACAAGTGCCGCATGTTTTGGTTTCTTCGCCGTTTGGAACCATCGGCACGACGGTCTTACCCGTCATGACGAGCGAGAGGACAGTTGATGAGTGAGAGCCAGGCAACAACACCCGAAACGGAGGCGAGTGCCCTCATCAGCGACGCGTGGTTGGAGCGCTACCGCGCGAACATGATGGGGACTGTCACTGACCCGATGGCCTTGCTGGTGCGTGGCGAGGGGTGCTCTGTCTGGGATGCTGGTGGCCGTCGCTATCTAGATTTCCTCGCCGGTATCGCCGTTAATGCTCTTGGGCATGCGCACCCCGCACTGGTCTCTGCCGTGAGTCACCAAATTGCTACGCTCGCGCATGTCTCAAACTACTTCGCCTCCCCTCAGCAGATTGATCTCGCGGAGCGGTTGCTTCGTCTCAGCGGAGCGGGGTCAGACGGCCGTGTGTTCTTCTGCAACTCCGGCGCTGAAGCAATCGAGTCCGCGATAAAGCTCGCTCGCCGAAACAGCAAAGCTGGCGAACGGCCACGCATCCTCAGCCTCAAGAAGTCATTTCACGGTCGAACGATGGGCTCTCTTTCGCTCACAGGTCAACCCGCGTATCAGGAACCATTCGCGCCATTGCTTCCCGGGATCGAAAACATCGAGTCGACTATTGAGGCGCTGGAGAGTGCCATTGGCCCGGATGTTTCCGCACTTTTTGTTGAACCAATCAAGGGCGAGGCGGGCGTGCTCGAGCTCCCGGAGGGTTATCTTGCGCGAGCGAGGGAGCTCACGACGCAGCACGGCGTTCTGCTCATCATTGACGAAATTCAGACAGGCGCAGCGCGAACGGGAGCGTGGTTTGCGTTTCAGCACTTCGGCATCGTTCCCGATGCCATCACGGTGGCAAAAGGTATCGCGGGCGGAGTTCCGATTGGTGCACTCGTGACCTTCGGTGACGCGTCGACACTTTTTGAGTCCGGACACCACGGAAGTACCTTCGGAGGCAACCCGCTTGCTGCGGCCGCGGGAAATGCCGTGCTTTCCGAGATCGAATCTTCTGGACTGCTGGAGAATACCAAGCGCCGGGGTGAGGAGCTTCGTGACTTCCTGAGAGGGCTTCACCACCCTCTCATCGAGGATGTGAGAGGGCGAGGCCTGTTAATCGGTGTGGGGCTTTCTGCCCCGATTGCGAAGGCGCTCGCGGCAGAAGCTTTCGCGCGCGGACTGATCATCAATGCGCCAAACGAGTTCACCATCCGTCTCGCACCTCCGCTCATTGTGGGCGACGAAGAGATCGCTGAGTTTTCGACCATTTTCAGAGAATCATTGGAGGCAATCGCATGACCCGTCACTTTCTGAGGGATGACGACCTGAGCCCAGCAGAGCAGTCGGCGATTCTTGATCTGGCCGTCGAGCTCAAGCGTGACCGGTACTCGGTCAGGCCACTAGCGGGGCCCCAGACGGTTGCCGTGATATTCGATAAGTCATCCACGCGCACAAGAGTGTCGTTCGCCGTGGGCATCGCTGATCTGGGTGGTGTGCCGCTCATCATCAGCACGGCGAACAGTCAACTCGGGGGTAAAGAGACCGCGGCAGACACGGCGCGCGTGCTGGAACGTCAGGTCGCCGCCATCGTCTGGCGTACATTCGCACAGTCGGGGCTAGAGGAGATGGCGAGTGGTACAACGGTGCCCGTCATCAATGCGCTCAGCGACGATTTTCATCCCTGCCAGCTCCTTGCTGACCTACTCACGATTCGTGAGCACAGGGGAGATTTGGTGGGACTCACGGTGACGTTCCTCGGGGACGGTGCGAGCAACATGGCTCAGTCTTACCTTCTTGCTGGTGCGACCGCTGGCATGCACGTGCGCATCGCCTCGCCTTTGGACTTTGCACCGGCAGGTGCTGTTGTCGATGATGCGCACAACCGCGCGGCGATCACCGGCGGCTCGGTCGCGCTCTTCACTGACCCGCGCGAGGCCGTCGTCGGCGCCGACGTCGTGGTCACCGATACCTGGGTGTCTATGGGCAGGGAATCAGAAAAGGCTCAACGTATTGCCACGATGTCCCCGTATCAAGTGGACTCCGATCTGCTCGCGCTCGCGAAGGCCGATGCGCTTTTCTTGCATTGCCTGCCCGCTGACCGCGGATTCGAAGTGACCGCGGATGTGCTCGACGGCCCGCAGAGCGTCATTTGGGATGAGGCAGAAAACCGTCTACACGCCCAAAAGGCATTGCTCGTCTGGTTGCTACAACAGCCCTCATTACACTAGAAAACGAAACTCAAGGAGCTTTTACTCATGTCAGAACGCGTCGTACTTGCATACTCCGGTGGCCTCGACACCTCCGTTGGAATCGGCTGGTTGAAGGATGCCACTGGTAAAGAAGTTGTCGCCCTCGCCGTGGACGTCGGCCAAGGCGTAGAAGACATGGAGGACATCCGCCAGCGGGCCCTCGCGTGTGGCGCAGTGGATGCCGTGGTCGTCGACGCGAAAGAGGAGTTCGCTAACGACTACCTTATGCGGGCCATCAAGGCGAACGCGAGCTATCAGAAGCAGTACGCACTCGTATCGGGGCTCTCTCGTCCGGTCATTGCCAAATATTTGGCCAAG
>JBDSUT010000009.1:0-5981 GCA_039927595.1 Terrimesophilobacter sp.
AATGACATCATGGAATCACCTACGTATTCTCCCTCGCGGTGGACAATTGATTTTGGTCTTCGAACGTTGGAAGAATGTCTCGTGTACCCGGCCGCGCTTGAGATTCTCCGCACCAACGTCAAGCCCGAACGCGCGAACAACCCGCGAAAGGCCTACCGCGACCGATGGTGGCTATTCGCTGAACCACGCACGGCTATGCGAAAGAAGTTGACGGATAACACGGTCTACGCTGCAGCCGCACGACACAGCAAACGATTCGCGATTGTTTGGGTCGACTCAACTACGTTGGCGAGTGATGCAACGAATGCCTTCGCCTTCGACGATGACTACTCGATGGGCATCCTGTTGTCTCGCGCACACGACGCGTGGGCGTGGGCGCGGTCGTCCACGCTGGAGACACGACTGCGGTACACACCGACAACAGTGTTCGAGACGTTCCCGTGGCCCGACCCGGTGACACCGGCGCAGCGAGAGGTGGTGGCCGCCGCATCCGTTGCCCTCTATGAGCGCAGGAGTGCGCTGTGCCTGGAACACAACATCGGCCTCACCGCGCTCTACAACCTCATGGATGACGGCGGGTTCGCCGACCTCGCCGCCCTGCACCGCGTGCTCGACGAAGCGGTCGCCGCCGCATACGGTTGGCCGAAGTCCGTCGCGCAAAACCCTGAAGAGCTCGTCAAACGCCTCACCGATCTCAATCGCCAGATCACCGAAGGCACGCGCACATACAGCCCGTTTACTGCTGAGTAAACCGCCAAGAAACGCCCTCGCACAGCGAGCCGCTATTTCGTGCGCGTCGCCACATACACGGTGTTCGACGACACCCCGCCGGTGAGCGCATTGTCGAAGTCGACGACGTGCGCGACCGAATCTGCGAACACCGAGCCGAGGCGAGCCATGAACTCGTCGTCGGGCGGGTCATCCGACCAAAGTGCGAACACCCCGTCTTGCGTGAGGTAACCACGCAGCCGCTCCAACCCGGCGATCGTGTAGAGGTCGGCGTGGCTGGGGTTGAGCTGGTGGCGCGGCGAGTGGTCGACATCCAGCAAGATGGCGTCGTACAGCTTCACAGGTTCACGGCGAATGAGGGCGAAGAAATCGCCCAGCACGAGGGTGGTGCGGATGTCGCCGGTCAGCTCTTTCGACACGGGCAGCAGCCCGCGCTCATGCCAGTCGATCACGGTGGGGAGCGCATCGACTACCTCAAGCGAGCCCACACGTGAGTCGGCGAGTGCGGCGACGGCTGTGTATCCGAGCCCCAATCCACCCACCATGACACTCAGATTTTCGCCGCTGACGGCGACCAGGCCGAGGTCGGCCAGTGCAATCTCGGCCACGGTGAAGAGGCTTGACATCAAAAACTCTTCGCCGAGTTTCACCTCGAACACGTCAACATCGAGCGTTGGCTCACGCCGGCGACGCAGGGAGAGTTCACCCAGAGGGGTTTCTTGCCAATCAAGTTCCTCGAAGCGCGCGCTCATCATGGGTTGAGCCTAGCGAGTGTTCCGGGGCCGCCCCCGGCCGTCGCCGTGGCTCAGCAGTGACGAATCGGAACAATCAGCAAGGTGGCGCCCAGGAGGTATGGCAGATTGTGACAATGACTTAACCGCAATATCGTGCCGAGCGTACTTCTGATCCCGACGCGAAAGCCGAATGTCGGCGACTCGTCGACCTCAGTCACGTCATCGAGCCTGGCATGGTCACCTATCCAGGCATGGTTGGCCCGGAGATTTCGCCCTTTATGACGAGGGAAGAGTCGCGCGGCAAATATGGCCCGGGTACCGAGTTCGCGATCGATCGGATGACGCTGGTCGGCAACACCGGAACCTACCTCGATGCGCCATATCACCGTTTCGCCGGCGGCCACGATCTTTCACAACTGCCGCTAGAGAAGATCGCCGACCTATCTGCCGTTGTGGTGCGTACCGCTGGAAGCGGCTCGCGTGGCGTGGATGTGGGCGCCTTGGCCCCGTTCGACGTGCGGGGCAAAGCAGTACTGCTGCACACCGGTGGCGACACCGCGTGGCGCACGCCAGAGTATGACGTCGACGCGCCTTTCCTGACCGCGGCCGGCGCCCAGTGGCTTGTCGACAATGGCGCAACCCTCGTCGTTGTTGACTCGGTGAACATGGACGACACGGGTGACCCCCTCCGGCCAGCGCACACCATCCTGCTGGCGGCGGAGATCCCGATTGTTGAGCACCTTACAGGTCTCGACCAAGTGCCACCCCATGGTGCTCGATTCACGGCGGCCCCGCCGATGTTCGCGCAGTTCGGCACCTTTGCGGTGAGAGCGTTCGCTAGCTTTTGAGTAGCAATTTCGGTGCATTCACGGCACAAAAATGGGGCACGCCATAGTGGCGAACCCCATTTTTTTGTGGCGGAGAATGGGGGATTCGAACCCCCGAGGGCTTGCACCCAACACGCTTTCCAAGCGTGAGCCATAGGCCACTAGGCGAATTCTCCTGGCAGTCCTACCGTCATCAACAGCAGCGACCTCAAAGAATCTTACGGGATACCGGAAGGGTGTGTGAGCGCTGCCGATGTCGGAGCCTGTGAAGTCAACCCCTAACCGACATTTTCGCGCGCCCGTAGCGTGGACTGACTTAGCACGATCTATCGCACACCAAAGGAGCCATCATGAGCGGCAAAGACAAGATCGAAAACGCTGGCGAAGAGGCCATGGGCAAGGGTAAGGAAGCTTTGGGTCATGCCACCGGTGATGAGTCGATGGAAGCCGAAGGAAAGACCGATCAAGTGAAAGCCAACCTTAAGCAGGCCGGCGAAAAAGTGAAAGACGCCTTCGGCCACTGATTAACGGCCATAGTTCATTCGGGCCGGATGCCCCATTCGGCATGGTGTTCATCGCCGGGTTCGAGCGTGATGAGCCTGTCTCCTGAAGTGACGGCATCACCGTTTGGTGTCGAAAGGCTCACCCGTGCCGTAACTCCTACTGGGATCCTGACGGTGACGTTTGCATGAGAGTTTTTGGCCTAGTCTCTGAACCCGAACTGCTGCGGAGTTACTGTCGTGATCGCTAAGGATGCTTCTGTTTAGTTCTCAGTACTCTGCTAGAAAAGGTGTGTCAAGGACTAGTCATCCTCAGGATGGGCGGCTACGGTCAAGCCATGAAGCGCATCAACTATGCAGGTGGCACGTTCGAGACCGGCGACGCCGTCGCGCAAGCGATGTTGGACTACATCACCAATGTTCCTCAAACTGAGACGAATATCACAGCTGAGATCCACGTGAGAGAAGCCAGTGGCGATGTCGCTACTCACTCAATTGTGCTCGGGCCAGGAACCCAGCTGGATGTTACTGATGCCGACGATGCGTCTGAGGACGAAGCTACACAGTATCCGGTGCCGGACTTGGGCAAGCCGGCGGAACTGGCAGAAAGCGAACCTCCTGCCGAAGCTGATCGTGCAGCAAAGGAATTCAATAAGGCTGTCGCAGATATTGAGCAGGGTCTCGACGATCCAACTACCTAATGGAGTTATGATTCAGTCACTCCACTGCTCACTACATCGCGAGGAAACCTCATGGGTAAATTGATTTATGGAACGCCCTCGATCACGGTGGACATCGAAGATCGCGTGTTGGCTCACCTCAAAGTGGTCATTATCGCAAAACTTCGACGGGGAGAGAGTTTTACTTTCACCTGGCACAAGTCTGCGGAGTCTGGGAGTGGGCACAGCTCTGTATGGTTGAACCCTTCAGTGCCTCTTGAGTTCGATTTTGTCGGCAGCAAAGCACCCACGCTCAACAAGGCGTGGTTGGAAGAACTCGTTGCGCTGGCAAACTCGCCTGCGGGGCTGAGGATAGTTCCAGAGCCCTCTGAGGATTCGTGATCGACCGTAGAACAATCACACGGTCGCGCATGATGTGGCGCGCGCAATCGCTGACGGGATTGGCGTTGCACCCTGACTATTGAGCCCACGTAAGGCTAGATCACCGATACGATGGGAGGGTGACTTCCGCCCTGCGGCCCACCGGCCAGGGGAACAGAACCGGCTCAGCTGATCGACCGGTTCTGGACCGTACTGCGCTGCGTCTGGTCTTTCTCATCCCCGGCGGTATTTCTTTACTTCTCGGGCTGAATGCCGCACTCCTTTTGCTCGGCGTGTGGGCTCCGCTATCGTTCGCTCGCGTCGCCGCGCTGCACGCACCACTGATGGTGTTCGGCTTCGTGGGAACCTTCATTGTGCTCGAGCGGGCCGTCGCCGCACGGCACCTGTGGGGCTACTCGGCTCCACTGATGCTCGGGCTCGGAAGCCTCACCCTGCTGTCGGACTTGCCGGAGTACGTGGGCAAGTCGATGGTCGGGCTCGGCTTCATCATTCTGCTCGGCATCTATGTTGTCATCCGCCGCCGCTCCCCGGCCGCAGCGATCGACATTCAGATTCTCGGCGCGGTATCAGGACTCACCGCGGTGATTCTCTGGCTCGCGGATGCCCCCATCTCGGCGATCGTTCCCGGCATGGCCGCGTACCTCATTCTGACGATCGCGGGGGAGCGCCTTGAGCTTGCGCGGGTGTCACCTTCGCTGGATGTGCGGGCAGAAAATCTGGGACTCGCGGCCTCACTGTTGCTCGTTGTGATGGCTGCTATCGCGCCCATGTGGCCGGTTGTGGGCTACCCGCTGCTGGGGGCCGCCCTCGCGCTGCTCATCGTGTGGCTGTTCCGGTTTGATGTCGCCACGAGGCTCGTGAACACGAAAGGATTGCCGCGCTACATGGCGGTGTGCTTGTTGGCCGGATACGTGTGGCTGCTCGTGCCCGCCGGCATCTGGATCGTCGTCGGGCTGGTCGACAACGGCCGAGCGTATGACGCCGCTCTCCACGCCATCTTTCTCGGGTTCGTGATGTCGATGATCATGGCGCACGCTCCCGTCATCCTTCCCGCGGTTCTGCGCAAACCGTTGCCGTACCGCTGGTTCCTCTACCTACCGGTCGCACTCATGCACGTGAGCCTCGCGGTGCGTCTTCTCGGCGGCGACGCGTGGGGCAGCATCGACGCACTGCACTGGGGCGGCTCGCTCAACGTCATCGCCATCTTGCTGTTCGTTGTGCTCGCCATCACCTCTGCTGTGATGGGGCCACCCGCCCGCGCACGCCCTGCAACAACACTGCCCGCAACACCATCGAAACGAGTTGCCTCATGAGTCGCAAAAGCTGGTACCTGCTGATGAACGGCCTCGTGGCGTTCTGGCTGGTGGCGGCATCCGTCATTGTTGTCGCGCACAGGTTTGTGCCTCACGGCGGCTGGCTCATGGTGCACCTGCTGTTGCTGGGCGCCGTCAGCACCGCGATCCTGATCTGGAGTCAGCACTTTGCTGACACCCTGCTGAGGCGCGCGGCCCCGGGAGGCCGAGTGTTCCACGGCGTGCGGCTGTTCGGCCACACCCTCGGAGTTTCTGTTGTGGTCGCTGGCATGGTCACCGACTGGTGGCTGCTCATTCTCGTCGGTGGAATCATCGTCGGCGCAGTGGTGCTCGCTCACGTCGTCACTCTCATCATTCAGTCGCGCGGCGCGCTGCCGGCCCGGTTTGCCCCGCTCGTGCAGTACTACGTTGCCTCCGGCATCGCGCTCGCCGCGGGCGTGACCATCGGCATCATCATGTCGCGCACGGATCTCGCGGCCGGATGGCACGACCGGCTCTACCCCGCACACCTCGCCTTCAACCTGCTCGGGTGGGTCGGGCTCACTGTTGTGGGAACCGTCATCCTGCTCTGGCCAACGGTGCTGCACACGAAGGTGTCGGATGCCGTCGACGACACCGCCAAGCGCTCCCTCATGCTCATGGTGGGCGGCCTTGTCGTGGTGGGAGGCGCCGCGCTTCTTGACCTGACCGCACTTTTCGCCGTCGGAATGATCATCTACCTCGGGGGTGTCGGGCTCGTCGTTGCGGCGGGTGTGCAGCAGGCGCGCAAGTCCACCCAGTGGACGTTCGCGAGCTGGAGCATTGCCGCGGGCATGGG
>JBDSUT010000010.1:0-7236 GCA_039927595.1 Terrimesophilobacter sp.
ACACGAGGAGGGCGAGCGCGCCGCCGAGCCATCCGTATATCCGGTCGTAGTTTGCCACTGTGGAAACATAGAGCCCGAAGATCGCCGTCGCAGCAGCCCACACGACGATCGCGAAGACTGCGCCGACACCCAGCCACCTGCGCTTCTCACGGCGCACATTGGGGGTGGCGTAGAAGAGTGCGGCGATGATGAGCGTGAGCACGATGAACAGCACAGGCCAGCGGCCGAACACCCACACACTCACCCAGGGCTCCCCGAGCCCGAGCTCGTGGGCGAACACTTCCGCGGCATTCCGAGTAGTGAGCAGCAGAACGACGACGGCCGCGAAGGCGACCAACAGAAACAATGACAGCAGAATCATGAGCGCGCGAAACTTCACGAACTGCCGACCCTCCTGAATCTCGTAAATATTGTTCGCCGCACGCCCGAACGCCGTTGCATAGCTGGACATCGACCAGACGCTCAGCACAATGCCAATGATGAGCGCGATGACGGGGCTGCTGACCGAGAAAAGTTGAGTTAAGGGGTCTCGCACCACGTCCACAGTGTCTTTGCGCGCCACGCTGTCGATCAGGTTGAACACAAAGTCAGTGGCCTCCCTCTGGCCTTGACCGAGCGAGAGCGCCGAGACGATGGTGAGGGCCGCCGGCAAAACGGTAAGTGCAGAAAAGAAGGCGAGCGTCGCCGCCGAATCAATGCCACGATGCCGGATGAACCCGTGCCAGGCCCGTCGCACCGCGTATCTCGACAACTCGGAACGACTCACCGCAGCACCAGCTTCGCCCTGCATCGCCCCCTGCACCGTGCTCTCCCCCGCGCCATTCATCGCGGGCAAGCCTAACCCCAAGCGCCTGCGGGTGCCGTGAACTCTTGCACAACCGAGTAATGCCAGTGACTGCCGTTCGCGTAGTGCCCGGATGCCCAGGGGGACGCCCAAATGGCGTGCTCCGTAACTTCCGTGGAGGCGTCTGCCGCGAGCGCCGCAATGATCGAAGCGTAACCGCGGTGCGTGTGGAGCGCGATGGCGGCATTCTGCGCGGCAACCAGAAGGTTCGGGTAGCTGCCCGTTCCCCCTCCGCCGCCGGAACCCCATCCGTTGTTTAAGGGGTTATTGCGGTTCCACCAGTTGTTGGGGCCGTTCTCTTGACGCATCCAGCGGGTGATCACGGTGACGTTGTTGTCGGACACCGGCCAGCCACCGTACATGAGCACAATCTTTGCCCAGTCGTAGTTGGTGCCGTGTCGAGCCAGTTGCGGGATTCCCGGCATCGCCGAGTAGCCATCGCGGGGAATAAGCTGCGGGGTTGCCGCCGGGGCCACGGTGAGGGTCTGCGCGTAGCGAGAGTTGTAAGCGGCAACCAACTCATCCGCTGTCGCAGGAGCGGGAGGGGCAATGACAGTAACCGCAACGAAAGCAAAGGCAACGACGCTAGCCCCGACGGCAATCTTTTGCCGGCCCCACATGCCTGCATACCAAGGTTCGCGCGATCGCACGGGCACGTGAAGATGCCGTGATGCAAGAGTTCTGAGTGATGTCAGGTGCATAAAAATGGGCCGGGATAGGGGTTACCGGCTGCGTGACGACCCTAACGGTCGTGAGTGGGAGCGGGCTGAGAAAACGCATTCCGCAAAAAATTCTGAGAGATCAACGAGGAGTGTGAGTGGGAGGTCAGAGAGTCACACGCTCATGGATCAGGGCGATGCCTCCGGCATTAATCGGGTACTTGCCTACCTCAGCACCTCACTGGAGCCGATATACGGATTCCTCTCGCTGAGGCAAGCCGCCCGGCTCATTGCGCGGCGCGGGCGGACTCTAAGGGATGCCGAACACTAGCGCGTGAACTCTCGAACAACGCTCCGGTGGTTGTCGATTGTGAAGGTTTGCGTGAACCCGAGGGCTCGCAACTCGGCCACACCCGAAGTATCCGTGTGAGTGGGTGTGGAGTAGTCAATCAACCACACAGTGTGAACATTATCCAGGCGCCCGAGTGCCCCCGCCTGGGTGATCGAGTAGTCGGTGTCGTACCAACTGCCCGTGTCGAAGTATGGGGTTCTCAGCGTGACGTCGTTCAACCCCACAAAATCAGCTGGATAGGTGCGCAAGGCTAACCGGGTTCGACGAGACGGCCGGGTTGAATCGTCGAAGGCAATCGCGTCACCCGGATGCGCATTCGCCGCGATCTCACCGCCGATGACCGCCCAATCACTGTTGTTCTTGCCGTACCGGCCGCGTTGCACAATCCAGTCAGGCACTATCGCGGCCAGAAGAACGAAGCCGATGAGCACGATCGGAATGGTCTTGAACCGCGCGACTCGCACCACTCCGATCGCAATGAGGAGGGCCGCTGCCGGCGCACACATGGACAAGTACCTGGCCGTGAAGTCCGGCACCAAAAAGTGGCTCGCGTACAGCACGAGAGTGGGCACTACCAACCATGCAGCGGCAACAAAGGTGATGCTCTGCGGCGCAGTACGGAGGGTGCGTGCGGCGAACCTTCCTTTGCGCAGGTCGATGAGGAAGAATCCGATGGCTGCGGTGATGGCCGCCCAGCACAGGATCGCGATGAGGGCCGTGCCAAACCATAACGTAACAGTGAGAGCGTGGAAGTTTGCGGTGGATCTCTGGGCGAGAAATGAAATCTGGGAGCGCTGCATCACGGCCACCACGAGCAGCGGGATGATCGCGATCCCAACGCCAAGAATTGTGCGAAACCAGGCCCGAACCATGGAGCGGGTGTGCGGGCTGCTCAAAAGAATGATCAGGTGCGCAATGGCGATGAGGGCCAGGTAGAGGAACACATAGATTCCCGCCGCGAGGAGAAGCCCGTAGCCCACCCACTGTTTTCGGCTCCGCCGATGCCGCATCATCATCTCGACGAGAAGCAGAGTGAGCCAGGTGGCGATCGCCGCCGAGAAGGCGTAAGAACGAGCCTCGTCACCCATGCTCGTCACGCGTGGAAGCACCGCGCAGATTACGCCGGCAACGATCCCGAGTTTCAGGGAGTCAAGCTTCGAGGCCAACAGCACAACTCCGGCAACACACACTCCAATGGCTAGCGCGCTCGGAAAGCGCACGGAGAAAGGTGAGCTTCCGAAGATGCCCACCCAAAAGTGCAGCCCGACGTAGTAGGCACCGTGCACTGCATCGACGTGCGCCAGCATGTGAAACAGGCTGGGTATGGATCGATTGGCCGACAGCACGCTGGCGGCCTCGTCACCCCACAGTGATGGGCTCCACGAGCCGAGCGCTGACACTGCGACCCCCAGCACGCCCAGCAGCACCGCCGCGATCCCGGCTCGGTGGGGTGCACGAACCAAGGCTGTGGCCGGGGGGATGCGGTGCCGCGTGAGCGTCATCCATCAATCGCACTCCCTTGGGTCCAAGAAACTTCCCAGAATGCCCAAATTCAGCGTGCGAGAGGGATGAGCAGCTCGATTTCAGTGCCGTTCGCTGATGACGACGAAACCGATGCTCGCCCGCCAACCCGTTCAACGGTGTCTCGAACCAGAGAAAGCCCGATCCCATAGCCTGCTCGCAGTGCACCCTCATCGTCGACGTCCGTGCTGGAACGGGCGAAGCGGTCAAAGACTCTGTCAATGTCAATTCCGCGGATGCCTGGCCCCTCGTCCCGCACCGCCAGTCGCACCAACTGCTTTCTGACGCTCAACGACACCGTGATGGTGGAGCCAGCAGGGGCATAATCCAAGGCGTTGTCGAGGAGTGCGATAACGCAGCGGTGGAGGCTGGCCGCGGGGACCATCGTGAACAACGGCACAGTGTCGGCAATCACAATTGTCACGTCTCTGTCGGCCGCGAGTTCGTGCAGGGAACTGACCGCCAATGTCACCGTCTGGTTAACTTCCACCGGTGTGTCGTTGGGTTTCGCGTCAATTTCGGCCGAGGCAAGAAGGTCGTTCACAATCCCAATGAGAGCTTTCGCGTCACCGCGAAGTTCGGCCACGATGGGGGCTGCGGTGTCACCGGGCGGTAACCCTCGCTGAAGCAATTGCAACCGCGAATCCAGCACAGCGAGCGGTGTTCGCAGTTCATGGCTGGCATCAGAAACGAACGCCCGTTGAAGTCGAAGCGCTTCACCCAGAGGTCGAACCGCTCGCCGGGTTGCCAGCACGCTGAGGCCGCCGGCCAGCACGATCGCGACAACTCCGATCAGCACGCCGCCAAAAATGATGTCTAGGCCACCGACGTCGACCGTGGCTTCCTTCGTGTGGTTCGTTGAGAATATCCGCCCGAACGAGAGGTGCCTGAATACCAGCGCAAACACTACCGACAGCACGACGACCACGAGCACGCTGGAGGCGATCGTGAGTTGGGTGCCCACGATCCGTGAGGCTCGGCGGATGGCGTCGGCATCGGCATCCACAATTCGAGTGGCCTGCTTCGTGGCCTTCATAGCGCCCCCAATCGGTAGCCTTGCCCGCGCACCGTCGTGATGAGGTCTCGGTCAGTTTTGCGGCGCACGTAATGCACATAGGTGTCAACAGTGCCGGGCTGGTCACCTTCGTCAAAAACCTGTTTCAGAATCTGGCCACGCGAATAGGTGCGCTGAGGGTTCTCCGCAAACAACCGCAACAACGAATTCTCACGATCGGTGAGAATGATCCGCCCTTCGTAGGGCGAGTACACGGTGCGGCTTTCGGGGTAAAACTCCCAGAGCCCGATGCGCAGGAACGGGCCCTCACCGCTAAAAACTCGGCGAAGAGCGCGCAATCGGGCAAACAACTCGTCGAACTCGAATGGCTTCACAAGGTAATCGTTCGCGCCGGCATCCAAGCCACGCACCTTGTCCTGAATTGTGCCGAGTGCCGTCAAAATGAGCATCGGGGTAGTGACGCGCTTCGCCCGAAGCGCCTGAATCACGCCCAGGCCATCGAGGTGCGGGAGCCGTCGATCGACAATGAGCACTTCGAAGTCCTCGGCGAGGGCAACTCGCAGCGCCTCTTCGCCATCGGCAATGAGTTTGACGGAGTACACCTCTTCGAGAACCTGCGCCATGACGGGCCCGAGGTGCGGGTCATCTTCGATGAGCAGCAGGCGCGGACGGTTGTCCATGACAGGAGTTCCTTACGTGAGAAGTTCAACGTACCAGCGTGACGTGCGAGTTCTAAGAAACCTCTGAGATTGTTTCTGGCTTGCTTAGTGATTTCTTAGAAACGGCGGAATTGACTTTGAGAATGCAAACATCAGTCATCATTCCGACCTTCAATGAGGCCGGAAACATTCACGAACTCGTTGCACGGGTCAATGATGCCCTGAGGGGCCAGGATGCGGAGATCATCTTCGTCGACGACTCCGCAGACGATACCCCCGAGGTGATCAGAAACACCCACTCCACCCTTCCCGTTCGTGTACTGCACCGAGATGTCGCCCTCGGCGGCCTGTCTGGGGCTGTCGTCGAGGGGCTCGCTGCCAGCGCGAGCGAGTGGGTGGTGGTGATGGACGGCGACCTGCAGCATCCGCCCGAGATGATTCCGGTGCTGCTCGCCTCTGCCGTGACGGATTCTGCGGATGTCGTCATCGCCTCCCGCCACGTTCGTGGCGGTTCCTCCGCTGGACTAGACGGGTGGACCCGAACACTCGCCTCCAGCGGAGCGAAGATGTTGACGCGGGCGATGTTCCCGCGCAAATTGCAGCACTGCACCGACCCGATGACGGGGTTCTTCGCCGTGCGACGCGCGGCGGTGAATTTGCCCGCACTGCGCCCTCAGGGGTTCAAGATCCTGCTCGAGATCCTCGGTCGATCGTCGTCACTGAAAGTGATCGAAGAGCCGTTTGTGTTTGGCGAAAGGCAAGCGGGCGTCTCCAAGGCGTCGATGAACCAGGGCTTGCAGTTTCTTCTGCAGTTGGCAGGCTTGCGGTTCGGTCGCCTTTCAGGCTTCGCTCTCATCGGCGCGATCGGCGCTGTGGCCAATCTGGTCATAATGGCCGGTCTGCAAGCAATGGGGGTCTGGTATCTCACCTCGGCCATCGTCGCCGCCGTTGTCACCATGGTCGGCAACTTCATGCTGCAAGAAAAGTTCATCTTCCCTGATCTCCGCAACGAAGGTTACGGGCTGTGGAAACGCTTCATGCTCTCGTTCGGGTTCAACTCGGTTGAGGCCATCCTGCGCACAACGGCCCTATACCTCATCGTCGAAACGACCCCCCTGCACAGTCTCGTGACGCAAGCGATGCTGATTGCCGTCGGCTTCCTGATCCGCTTCGTTTACCATTCGCGCGTCGTGTACAGGCCGCGAGGCGCGGTGAGCAGGGTGATCGAGCCGGTCGGTCTGCTGAGCCCCGTCGACGATCTGAGCGCGCTCTAGCTCCTAAAGTTTGCGGCCTGGGCGCTCACTGCTGTGAGGCACCTCTGGCGTCGCCACGAGGTAGGCCGCGACGATGTCGTTGCCGATGCGGTGCTGATGCAGAGCGAGCTGCACGGTGTCTTCTGTCGGGTCGGGGTGGGCGCCTGGTAACCGCATGAGCCAGCGGGTGCGCCAATGTGGAGTCATCCGGACTCTTCCGCTTTGAAAGCGACCTCGACCGGGCGTTCGAGTACGGGCGCGCGCGGCTTGTGGCCGAGCTGAAGGCCGGTTAGCCACCAGTGTTTTGTGCCTTTGTCGGCTGGGAGCACATTGGCGGTACCGGTGTGCCTGGTTTCTAGACATAGTTCACATATGTCTCCAGACATCGTTCATAGTCGTGGACTGTGTCGAAGAACCGAATTATCGTTACCTCTGTCGTCCTCGAAGGCCGCTCGAAAGCGGCTGTCGCCCGCGACTACGGTGTCACCTACCGATGGGTTCACACCCTCGTGACCCGCTACCTGGCCGGCGGGTGGGAGGCGATCGAACCACAATCCAGACGGCCGAAAACATCCCCAACGAGAACTCCACCAGAGCTGGAAGCAGCAATCCTCCAGCTGCGTCGATCACTGGAGGCTGACGGTCACGATGCCGGACCCCACACGATTGCCGCACACTTGGAACGGGGCCACGGCACCTCCCCGGCCGTGTCCACGATCTGGAAAGTGCTCCGCCGTAACGGCCTGATCGCACCGCAACCCAAGAAGAGACCCCGCTCCTCCTACCTACGCTTTGAAGCCGACCTTCCCAACGAGACCTGGCAGTCCGACTTCACCCACTGGCGACTGGCCACAGGCACTGGCGTGGAAATTCTCACCTTCCTTGATGACCACTCCCGCCTGGCATTGACAGTGATCGCCTACCCCGTCGTGA
>JBDSUT010000011.1:0-2257 GCA_039927595.1 Terrimesophilobacter sp.
TCGAACACTGTTGTCGGTGTGTACCGCAGTCGTGTCTCCAGCGTGGACGACCGCGCCCACGCCCACGCGTCGTGTGCGCGAGACAACAGGATGCCCATCGAGTAGTCGTCGTCGAAGGCGAATACAACATTTGCGTTGCTCGGAAGGACTTCCGTAGGCTCCCAGGCAATTAGCATGCGCTTCCCATGCGCCCCAACTGCGATGTACCTCTGCAATTTCGCTATCGCAGCGCGCATGTCTGGTCGTGTCCATGCAAACTGCCACCACAACCTCTCGAAATGGCGCCCACTACCCAATCGCTTGGGGCGCACTTCCGCTCGGACTAACTCAAGAAGCAGAGGGGACTTGCTTGCCTCTTCCAACGATTCATTCCCGAAGTCGATTATCCAACGACCGGGAGATTGCTTAGGGTTATCGGCAATATCCCTTGCAGTCAAGAATTGACGGATACGCCCCTCATTGCGACTGTCGTGGCCGAGTTTGGTCGCGCTTTTGGCATCTAAAAAGAAACCATCTCCAGTTGGTTGGCAACCCAAGAATGACTGGCCCCTATTGCCCGCCAGTTGGCGTGGCTCCCATGAACGGTCTCCCGATCGAAGTTGCGTAGTAATCCCTCCGACGAGTTTGCCATCTAAGAACTTCTCCGAAGGAGGCTGAGTTGGTTGGTGGACCCAGTTCGTGATCGAGACATGAACGTTGGCATCACCGGGCCATTGTTGACTGGAAACCGCGTCTGTAATCACCCCTCCGCGTTCGACCAGATAATCGAGCGAAGCTAATCGATGCTTGTTTTCCCGGAGCGTGTTCGTCGACACGAGCCCTGCTCGCTGGCCCGGTTTGAGCCTTTCAGCGGCAAGTCGAAACCAATATGCAGAAAAGTCAACAACGCCAACGGGAAATGCCTTCTTTAGCCATTCGACGTAAGCATCCCCCAGTTGGGAACGAATTCTTCGATCGCCCAGAAACGGCGGGTTTCCGATGATCGTGTCAACCTCAGGCCAGTCTGTGCGCAAGGCATCCGCGGTCTTGATTCCCGAAAGATCGACGAGCGGAAGCACTGGCTCAGCTTCGCCGTAGCGGTCGATCATCTGGCGGTGACCCATCCACAACACCACGCGCGCAATGAGCACGGCGATGCCCTCAATGTCGATGCCCTTCAAGTTTGTGAGCGGGAAGAACGGGAGCGGGCCCGATGGCGCCGGCACACCCGCCTTCTTCGCAAGCACTGCCATCCGCTGTTTCAACTCAAATTCGAGCCCGCGCAGCTCGCGGTAGGCCACATACAGAAAGTTGCCGCAACCGCACGCCGGGTCGAGCACTCGAAATGCGCACAGTTCATCCAGCAAGGCGCGCGCCTCTGCCGCCGACGTCGTCTCAGCAATGCGCTCACGCCACGGCCGCACAATAGTGGGCACCACGATTTTCATGATGTCGGACTCGTGCGTGTA
Organism: Terrimesophilobacter sp.; assembly: GCA_039927595.1. Classification (GTDB taxonomy): domain Bacteria; phylum Actinomycetota; class Actinomycetes; order Actinomycetales; family Microbacteriaceae; genus Terrimesophilobacter. The sequence goes on from JBDSUT010000011.1 coordinate 1,449, forward strand.
ATGGGCACCCAGCGTGTCGCGACGGGCCTCGCCGAGCACGCCCTCCATGAGCGAACCAAAAATCGTGGGGTCCACCGCGCGCCAGTTGAACTCCGCCGCACCGCGAAGGTGCTCCAGCTCGCCACGATTCAACAACACCGCTGCGGGCCGCTTAAACAAATCACCGTTCACATAGTGCGTACCAAGGTAGCGGCCCTGCCGGTTGTGGTTGCCCTTTTGGTTCAACAGTGAAAACAGGTAGCCAATATCCCGAGCCGAATCGGGGTCTTTTTGCTTCAACAGGTCATCGACCGTGTTCTGTAACGGATAGCCGTCTAGGATGCCAAGATCCTCCGCGAACAGGCACCACACCACCTGCATGGTGAACTGCTGAATCACATCGGCGGGCGCGGCAGAGCGGTCGGCCAGCGAGTTATACAGCTCGGCAATGTGGGTTGCAGCCTCCGTCGTGAGCTCCCGACGATGCTCAGAGAAGATCGGTTCAACATTGTCTGACTGCAAAAACAGCAGTGAGTCGTATCGATCAGGCAGCTCCGAGAGTGGAAACAGCGCTCGGGCTTCGTTCGGAAACAGGCCGGGCTCCCAAATCTCAAACTCACCAAAGTTGCAGGCCATCACAAATCGCGCGGCCTGAACATCATTCGCCGAATCTGAGGATGCCTGCCAGTAGCGCGCCCGCTGGTCTGTGGCCTTCTCGATCGGCACGTGCGGTGCCTTCATCTCCACAATCAGGTGACCAGGCCAGAACAAATCCATGAACCCAGCGGACTCTTTGAAATGCTCGAACTTTGCGCCCACCTCGGTGCGGT
>JBDSUT010000012.1:0-12899 GCA_039927595.1 Terrimesophilobacter sp.
CCACGAAACAGCGATCAAATCCGCCACGATCGCAAGAACACCCATGCCCAGACACAACACGAACACAATCCCAGGGCTCGCCTCGGCCGGGATGGACTGGCCCCGAATCGATGCTGACCCATCCTGAGCGAGACTCCCGAATACTCCGAAGGTGTCGGGGGTAGCAACGACCAGCAGAAGCGCTGTGCCGCCCGAGAAAAGAAGTGTGAGCACTCCCCCTAACGCGAGCGGCGCAACAAGATGCGGCACCCAACGGCGACGTGTCACCGCACGAGTCACAGCCGCAGAGCCCATCACCGCGACGAAGGTTGTGGTGACAGCAAACCACCATTCAAAACCCTGCAGCACAGTGTGCAGTGACGCCACGGCGACGCAGAAGCAGGCGAAGAGGGCGATGCTGATGCGCCAGGCGTCGAGGTTCTGTGGCGCTGCACTCGATTCAGGAGTCGGCACTGTGCGCCTCCCGAAGCTCCGCTGCCGTGCGCCACACCTCTGCAAGATCGTCAGTGGTTTTCACGATCACGCACAGCCAGCCGGCATCCCGCAACGAGCCGAGCACAAGATCATTGTGCGGGTCAACGACGAAGGCCACCGCGGTGCCGAACTGGGCACGCTGGCCAATGAGGCTGTCCACGGTGCGCGGCTCCGCATCCGCAACGATCGCGAACACGGAGCCAAGCGATCGACCCACCGCGGGTGGCAGCGAGAGAAAAACCCGCTGCTGCAGGCCATCGACGAGCTCCAGCTCGGCAAGGGAACCCAGAAACTGCTGGTGTTGGTCTGACTGCACAATTTGTGGGTACCCCGTTTCGACGATCTCCACGGTGAACCCGATGCGTTGGAGATGAAAACGCAGCGACGCCGTGAACGCCACCGACCATTCGAAGCTGTCACTCTCCGGCTCATCATCTGAGGGCGACACCGCATCACGGTAGCCACCCCTTCGCGTGTCCAACACGATGCGCGCCTGCGCGTGGCTGCGCTGTTCCTCCCGCCGCACCATGAGTTCGCCGTGGCGTGCGGATGCCTTCCAATGAACTCGACGCAGCGGATCGCCGTGTCGATACTCCCGCGTCGTGAGGTCGCCACCAGCACCGCCGTGAAGCCTGCGCTGCGCTCGATCGGAACCGTCTTGCGCCGCAATCGAAAGACGGGTGATGGGCAGGTCCACCACTCGGGGAGTCACGACGAGCTTTTGGGTGCTCCCCAGAGTCACCTCACCCCAGGCCACCCGAAACGGATCCGACACCTCCACAACGAACGGTCCGATATCGAAAACACCTCGCCGGGGCGGTTTCAGACTGTAGCTGACCGTCGTGGAGGCCATTCCCGTCACACCGATTCGACGCGGGAGTGCGCGAAGCCGCGTCGGTGCGGGCCCAAATGGAGCCCACGGCCACACATCACGCCACATCGCCTCACCCGAGCGGGTCGAGCCAAGGTTACGCACCACCACCTTCACTGTTACCGGCCACCCAGCCTCCGCAAAAGCGGGATCAAAGTGTCGAGAAACACCCAACAGTCGACGGCGGAATCGAAGCGTTAGCAGGGCAACAACGGGTAGCCCGATCAACAGAGTGCCCACGTAGAGAAGTTCACTCCGCCGAAAAATGTACGCACTGATGAGCACGACGACACCGATGATCACGAACGAACGACCTCGGGAATCCAAGCCCACACGCAAGGGCCGCCGAGGGGCCGAACGAGACGGCCTTCCACGCGAGACACTGCGGCGCGACCCGCTCGCGTGCGAAACGCTTGAGCGAGACATCGGTCAATCAGCCACGATCGCCTGCGCCCAAAGGCACCGGCGTGGCGGCAACAATCCGTTGAATGATGTCAGTGATGCTCGTCGATTGATAGGTGGACCCGGCACCGGCTACCCGCGCTGCCGCGATAAGCCGATGACCCAATACCGGCACGGCGAGCGCATCAATGTCGTCGGGAAGCACAAACTCTCGACCTTCCAATACCGCGCGCGCTTTGGCCGCGCGCACAAGGTGAAGGGTGGCCCTGGGGCTCGCCCCCAGCCGCAGGTCAGGGTCACGTCGAGTCTCTTGCGCAATGCTCACCGCGTACTTTTCCACCGACTCCGAGACAAACGTGCCGCGCACGAGGGCAATCATATGGGTGAGTTGTTCGAGCGAAACTACCGGAGAAAGTGAATCAAGCGGACTCGTCAGCTCCCTCATACGCAACATGGTGAGCTCAGCAACCTCGTCGGGGTATCCCATCGAAATTCTGACCATAAATCGGTCGCGCTGAGCCTCTGGCAGCGGATAGGTGCCCTCCATCTCCACCGGGTTTTGGGTGGCAACGACCGTGAAGGGGCGCGCGAGCGGATAGGTGGCTCCATCAACGCTGACCTGACCCTCTTCCATGCTCTCCAGCAGGGCCGACTGAGTTTTGGGGCTCGCCCGGTTGATCTCATCGCCGATCACAATATTGGCGAAAATCGGCCCAGGCTTGAACTGGAACTCGCGCGTCACCTGGTTGAAGACGGAGACGCCGGTGATGTCTGATGGCAGCAAATCTGGGGTGAACTGGATGCGATTCACCGAGCTGTCGATGGAGCGAGCGAGAGCCTTTGCGAGCATGGTCTTACCAACACCCGGAACGTCTTCGATGAGTAGGTGGCCCTCAGCAAGCACCGTCATGAGCGCAAGCTCCACCGCCTCACGCTTGCCGTCAATGACAGTTTCCACGCTGCGGATGATGCTGCGGCACAATCCGAAAACGTCTCCCAGACCGGTCAAGGTCGCCCCACTCGCTGTCAACGCGATGTCTTCCGTCACGCTCGTCTTCGATGCCCTCGCTTCAGACACTGTGCACCTCACTGTTTCGCCGCGGCTCCGGCACTGTGGCCAGGGTCTTTAGTCTGCCCCTTGTTGGGGATTTCATACCCATCGCCTCACCGCCTGTTGTGTGCTCGCCACCAGAGAAGCGGGAAGCAAGAAGGCTTTCAGGCGCGCATCATTCGGCGTGCTTGCGAGGAGGCAAGAAATGACCACTCGTGCGTCTGCGACGATGGCGTTGAGGGCCTGCGCGTTCGCACCATCAACGCGGGGAGGCCCATAACCTTCGCGTTCCAGTGCCTCGCCCACGCGGTCGAGCGCGGCACGGCCGGCATCCGACATTCCTCGGGCCCTGTGCAATCGCGCGCGCGCCTCTCGTGGGGTCAGCGTCGGCCCGATCGAGATACCCGCGTCCTGAGCCGTGTCGACAATCTCGCGCCACAGTGACACGACTGTTCCGTGCCCCAACGAGACCGCCGCCAGCCGCCGCGAGCGTCGCACCACGCGAAGCACAGCGGGAACGAAGATAAGAGCGCCAAGACCAAGGAGGCCGCCACCGATCACAAGCCACCCCCCTCTCGTGGCGGTCGACAGCCACGCGGCAGCCGTGGGGCCGTCATCGATACTGGGCGCACCAGCATTTGGGTCGCGACCGCTGGGTGAGGCTGTTCCGGCGTCCGGTGCCACCATCGACGGAACACCGGTAACCGACTGGTTCGCGTACGCGGGAACCTCGCCTCGACTGGGCGTCGGCTCGAACCGAACCCAGCCGATTCCGTCAAAGTAAAGTTCTGGCCACGAGTGCAGGTCTTTGGTCGTCACCGAGAATAGACGTCTGCCCTGATCCTGCTCGCTTTGGAGTGTACCGGGCTGAAATCCCACAATGATGCGACTAGGGATGCCGAGCTCTCTCGCCATCACCGCCATCGCCGAGGCGAAGTGGATGCAGTACCCCTCGTGTTGCTTCAAGAACGCGGCTACATACGCAACACCCGTGCCGTCATATCCTTGCGCTTCAGGAGCGGACTCTGAATAGTGGAATGGCTCAGAGCGCAGATACTCCTGAAGCGCAAGCGCCTTCTCATAGTTGGTTGGCTCGCTGGCCGTGACACTCTGCGCCGTCTCTGCAATCACCCTGGGCCTTTTGGTGGGAAGCGAAAGGTACGGTTGCAGTCCGAGCGGCACGCGCGTGCCCGTGGAGAGCAACTGCTCTGGCGTCGGTGTGATCTGCTCGCTGGCTACCGTGTAATTCTGGCCACGGGCCAGATCGTGGTTACTAGCCACCGTGAAGGATTCCGGGAGGAACTGCCACGAACCCTGAAGCCCGGTGACGGCGGAAGGAGCGTACGGAAGGGGAAGCCACGGGCTCGCAAGGTTCGCCACGTGAACGTAGGTCACCTCACGCGCTGTGGTGACCCTGCTGGAGACCCCCGGTGCGCGAGGGAACGCCACGGGACGATTTTGATTGTCCAGCACCGGCTGACCCGGGCCCCAGTCTTGCCCCGAGAAGTCAGAAATTTCGGCAAGACGCAGATACTCCGGTTTGCCAGACACTGTGCTGTACGTCAACGCGGTGCGCTTGATGTTGTCGCGCAGATCACTGCCGAGGTGGAGCATCGGGTTCACCCCGGTGGAGACGCTCGGCCCCAACCCGCTGCTGGTAACCGTGAAATCCGTGCTCGGTAATGCTCCGGGAAGCACAAGGCCACTCACCACCGCGAGCGCTCCCACCGCCAGAACCGGGGTGGCGTGCCATCGTCGCCCCACCAGCAGAAGTGCAAGGTACGTCAGTGCACTGGCAGCAAAAAACCAGCCATCCGTTCGTCCCTCTGGGGTGAGGCCAGGGATGAGAAAGACAACGGCAAGCGGAAGCCCCACGAGCGCGGGGAAGTGCAGCGAGAATGCCACAATCTCTGCGGCCACAACGAGCACAATCACCCCGAGAGCAAGCACGAACGAGATCGGCTCATCTGCCCGCGCCGGAACGGTTTGCCACGTAATCGAGTACCCCGCGTCGCGAAGCAGTTTACCGAATCGCACCCACGTCTCTGAGTTCGGGATGATGCCAATCAGGCCCGTTCCTGCCCCGAACCGCAGCATGACGAGGATCGCAGCAGCAAGGAGTGACACCGCTGGCGCGAGCAAACGCCCCCAGAGTCGCCAGCGCGAGAACGTCGCTCTGACGGCGGCCCCAGTCCCCAGCACCGTGGCGCACAGTGTCACACACAGAACCCACCAGCCAACGCCGTCAAGAATTGTGTGCAGACCACCCAACGTCACGGCAAAGGTTGCGAACACCATCACAACGCGCAGAAACTCCGTACGCCGGTGCCGTGCGCCCCACGGCCCTGAGCCCCACAACCCAGCGCGCTCGGTTCTGACACGCGCGACCCGGGCCGCCGCCTCAGCCATCAGCTGCCGCCGTAATCTCGGCTACCGCACCGTCGGCCACAGCACCCATGGCCAACAAGCCATGCCACGCTGCCAGCACGCTCTCCCCCTCGGAGACGTGGTGCAGTACCCACCCCGCGCGCAGCAACCGATCATTGCGCACAGCATCCCTCGCGCCGAGCATGAATGCTGCGGCGAAACCAAAACCCGCGCGCTGTTCCGTGAGCGCGCGAATCGTCTCCTCGTCCGGCGCGTTGAGCACAGCAAAGACGGATCCGACACTCGCCTTTGCTGGCTCCGCGAGTCGAATGGCGGGACCATCGTGATAGCTGAGGCGCACTCGCGCGAGCGATTCGACAAAGTCGTCCACGTTCGCAGCATCCGCCAACTGCGTGACCGCTGTTTCAACGGTTCGCACGCGAAGTCCGCTGCGCACAAAAAAATCACGCAACGACGAGGTCATGCTGAGAGCCCACTCAAAACCTTCACTCTCTACGCGCTCGAAGGACTGGCTGCGCGAAACATCCCGCCAACTGCCTCGCCGAGTATCGACAACGATGGCGGCTTCGGCGTGACTGCGCTTGTCGTCCTCCCGCACCATCAACTGGCCGTGATGCGCGGATGCCTTCCAGTGCACACGCCCCATGGCATCCCCCGCACGGTAGTCGCGCGTCATGATGTCGTGATCACCGGCGAGCGCACGGTGATGAAAGAGTTGCGCCGCGCCGGTATGGGTGGCGAGATCCGTCAGCCCGAGGGCAAGGTCGACGAGTTCGGGTGCAACCACAACCCGCTGGCGTTCACCCAGCGCCCATTCGGATCTCGCGAACCCAAACGGATCAGCACGTTCCACCACAACAGGGCCAAGAAGGGCAACGCCGCGCCGTGGTGGAGAAAAGTCGTAGTGCAGTTCAACGGCGGTGCCCGCGTTGACGGCGGGAAGCTCCTGCCACTCGGTTCGCCCCGGGCTCCAAGGAAGATCGTCACTCCACCGTGCAGAGGAAGACCGACGGCGAGCTGTGCTTCGCACCGTGACGCGCGCGGAACCCAAACTGCCCACACTGACAACTGATCGAGAGAGTGACCTTTTCACGGCCCATCGTGGCCGCTTCACCGCCACAACAAGGAGAGCCAGCAGCGGGGGTATGGCGCAAAAACTCGCGAGGATGAGCAGCTCCGGCCAGCCCGCAATGTAGGCAACACTGAACAACGCGATGGCGGCCCCGAGCATCCCGCTTCCGCGCAGCGTCATCACAATCGTTCTGCCACGGCGATCTGAGGACGAACTGTTGAAGGCGGTGCTGTTCGGGGCAGTTCGGTTCGGGGCAGTTCGGTTCGGGGCTGAGCGGTTCCGGGCGCGACGCAGCGACGGCTGACGAACATCCTCGTTCATGGCCACTCCATCGCGAATCGCACTCACTCTGTTACGTCGATTGTGTCAGGCATTGTCGACACCTCGCCGAGAGTTTCTTCGCTAACCTGTGACCATGCGCTTGAGAAACACTGTGCGCGCCGCACTGGTTGTCGTGGCCTTCACGCTGCCTTTTGCGTCGGTTGGCTTTTCTGCATCGCCCGCGTCAGCCGGGGTCAACGACTTCACCTTCGACTCAATGACGAGCGATTTCTTTCTTGATCGGGACGCTCAGGGCAACGCGACTCTGCGCGTTGTCGAGACTCTCGTCGCGGTCTTTCCCGACTTTGACCAAAACCACGGCATAGAACGCGCCCTCCCGCTCGATAGCGACGGGGTTCCGTTTGACCTCAGCATCATTGGCGTCACGGATGCCGCAGGCACGCCGTACCCGTTTTCCCGCACGGACGACGGCGGGTTTGCCCTTGTGCGCATTGGTAGCGGTTCGAGCTACATGCAGGGCAAGAAAACCTTCATCATCGAATACACGGAACGCAACGTCATTCTGTCGGCGAAAGACCTCGGCGTTGATGAGTTTTATCGCGATGTCAACGGAACGGGGTGGGGCCAACCCTTCGGAACGGTGTCGGCAACTCTTCATCTCACCGACGAACTAGCCCAATCGCTCACCGGAAACGTTGCGTGCTACCAAGGCTACGAGGGCGACACGAATCGCTGCGATAGTGCACGAACCGGTAACACGGTCACGGCGCAGGCATCCAATTTACGTCCAAGTCAAAACATGACTATTGCGGTGGGGTTTGACGCAACAACCTTTGTTGAGCCACCCAACCCGAAGAAGAGCTGGCTGTTTGCGGTGCTGCCGTGGGTGCTTCTGGGGCTCACCATTGCAGCGTTCTTGGTGGGTCTCGTGGTGAAAATCTTTGTGTGGCGGGATGCGAAGGGTCGCGGCATCATCGTTCCGCAGTACACCCCACCGAAAAACGCCTACCCCATGCTCGCCGCGGAGCTTTTGGGTCGCAAAAAGTCTGCCCTTCCGGCACAGATTGTGCGATTTGCTGTGGCCAAGGTTTTGGCCATCAAAGAGCACCCCCAAAAAACAAAGAACACGCGGTATGAGCTTGAGCTCATTGCGGGTTGGCCCACAGCACCTCATGACGAGGAGTGGGTGCTCCAAGCGCTGTTCGGTGACGTCTCTCTCGGCAAAAAGGTTTTCTTGGACCCCGCGAATCGCAAAATCGGGGATCGACTCGCGAAGCATAAGAATCGCATGGCGCACGAGGTTGATTCCAACGGTTGGCGCGCAAAGCCCACGACCAAGATCCCCCGCATCCTGCGCTGGAGCACGTTCGGCATTGCGATGTTGGCGCTCGTCGTCCGGTTCGTGTCCATCTGGTTCACTGTTGACCCGCCAGGAATTGCCATCGCCGCATTCTGGTGCCTGGTGGGGTGGGCGGTGGTGGCGATTGTCATTAACCCACCGAACCTCATCACCGAAGAAGGCGCAGAGCTGCGCGATTACCTCTTCGGTATTCGTGACTACATCGCCCTGGCCGAAGCTGACCGAATTCGCTTTCTTCAGGCCCCGGGAACGGCAGAGCGAATCGACGTCACGGATCAATCCGCGGTGATCAAGTTGTACGAAAAACTGTTGCCGTACGCCATGATCTTTGGAATCGAGAAGGAGTGGATCGAGGAGCTCGGCCGCTACTACAGCGTGACCGAACAGCCTGAGTGGTACACCGGAGGCGCCACGATTGGCGCCGTCAACTCTTTCGCCGGCTCCTTCTCCTCGACAAGTTTCGCAACCACCCCGGCTCCCAGTACAAGCGGCTCGTCATGGAGTTCCTCCGGCGGAAGCAGCAGTTCCGGCGGTTCTTCTGGTGGAGGCTCCTCAGGAGGAGGAAGTGGCGGAGGCGGCGGCGGCGGTTGGTGACCCGGGCTCAGCCCTTCCGTCGCTGACCCCTCGCTGATACGCCTCGTCCGCGCCGAGCCGGAACAAGTCTTCGTCAGCAGGGCGAACGATACTGCGCGCACCAGGCTCATCGAGATCCCCCACGAGGCGGCCCTGACCGCGGATGACCGCCACCGGCAGGCCGGAGGCCTTGCCTTTCACGAGGTCCGCGGTTGCTGCCAGCTCATCGGCGACGGCGATGATCGTGGCATCGAGGCGGCGACCTCCAGAATCCGTCGTACCGCGAAGATCATCGAGCACTTTTAGCCCGGCCGCGCCAATGGCAATATCGGTTTGGCCCACGCGCCACGCGCGGCCGAGGGTGTCGGAAATTACGACGCCCACTCGCACTCCGTTCTTCAGCCTGAGCGCCGCGCAGATGGCGCGCGCGGAGGCATCCGGGTCAACCGGCAAGAGCAGCACCACACCCTCAGGGGTGTTGCTCGAATCAACGCCGGCCGCGGCGAGCACGAGACCAAGGCGGTTCTCGACGATGCGGGTGACTCCGTGAGCGTGCGTGCGGGTCGCCACAACGCGCACGGTTTCGGCGGTGATGGCATCCTCACGGTCCGCCGCCTCGACCTGCCGACCCTCCGCCTTGGACACAATCTTGCTCGTCACCACGACGATGTCACCGTCCTGCAGCGGGCCGACCGCCTCAGCAATCATCCCCGGAAGGTCGTCGCCCGCCGCGATCTCTGGAAACCCGGCAACCGCCCACGCGGTCAGCGACACGTTCATCGCACTAACCCCGGCAGCACGTCGCGAGAGAACACGTCAATCCACTCCTGTTGATTCCTGCCCACATTGTGCAGGTAGATGCGGTCAAACCCGAGATCGAGGTAGCGCTGAATCGACCTGCGGTGCACGTCAGGGTCGGCGGAGACCGTCATGCGTCCCTCGAAGTCTTCTGGCCGGGCGAGTCGAGCGAGTTGTTCAAACTCGAACGGCGAGCGGATGTCGGAACGCGGAAACCGCAGGCCACCGTTCGGCCACTCCCGCATTGCGTTCGCCATCGCCTGCTCGTCGGTCTCAGCCCAGCTGAGGTGCAACCGAAGCACGCGCGTGGCGGGACCGCGACCAGCTTCCTTCGCACCCTCGCCGAGTTTGGAAAAGAGTGTCGGAATTTTGTCGATGGGGGCGCCGTCCACGATGATGCCGTTCACGGTGCGCCCCGCACGCTTGGCGGTAACCGGTCCAGAAGTTGCGACCAGAATCTCGGGGGCCGCCGGCGGCATCGTCCACAAGCGCGTGGATTCGAGGGTGAAGTACTGCCCCGCGTGTTTGGTATCGCGGCCAGCGATGGATGCAGAGAACAGTTTGTGAATGAGGTCTACTGCCTCGAACATCCGATTGATGCGCTCCGCGGTCTCTGGCCAGTAGCCACCCGCGACGTGCTCATCAATGGCTTCGCCGGAACCGATTCCGAGCCAGTGCCTGCCCGGGTAGAGAGCGGCAAGTGTCGCGCTCGCCTGCGCCACCATCGCCGGATGCCAGCGGTAGCCCGGCACCGTCATGCCCGTGCCCAGGTCGTGGTTGGTCACCTGACCGATCGCCCCGAGTACCGGCCAGGCAAACGCTGCGTTGCCCTGGCTGGGTACCCACGGCTGGAAGCGGTCTGCCGCCATCACTCCCCGGAAGCCCGCGCTCTCTGCCTTCGCCGCGAGCGCGACGACATCCGCGGGAGCAAGTTGCTCGAGGGGGGCGGCGTAGCCGATGTGCGCTGTGGTGGTCACCGCTCTATTGTCTCGGATTCTGCGGTCTCGCGACGAAGGCGGTCAGGATGCGGAGCCCTTCTCGCGCCGTTTCGCCTCAAGTTGAGCCTCCAACTCGCGAATGCGCTCCACCCGCTCGTGTGCCTCGATCTCTCGGTTGAGGGCCGCAAGCTCGGCTTCCGTATCTCGTGGGCCAAGAGGAATTCCGCTATCACGGGGGCTGCTGAAGGAGTCTGCTGAGGCTCGGAAACGGGGCGCGCGGGGGCTACCCATGCTGGGCTGCGGGTATTCCCTGCCCACAAGAAACCACAGGATTGAACCAATCAGCGGCAACAGAATCACGAGGATGATCCACAAGAACTTCGGCAGGTGCTTCATCCTGGAGCCGTCGATCGTGATGATGTCGGCGAGCGCCACAAACATCAACACAAAGAACACGACGGGCAAGATCACGGTCATACCGATCAGTCTACGGAGTAACGGATGCGTAACTCCACGCACCAAAACACGCGCTGGTGTTGTGCTGTCGCCTTCGACCGCTGTAGTTTGAGTGCTCGCGCAACAGTCGAAAGGAGACCAGCGTGTTGATGAAAAACATTTCGGGTATTACCCGTATCACCGCCGGCTTCGACTGCGTCGTTAAAACGCGGGCCCTCACCGCCTAATCGATTCGCACCCTCCGATTCTCGCGGTGGTGGCGCTTTCGAAGCCCAACCGACGAGATCCCTAGCTCCGTTTAGGCACCCTGCCGCGGTGCGCTGATCGCTGTCGGTTGTTCACCACACCCCCGGTGCTCTCGGTCATCCGCGACCCCGCTGCACCGTGATCACAGCAATCAGTGCACTCTCAAAGGACAATCACCATGAATACCTCAGTCACCCCGACGCGCACTCCCCAGGAGACGCGACGTCACGAACACCCACCCCAACTCGTGGTGCACATGCACCCCACCGTTGCTCGTCGCGTTGGTCTCGTCGACCGCATCGCGTTGCACCTCGGTGTCGCACTCATCACGTGGGGGCGCAGGCCGCTCACCATCGAGTCCCGCGAGCGCAGGGCGAACCGGGTTGAGCAGCATCTTGCCAGGCTTGAGCGCGAGCGCGCAGCCGAACGGATGCGCCACCTGATCGCACCGCGACTGTGAGGTGTGCCCACCGCGGGCACCCCGATCACCGCGCGGCTCGATCACAGCGCGGCTCGATCACAGCACAGCGGCCGTTGCCGAAAGATCCGGCGACGGCCGCTGTCGTTCGTGCGGAATTCGGCAGCTCGTTAGCCGCGCAGCCTGGGTGCAATGTCCCGTTCGAACAGCTCAAGGAACCGACCCTGATCGGCGCGCGGATCATGGAACACGAGGTGGTTGAGGCCCGCGTCAATGTACTTGCGGATGTCGGCGACCACGGCATCCGGGTCGGAGCCCACGATCCACCGCGACGCGATCTGCTCGATGGGCAGGGCATCCGCCGCCGCCTCCATCTCCATCGGGTCGGTGATGTCGTGCTTCTGCTCTTTTCTGAGCGCCAGCGGAGCCCAGAAGCGGGTGTTCTCGAGCGCGGCAACCGGGTCTGGGTCGTAGGAAAGTTTGATCTCAATCATGCGGTCGACCTGGTCGGCATCCCGACCGCTCGCCTCCACGCCTTCCGCAACCGCAGGTAGCAGCTCGTCCGTGTAGAGCCCCATGCCCTTGCCAGAGGTGCAGATGAAGCCATCACCCTCACGGCCCGCGTATCGCGCGACCATGGGCCCGCCCGCAGCAATGTAGACCGGAATCGGGGTGTCTGGCCGGTCATAGATCGAGGCACCGTGGGTGGAGTAGTACTCGCCCTCGAAGTCGACGCGGTCTTCTGTCCACAGTTGGCGCATGAGGCGCACTGACTCGCGCAGTCGGGCAAAGCGCTCCTTGAATTCTGGCCAGTCCTGCTCGCCAGCGCCGCGGAATCCGGTCGCGATCTCGTTAAGCGCCTCGCCGCTGCCCACCCCAAGGATGATGCGCCCAGGGTAGAGACACCCCATCGTCGCAAACGCCTGCGCGAGCACCGCGGGGTTGTAACGGAAAGTGGGGGTCATCACCGAGGTGCCGATACGGATCGTGCTCGTGCGCTCTCCCACGGCAGCCATCCAGGCGAGTGAGAACGGCGCGTGACCGCCCTCGTGACGCCACGGCTGAAAGTGATCGCTCACGGTCACGGTTTCGAAGCCGTGAGCCTCCGCCGCCACCGCGTACTCCACGAGATCGCGGGGGGCAAACTGCTCTGCTGAAGCCTTGTAACCAAGAATGAGGGGCAACATGATCAACTCTCTGCTGACGGTGATTGAAGGTAATCAGAAACTGCTTTGGGAACGTAAGGGCTAACATCTCCGCCGAGAGCGGCAACCTGGCGCACGAGAGAACTTGAGACGTGTGCGTGCGCTGGGTCCGGCAGCAAAAAGATGGTCTCCACGCCGGCGAGATTGCGGTTGATGATCGCCATGGGTGTCTCGTAAGCGACATCCACTTGGGAGCGCACGCCCTTCACAAGCACGCTCGCGCCCACATCGGTGCAGTAGTCCACGAGTAGGCCGACACTCCACGACATGACTTTGATGTTGTCTGACAGACCGGCGTCGACTATGGACTTCTCGATGAGCGCCACACGCTGCGCAACCGGCAACAGCGCGGTTTTGTCTGGGTT
>JBDSUT010000013.1:0-4022 GCA_039927595.1 Terrimesophilobacter sp.
GAGCGCGAACGCGCCGGTATCACCCATCATGATTTGAGCGGGAGACGTATTCCACCAGAGGAACCCGATCAGGGAGCCAACTATGGCGGCAGCGATCGTCGCAAGCTCGATTGGCGAAGAAACGTCATAGCACTTGAAAAGATTTTCTGGATTTACCGAAAGGCTGAAGCATGACTGAATCGACTGCCAGTAACCAATGAGAATGTAAGACCCGATGGCGAGGATCGAGGCCCCCGTTGCGAGACCATCGAGACCGTCAGTGAGATTGACGGCATTCGAGGTTGAGACAGTGAGAAAGACAATCCACAACACGAGCGCAATGGATCCGAGGACAAGTCCGAACACGGTAATGAAATCAAAGTTCAGGTCTCGGATGAACGACACCGCGGTAGACACAGGGCTTCGATCGTGGCTGTCGCGATAGGTGATCCCGACGAGAGCAAAAATGACTCCCACGATGGCCGTACCAATGATCTTGTATATACCCCGAAGTCCAAGGCTGTTTTGCTTGCTCACCTTCATAAAGTCGTCGATAAAACCAACGAGTCCAACGCCAACCATCATCAAAATAACGAGCAGGGCACTAATACTCGGGCGGCCCCCGCCAAAGAAATGCCCAACGAAATAACCAAGAACTGACGCCGTGATAAAAACGATTCCACCCATGGACGGGGTTCCTCGTTTAACCACGTGCGTCGTTGGTGTGTCTGCCCTGATGAACTGGCCAAGATTCAACCTGCGAAAAGCTTTCGCAAAGAGCGGTGTCAACAGCAACGTAAAGACCATGGAGAATCCGGCGGCAAAGAGCAGAGCAAGCATCTAGCTCACCCCTGCGATTCGGTCGCCCAGGATGCGAAGGCCCGCCGAATTCGATGATTTCACGAGAACGACATCCCCTGGCTGCAATACCTCACGCAGCAGATCGTATGCCACATCAGCACTCTCAACGAGTACCGACTCTCCATCCCACGAACCTTCGAGGCCCGCCGCGTTGTGGATGTGACGCGCAGCGTGACCCACGACAATCAATTTGTCGATGTTCAGCCGCACAACGAGGCGACCAAGCTTGTCGTGTTCCTCATCGGCATACTCGCCCAGTTCAGACATTTCACCGAGAACGGCAACCGCGCGATGTTTGCCCCGCGTAATTTCAGCGAGCGTCTTGAGGGCCGCAGCCATCGAGTCTGGGCTCGCGTTGTATGCGTCATTGATGACGGTAATGTTTTCGGGAGTGTGATGCAATTCCATGCGCCAATGTTCTGCGCGAGGTAGCGCTGAAAGTGCGAGAATCGCAGCATCGAGCGACACCCCCATTTCTTGGGTTGCCGCCACGGCAGCAATCGCGTTCATAACGTTGTGTTCACCCAAAATGCTCAGCACGACGTCGTACTCGCCTAGCCCGGTCACGAGCGTGAATCGCGTACCCTCCACAGTTGTTGATACGTCTTTGGCGCCAACATCGACGCCATCAGAGAAACCAAAAGTAGTGACGCGGGCTCGTGTCATGCTTGCCATCGCACCAACTCGGGAATCATCGGCGTTCAGCACGGCCAGCGCGGAGGCCGGAAGTTCTGTGACAATCTCTGCCTTTGCCTTTTGTGTCTCCTCAATACCACCGAAGCCTCCCGCGTGCGCGAGTCCCACTTTTAGGACGATGGCGACATCCGGAACAACGATAGAAATCAGTCGAGCAATATCACCCTTTGCGCTCGCCCCCATTTCCACGACCAGAAACTCCGTGTCTGCGGTGACATCCAGCATGGATAACGGAGCACCCACGTGATTGTTGAAAGACTCGCGCGGAGCAACCACGGGCCCCACCGTTTCAAGGATGGCGCGCACCATGGTTTTCGTAGTTGTCTTGCCGTTAGATCCAGTAACCGCAAGGACTCGAAGCTTTCCCTGTGAGCGCACGCGGCTCACCACCTCGCGCGCCAGAACGGTTAGTGCCTCCAGCGAGTCATTCACAAGGATGACGGGAACTGACGCCTCCACGGGACGCTCCGCGATAATCACGCTTGCACCCGCAGCGATCGCACCCTGAACATACTCGTGACCGTCTGTCGTGTCGCCACGCATGGCCAGGAAAATTGAACCAGGGACTACCCGACGCGAATCGACCGCGACTGGTCCGTCAACCATCTGAGTGCCATCAGCGACAGCGGTACCGCAAGCATCCTGCACGTCTCCGCTGACTATCGAGGCAAGGTCAGCGAGTGAGAGTTCGATCACCAGCCAGCCTCACGTAACGCAGCGCGGGCTTCCGCTCGAGCAGAATATGGCGTACGGACTCCTTCAATATCGCGATAGTCCTGGTGCCCAGGGCCCGCCCACAGAATAGAATCGCCCTCGCGCGCAAGGGATACTGCTTTTCGAATCGCCTGCTCAGGTGGGCTCACGTTGTAAAGCTCTGCTTGATGTTCGGCAAGACCCGCCCCTTCGACGAGAACTGTGCGGATAGCGTCAGCATTTTCAAACCTAGGGTGATGATCGGTAATAACGAGAAGGTCTGAAAACTCTGAGGCCACTCTGCCCATCTCGTGACGCTTCGATGCGTCACGGTCGCCATCAGCCCCGAACACCATAATGACGCGACCGGTTGTCACTTTGCGAACCGCCTTGAGCGTGTTCAAAAAGGCGTCGGGGCTGTGACCAAAGTCGACGAAAATGGTGGGGCCGACATCGCCAGAAACCCGCTCCGTGCGTCCGGGCAGGTAGGCCACGATACCGCCTTGAATTGCATGCCCTATTGCTTCCAACTCAAACCCTGCTTCGACCAGCATGACGATGGCGAGGCCCGCGTTTGCCGCCATGTGCCACCCAATGACGGGAACCGTCGTTTCAAGCGATCTGCCCTCTGGACCCGTAAGTCGGAAGGCTGTGTGCTCAGCGCACTCGTCAAGAATCTCCACGCGCCATTCAGCGTCAACACCGTCTGTGGCCGAAATCGTCGTGACCGGAATATGTGATCCCGCCACAACTCGCTGCCCCCATGGAGTATCCAACGAAACGACGCCCCGTCGCCCCCGCACAGGATCGAAGAACGACAACTTGGCCGAGAAATATTCTTCCATGTCGGCGTAATCGTCAAGATGGTCGTGACTGAGATTGGTAAACGACACAATGTCAAACAAAATTCCGTCGACGCGATTCGCACTCAGAGCC
Organism: Terrimesophilobacter sp.; assembly: GCA_039927595.1. Classification (GTDB taxonomy): domain Bacteria; phylum Actinomycetota; class Actinomycetes; order Actinomycetales; family Microbacteriaceae; genus Terrimesophilobacter. The sequence continues at coordinate 3,166 of JBDSUT010000013.1, forward strand.
TGTGCGCTCACCTCGACTGCGACCGCACGAACTTCGCTTTCCCGCATGCGCGCAAGGAGGGCATGCAATTCACTTGCCTCCGGAGTAGTGAGCCTGCTCACCACGGTGAGATCGCCAATGTGGCGCTCGGCTGTGGAACTCAAGCCTGTGACGAGTCCAAGCTGCCGAAGGATGGCCTCCAGCAGATATGCCGTCGAAGTTTTGCCATTTGTTCCCGTGATACCAAAAAGCAGAGGCGGATGCTGTGCCGTCTGATACACCCAAGCAGAGACATCCCCGAGCGCCGCTCTCGCCGATTCAACGAGAACGATGGGCAACCCGGCGTCAGCGGCAAGCTTCGCCCCATCGGCATCCGTCATGAGCGCCACCGCGCCTCGTTCGCGTGCATCGGCGGCGTACTGGGCTCCGTGGCTATGGGCACCGGGCAGCCCGACAAAAAGATCGCCAGGGTGCACTTCGGTTGTACGCACCGTTACACCGCTCACCTCGACACCGTCTAGTGAGCCGACGTATTCGAGGCCGAACTCTTCGACGAGACCAGCGAGGGCTCTCGCCAACGGATGCTCTGGACGAAGGACCGGTGGAATCCGATCAGTCAATGCATCCTCTTTCTCACCAAGTCGTTGGGTAGTCAGGCGCCGGCCCATTGGATGGGGGCACGCGGTAGATCTTCAGCAATTGTTTCACGATTTTATTGAATGTTGGTGCGGCCGCGGCCGAGGTCTTCATCGTCTGCGGCTTAACGTAGGTGACGATGACCACATATTGTGGGTTGTCTGCTGGCACAATTCCGGCGACAGAAACTATCCGCTGATTCGTATACACGCCACCCTCAGCCACCTCAGCTGTACCGGTCT
>JBDSUT010000014.1:0-5342 GCA_039927595.1 Terrimesophilobacter sp.
CCCCAACACCTCAAAGGTTGCCTCATCCAGCGACTCCGTGGCTGTCGCCATTTCACCGAGATGGAAGAGAACCGTCACGAGGTTTCCTGGGCTCGCGTCAATCTTGTCGGCGAAGTCCGTAATCGAGGCACCTCGACGCATTCGGATGACGGTGCTACCGTCACCACGGGGAACACTCACTCCACCCAGCGAAGGAGCTTCTCTCAGCTCAAACTCTGCGCGCTTCGTACGCTTCGACTTGCGGGACTTCGCACGACCGCCACCGCGACCGAACGCGCCTGCGGTGCCGCCACCCGGGCCACGACCGCGACCGCCGCCTGCTGGAGGTCGGTTCGGACCAAAACCTGTGCTCGGTGCTCCCGCACCAGCCGCGCCGCCGGGGCGAAAACCGCCACCAGCACCGCCTGGGCGTGCACCAGCACCCGTGCGTGGCCCTCCTGGGCCACCGGGACGAGAACCTGGCGCTGCTGGTCGCTGCCCGACACCGACGCCGGGGCGTGGTGCACCCGGGCGCGGTGCCGCCGGACGCGGAATTCCACTAGCTGACGGCGGCCGAGTGTTCATGCCCTGCGCGCTCGCATAGGGGTTGTTACCAGGGCGAGGAGCGCCGGGACGCTGCATTCCCTGCGCAGAGGCGAATGGGTTGTTTCCTGGGCGCGGAGCACCGGGGCGCGGAATGCCTGCCGCGCCATCCGTCGAGGACGACTCTGCGGAGCTCGATGTTTCCGTTAGGGCAGGTGTTGGAGCGGCTGGAGCTGACGGCACGGCTGGAGCCGGCTCCGTGGGTGCCGGTGTCTCAGCCACAGGCGGCGCTTTGGGCGCTGGCGCCGGAGCCGGGGTTGCCTTAGCGGGAGCCTTCTTCGGCTCCTCTGCGGGTGCAGGCGCTTTAGCTCCGTCTGCCTCAAGGGCAGCCTTCAGCCTGCGTGCAACCGGGGGTTCAACGCTGGAAGACGGTCCTTTAACGAACTCGCCCATCTCCTTGAGTTTCTCAAGGGCAGTTTTACTGTCAACACCGAGTTCTGCTGCGATCTCGTGTACGCGTGGTTTAGCCACAATTCTCCTGTCTGGGGTCTACCCCGACGGGAGTAAACCTATTTGCGGACGGGTCTCATTTCGAGCCGCTCATTAGTTATCCATAGGTCAATCAGCCTGTTCTTCTGGGGCTTCGGATGAAGCCTCGATTATTGTGAAAACCTGCCCCATTCCGAGCGCGGATTCCGCCCTCAGCGCCCGGCCGAAGGCCTTGCGTTTAATTGCGGAATCAATGCACTCGCGAGTGGGATGCACCCACGCACCACGGCCTACAAGAGTCGCGGAGTGATCCACGACAACGTTGCCTCCATGGGCGACAACTCTCACCAAAGTGAAGCGATCGGCCCGTGTACGGCAGCCAAGGCAGGTTCTAACGGGATCCAGTCTAACCCCTAGTCGTCGAGGATGCTGTCTGGCTGGATGTCGATGCGTGCACCAGTGAGCTTTGCGGCAAGCCTGGCGTTCTGTCCTTCTTTGCCAATGGCAAGGGAGAGTTGGTAGTCAGGGACCAGTGCTCGCACCGCTTTGAGCGATTCATCGATGACGAAGGCGCTGGAAACTTTTGCAGGCGAAAGAGCGTTGGCAACAAATGTTGCCAAGTCGGGACTGTAGTCAACGATGTCGATCTTCTCGTTGTTGAGTTCTGCCGTAACTGCACGAACACGCTGACCCATCTCCCCGATGCAGGAGCCCTTCGCGTTAATGCCAGCCTCGTTCGCCTTCACAGCGATCTTGGTGCGATGACCAGCTTCGCGCGCAAGCGAAACGATTTCTACCGCACCACTGGCGATCTCAGGGACTTCAAGGGCAAAAAGTTTGCGCACCAGCGACGGATGCGTTCGGGAAACGGTAATTGCTGGCCCCTTGAGACCTTTACTCACGCTCGTCACATACACCCGGATGCGTGCACCGTGAGTGTATTCATCACCAGCAACCTGCTCTTCCGGAGGCAGGATGGCCTCAACAGTGCCAAGATCGATGTGGATCATGCGCGGGTTTGGTCCCTGCTGAATCACGCCGGCGACAATGTCGCCTTCGCGCCCACGGAATTCACCCAAAACGTGGTCGTCGGCAATGTCACGCAAGCGCTGAAAAATTACCTGCTTTGCGGCAAATGCACCGATGCGGCCAAAATCTTGCGCGCTATCTTGGGCTTCACCAATAACTTCGCCCTCGTCGTTCAACTCTGGAACGAAGATCGACACGTGGCCCGACTTCTGGTCGAGTTCGACCCGGGCGGCTGGCGTGGCATCCTTCTCTTTGGATTCCGCGATGCCGGTGTGCTTGAGGTATGCGGTAAGAATGGCCTGCTCAATGATCGTCACGAGCTCTACGAACGGAATTTCCCTCTCTTTTTCCATTGTGCGCAGCACGCTCAGGTCGATGTCCATCGCGCCCTCCACTATTCATTTCTCGGTGTTGCCCCGCCGGGCTAAGTCTTCCTCTAAGTTACCTGACTTCGGAGGCTACGCGCGCCGCAATCTCTGCCAGCGGAACCGCGGTGCGCTCGTTTGTGCGCCTATCCCAGAGTTCGACATGGCCTTCAACCACGGTTTTGCCGACAATGACGATGACCGGTACGCCAAGCAACTCAGCGTCACCGAACTTCACGCCGGGCGAAACCTTCACACGATCGTCATAAAGTACGTCGATTTTCAGTTCTTCGAGTTCCGCAACGAGTGCGTCTGCGGCGGCGTACACCGCGTCTTCTTTCGTTGCAGCGATGACGTGAACATCGAACGGGCTGATCTCGCGGGGCCAAATGAGACCCTTTTCGTCATTGTTGGCCTCGGCGATGACGGCCATAATGCGCGTGACACCTATTCCATAGGAGCCCATAGTGACGGTGACGCGCTTGCCGTTCTCATCGAGAACATGCAGCCCGAGAGCATCCGCATATTTGCGACCGAGCTGGAAGACGTGTCCAATCTCCATTCCGCGGGCGAGTTCAACCGGGCCGGAGCCGTCTGGGGCTGGGTCGCCGGCGTGCACCGACGCGATCTCTACGACGCCGTCGCTGGCGAAATCACGGCCGGCCACAAGGCCGAACGCGTGCTTGCCGTGCACGTTGGCTCCCGTAATCCACCGGCTGCCTTCGAATACACGGGGGTCGACGACGTAACGAATTTTGGTAGAGCTCTTCTCCCCCAGCACCGGCCCTGACTCACTCCAGGGGCCGATATAGCCCTTGACGAGGCCTGGATGTTTCGCGAAATCGGCCTCGGTAGCCGTGTCAACTTCTGCTGGCGCGAACGCCACTTCAGCGCGCTTCATGTCGGCGTCTCGGTTGCCGGGGATACCCACGACAACAAGCTCACGGGTGCCATCGAGAGACGTGAGGGCCAAAACGATGTTCTTGAGAGTGTCTGCGGCAGTCCAGGCACGGCCGTCGGGACGAGGGTGTTTTTCATTCGCTACATCAACGAGCGTCTGAATGGTGGGAGTGTCAGGGGTATCAAAGACCTCGACCGCGCTCAACCCGTCGTACGAGCGTGCTTCTGGCGTCTCGGTGTGGAAGGCTTCGACGTTGGCAGCGTATCCGCCCGCCGAGCGCACGAAAGTGTCTTCGCCCACAGCGGTCGGATGCAGGAATTCCTCAGAGCGCGAGCCGCCCATTGCTCCGGCATCCGCCTTCACGATCACATATTCAAGGCCGAGGCGAGTGAAGATGCGCTCGTACGCGTCGCGGTGGTCCTGATACGACTTATCGAGGCCAGCATCCGTGTAGTCGAAGGAGTATGAGTCCTTCATGCTGAACTCGCGGCCGCGCAAAAGGCCAGCGCGAGGCCGTGCTTCGTCGCGGTACTTGTCTTGAATCTGATAGATCACCAGGGGCAAGTCTTTGTAGCTCGAGTACATGTCTTTGACCGTGAGAGTGAAAACCTCTTCGTGCGTCGGGGCGAGCAGATAGTCGGCCCCCTTGCGGTCTTTCAGGCGAAAGATTCCGTCGCCGTATTCTGTCCAGCGGCCGGTCAGCTCGTACGGTTCGCGCGGCAGCAATGCAGGAAAGTGCACCTCTTGGCCGCCGATCGACTCCATCTCTTCGTGGATGACCTTCTCGATCTTTCGACGCACCTTGAGTCCAAGTGGCAGCCACGCGAACACTCCGGGAGCCTGGCGGCGAATATAGCCAGCACGCACGAGTAAGCGGTGGCTGGCGACCTCGGCGTCCGCGGGGTCATCACGCAGGGTGCGTACGAACAGGTGGGAGAGTCGAGTGGTCACAGTATCCGAGTCTACTGAAGGCCACTGGGCTAGATCGCTCGTCTTCGCACTGACGGCACGTGCTGTGCTGGCAGTACGCTGGGACACAACTTTGCAGCAGAAGGGATGCCGGTGACGGGAACAAGGTACCGAGTCGACGCGATCGACCGCCGCATCATCGCCGAACTCGGAAAGGATGCGCGGTTATCTATCCGTGCGTTGGCTGATATTGTTCACATTTCGCGCAGCGCCGCACACACGCGGCTCAATCGTTTGTTGGAGCACGGCGTCATTACGGGCTTTTCCGCAAACGTCGATCGTGAGGCTCTTGGCCTCGGCATCACCGCGATTGTCATTGTGAAAGTTGACGCCGACTGGCCGACCGTCTCCGAGGCCCTCGCTGCCTTGCCCTTCGTGGAAAAGGCGCAGGCGCTGGCCGGAGACATTGACATCCTGCTTACCGTGAGCGCGCCGGACCACGATGCTCTCTCGGAGACGATTCTGCGCAGCATTCGCAGCATGCCGGGCGTTGCGTCCACTCGTTCGTACATGATTCTTGAGGAGCGTGCAGGTACGGCTCCCGAAATCGCGACGGACGCTTGGCACCTTTGAACCGCGAGAGGGCGCCATTCGTCCTCTAGCGGGCACTCGCGCAAGCCAAGCGTGCGGAATCGTCACAAACGCCTGACGAGGAGCGCTTGTTCGGCGCACGATAGAGCAATGAGCCTCACCGCCGAGACCCCGGACACCCGCGTGCTTCCGGATGTGGACCCCCTTTGCCTCATCGACGCAACCGGCAAAGCCGTGGCGACGAAGCATCGGCGCGGGTTTGACCTTCCCGACATTGAGACGCTCAAAGCGCTTTACCGCCGCATGGTGATAGCCCGGCGCTGGGACACCCAGGTGACCGCGCTCACCCGTCAGGGCCGCCTCTCCACGTATCCGTCCGCTCGCGGACAAGAGGCGACGGAGATCGGCACCGTCATGGCCATGCAGGAGGACGACTGGCTGTTCCCCACCTACCGCGACAGTATCGCGGTGTGGACTCGCGGCGTGCCAACCTCAGAAATTCTCTCCGGATTCCGCGGAGACTGGCACTGCTGCTG
>JBDSUT010000015.1:0-3899 GCA_039927595.1 Terrimesophilobacter sp.
GCACCACGGGGAGCCCAAGCAGCTTGCCGAGGTGGATGCTGGCCACCGAGAACATGCCGAGTGGGAAGACCATGCTCAACAGTTCCGACTCATACTTCACGGGATAGCGCTTCACCGCGTGACGCCACATTCCAAAAATGACCAGCAGCGGAATCCACCACACACCGAAAGCCCACAGCATGAAAGTGAACCCAGAAATGAAGTCGTGGGTTGCTTTCATGATGGGGAGATCACCCAGCAGGCTCAAGATCGACCAGCCCGCGTACACGGTGATTGCGGTCGCACCCATGTAGACCCAATAGGTGGGCCGGATGCCAAACGCATCCTGCGTCGTCGTCATGAGGCGAAGCGTGATGATGACGGTCAGGATGATGTAGAGCATCACGCCTATGCTCCACATTCCGACCGCGATGACTCCGAGGATGTTGACGTTCAACCCGTGATCGATGATCCCCGTCACCACCGAGATTGATTGAGTGGCAACCACCCAAATGAACCAACTTCCGTTTGCTTTCAGCGCCGGGGCTCCGTCTTGTGGACCTAACATCATGGCCGCAGCGATGCCGTACGTCAGTACGAGCCAGAACGGAACACTGATGCACAACAGCACAATCGTGACGAGCGGCTCGATGGTGAAGAACAGCGCACCGATCACATTGAGTGCGGCGACGATGGTCGCGAACCCGAACGCGATCGCCGGGTTGCGCGCATCCGCATAAACGAGGTCCCAGTGGCGAACGATGCGCCATCCCAGCGCGCCCAGAAGTGCAACGAGGCCAATTACGGCAATGACCAACATGACCATGGTGACCGTCTTTTGGCCGATGAGTGAGAATGCTGCGGCCACAATTCCGGTGGCCATCACGAACGCGAAGGCACCGGGTGGCAGTTTTCTCACGGCGGTACCGAGACGGCCCGTTTCTAAGATCGGGTCAGCCTTCTCTGGGTCTGTCAACTTCGCCGTTGCCATGGTGTCAGGTTACGCAGGGGGCAACGGTGATGTCACGAGAAAATACAGTGAAAAATGCCGACTAAAGGATGAGGCGAAGCGGTTTTTCAAGAATGCCGACCAGGTCTCGAAGGAATCCGGCTGCCACAGCGCCGTCCATCACGCGGTGGTCGACGGTCAGTGTGACCTTCAACTTGGGCACCTCAGTGAGCTGACCGTTTCGCAGCATCGGAACCTGGCTCGCCGCTCCGACCGCGAGGATGGCCGCTTCCGGCGGATTGATCATGGCGGTGAACTGGTCAATGCCGAACATTCCGAGGTTCGAGACGCTGAAGGTTCCGCCGCTCATTTCGTCAGGGCTGAGTTTGCCGTCGCGGGCTTTTGCCGCAAGCGCCACTGTTTCCCGTGAGATCGTTCCGAGGTCTTTGTGGTCTGCGTCACGGATCACCGGAACGAGCAAGCCAGACTCGGTCGCTACCGCGATCCCCACATTCACGTGTGCCCGGCGGATGAGCGAGTCGTCTCCCCATGACGAGTTTGCTTCCGGATGCTGCCGCAGCGTCACCGCTGCCGCGCGCACGATGAGGTCGTTAACACTGACCTTGATGCCCTGTGGCTCAAGAGTTTCGTTCAGCTCGGCGCGAAAATCGAGCAGCTTCTCAACGCTCACGACACTCGTGAGAAAGAAGTGCGGAATTGTTTGACTTTCGGTCAGTCGCTTTGCCGCGACCTTGCGGATGCGGTTGACGGCCACAATTTCGTCCGCGCCAATCGAGCGGGCAGTCGCGCTGGATACTGCAAGACCGCCGGCTGACCCGGCCGAGCCGGTCGCTGCCGAGCCACCCGCAATCGCGGCCTCAACATCCGCTCGCACGACACGGCCCTGAGGGCCTGAGCCGGAAATGGATGCCGGGTCTAGGCCGTGATCCTTCGCAATTTTGCGGGCAAGAGGCGACATGCGCGGTCGAGTTGACGGGTCGGATGAGGCAGCAGCAGCAGGGGCCGCAACTGGCTGGCCAGCCGGCGCAGTCTTCGGCGACTCCTCGACCACCGCGGCATCACCTTCAACCACCGCGGCCTCGCTGTCAACCACAGCGGCCTTGCTCTCGGTCGCGGCCGGAGCATCCGCATCCTTTTTCGCACCCTTGCCTGCCGGCTCAGCCTTTTTCTGAGCAGCAGCCTTGCCGCTTCCGTCACCAATAATTGCGACGGGAGTGCCGATGGGCACCACCGTTCCGGCCTCCACAAGGTGCTTTTCGAGCACGCCCGCCTCGAACGCCTCGAGGTCCATCGTGGCCTTGTCGGTTTCGATCTCGGCCAGAATGTCACCCTTGGCGATCTGGTCGCCCTCGTTCTTTAGCCACTGAGAAAGCTCGCCCTCCTCCATGGTGTCGGAGAGACGGGGCATCACCACTTCAGCCATGTTGGCCTCCCTTGAAAGCGCTCGCGGCAAGGGTCTCGTTGATGACCTTGGTGAGATCGGCCGCATCCGGCATCGCCGCTAGCTCGAGCGGTTTCGAGTATGGCAACGGAACTTCGGCCCCTGCGACGCGCCGCACGGGTGCATCGAGCCAATCGAAGGCGCCCTCGCCGATGGTCGCGGAGATCTCTGCGCCAATTCCGTAGCTGAGCAGATCGTCTTCGAAAATCACTGCGCGGCTCGTCTTTCGCACGGATGCAATCACCGTGTCGCGGTCGAGCGGCCGAAGGCTGCGCAAGTCAATGACCTCCACCGAGACACCCTTTTCTGCGAACTCGTGAGCAACCTCGAGGGCAGTCACAACACCGCGTGAGTAGCTGACGACGGTGATATCGGTGCCCTCTTTCGCGATAGCCGCCTTGCCGATCTCAGCCACCTGCTCACCCTCTGGAACATCCCCCTTGAGGTTGTACAGGGCAAGATTCTCCAGGAACAGCACGGGGTCGTCGTCGCGAATTGCCGCAGTCAAGAGCGCTTTCGCATCCGCCGGGTTCGAGGGCGCAACCACTTTGAGGCCCGGGATGTGCGCATACCAAACTTCGAGGTTCTGCGAGTGCGTGGCCGCAAGCTGCTGCCCGCCACCACCGGGAGTGCGGATGACAATGGGTACACTCACTTCGCCGCCGAACATCGTGCGAATTTTCGCCGCGTGGTTCACGATCTGGTCGATCGCGATGAGGGAGAAGTTGATCGTCATGATCTCAACGACGGGACGAAGACCGAGCATCGCCGAACCTATCGCGACCCCCGTGAAGCCCTCTTCGGAAATGGGGGTGTCCACCACGCGCTTCGGGCCGAACTCCTTCAGGAGCCCCGCCGTGATCTTGTACGAGCCCTCGAAAACACCGATTTCTTCACCGATAAGATAGACGTTCTCGTCGCGTGTCAACTCGGCGCGCAACGTGTCGTTGAGCGCTTGGCGGTACGTCATTTCGGTCATGACATCACCACCACGGGGTCGCCGGGTAACCGGTCTGGCATGTTGGGCACCGGCGTTGCGTAGACACGAGAGAACATTCCTGCGATCTCCGGGTACGGGCTCGAATCGGCAAACTCGACGGCCGCATCCACAATCTTCTCTGCCACGTCGTGGATGGCATCCGCGCTCTTCTCGTCAAGCACTTTGCTTTTCAGAAGAGTGTTTCGATACGCGGGGACCGGATCGTTCGCTTGAGCCACTTCGTTGTCTTCCTTCGACCGGTACCTCGCTGGGTCGACAACGGAGTGGCCCCTCAAGCGGTACATCATGATCTCGAGAATCACGGGCTGTCTCTCGACACGCGCCTGCTCGAGCGCGGCGAGCGCGGCATCCCGAACCACAACGGGGTCGTGACCATCGATGCGGGTGCCAGGGATGCGGTATGAACTACCCCGCTTGTACAGGTCGGGTTCGGCGGCGGCGTCCTCCACGGAGGTTCCCATGCCGAGTCGGTTATTGGTGATCACGTAGACGATCGGGAGCTTCCACAG
>JBDSUT010000016.1:0-4007 GCA_039927595.1 Terrimesophilobacter sp.
CCCGACGGGAGGTCCTCATCCTTGTCGACGACCACGAGGTCACCATCACCGACCGCCACACCGGTGAGGTCCTTGGCAGCTACGACATCAGCCCCGACCGCAACTACTGGGTCAACAAAACAAAGAAACCCGGCCGATGGCCGAGCTCTTTGTGAACGATGTCGCGACTCATATATGAACAATCACCCGACTCATCACAGTGTGCGCGAGGGGGGACTTGAACCCCCACACCCTTGTGAGTACTGGCACCTGAAGCCAGCGCGTCTACCAATTCCGCCACCCGCGCAGCGTAGTGAGATTATCACAGCGCACCGGACTTTCGCGCTCCCCTGTCATCCGTGCGTTACCGTTTTGGGCGCGATGAAGCCGAACCCTCAGCGCGAACGGCTAACATCGACACAGTGAGGAGGGAGATCCTTGGGCCTCTTGGACAGTTTTGAAAAAGGACTTGAGCGAATCGTCAATGGCACATTCGCTAAGACCTTCAAGAGTGGGCTTCAACCAGTCGAGATAACAGCAGCCTTGCGGCGCGAGCTCGACACCAAGGCGGTGATCGTCTCTCGCGAGCGCATTCTCGTTCCCAACAATTTTATTGTTCACCTCGCCCCTGGCGATCACGCGCGCATGACCGGCATCGGGCCGACGCTCATCGACGAGCTAACTCAGCTCATCCAGACACACGCCACCGCGCAGCACTACCAGTTCGCCGGCGGTATCAGCATTAAGTTTCTGGAAGACCTCACGCTGACCGAAGGTGTCGTTCTGGTGGAGTCCACCAACGTCAAAGGTGAGGTGTCGTGGACGCCCATTCTCGACATCAACGGCCAGCGTCATCCGATCACAAAATCGCACACCGTTATCGGGCGAGGCACTGAGGCGGACATCACCGTTGACGACAGTGGGATCTCCCGCCGACACGTCGAAATTCTGTGGGATGGCAAACGCGCGCAGGTCAACGACTTGGGCTCAACGAACGGGTCGCTGCTGAACGGAGAGCGAGTCACAAAAGCCGCCTTGCCCGCGGACTCCGTGATTTCTATCGGCAGAACCCGTATCGTGTTCCGAGTGCTCGCTCAATCAGCGTCGATTGACCAATTCGGTGACCTTCGCGTCAACCGCCAAGAGAATGGTGGCTCCCGATAATGAGTGAGCTCACCCTTCTCGCCCTGCGCTTCGGGTTTCTCCTAGTGCTCTGGGCTTTTATTTTCGTCATTGTCTATTCGTTGCGTTCGGATCTCTTCGGCCAACGCGTACGTCGGCTCCCCGTCGAACCCGCCCCCTCTTTGGACATTTCGCCACAATTGGCGCGGGCACCCAAACCGGCCGGCACAGCGACCATCGCGACCCTCGCCAATGCGAAGCGACTTGTGATTACTTCCGGGGCAAAGGAAGGCCTCGACATCGAGCTCAAGGGTGATCCGATCACGATTGGCAGGTCCGCAGAGAGCGGGCTCGTCATCCGAGACGACTACACCTCAACCCATCACGCACGCTTGTACTTATGGGGAGACAACTGGGCAATTCAAGATCTCGACTCCACCAACGGAACGTTCCTTGATGACGCCCGCGTTACCGTACCAACACCGGTTCCCCTGAATACGTCCCTGCGCATTGGCACCACAAGTTTCGAATTGCGGGGTTAGCGATGGCGGCCACCGGAAAGAGCGCAGCTGTATCCCATGTCGGAAAAATCCGCTCCAATAATCAGGATTCGGGATATGCGGGTCGCCACCTCTTCCTCGTCGCCGACGGAATGGGCGGGCACGCCGGTGGGGATGTCGCTTCCTCGATCGCACTGAAGCGCATAGTCGAAGCAGACACGCTTTACTCTTCCGTGCAGGATGCCGAGTTTGCTTTGGAGAGTGCGCTGCTCTCCGCGAACACTCTGCTCGCCGAAACGGTATTCGACCACGCGGAGCTCACCGGGATGGGCACGACCGTGAGCGCGATGGCTCGCGTGGGCGACCACATGGTGATTGCCCACATCGGCGACTCCCGCATTTACCTCTACCGCGGGGGCGTTCTCGAGCAGGTGACTGCCGACCATACTTTCGTTCAGCGACTCGTCGACAGTGGCCGGATCACGCCAGAAGAAGCAGCGGTGCATCCGCGCCGACACGTACTGATGCGGGTGCTCGGCGACATAGATTCCTCCCCTGAAATCGACACCCTGGTTCTCCACACCCAGCCGGGTGACCGCTGGTTGCTGTGTTCGGATGGGCTAAGCAGCTACCTTGGCGACGACAAAATCGCCGCTGTGCTCGGAACTTTCACGGGAATCAAAGACGCCTGCAACCGTCTCGTTCGAGAAACCCTCGACCAAGGTGCACCCGACAATGTCACCATTGTGCTCGTTGATGTGGGGGATAGCCCAGAGTCGGCATCCAGTCCGCCTCTCACCGTGGGCTCTGCCGCTCTTCCCCTGACCTACGAGGCGGAGAGCGCCCGCCGGGCGTTGCGCCTTCCGACGCTTCTGCTTCACCCACTGAAGTCGACACAGCAACACGAGGACAGTCACTTTGAGCCAGAATCCGAGGAGTACCTCGACGAACTGATTTTGGAGGATAAGCGGCGAGCGCTTCGTCGTCGCATTACCTGGCTGGCTGGTGTCGTTCTCGTGATCGCGACCATAGTCGTTGGTCTTCTCTTCGCCTATAGGTGGACTCAATCACACTATTACGTCGGGGCAAACGGTGAAACGGTCGCGATCTATCAGGGTGTGCAGCAAGACCTCGGACCGATCTCACTGCACAGCGTTTACCAGCAGACCAGCATCAAAATGGAAGACCTGAGCCCCTACACCCGCTCTCTCGTTATCGAAACCATGCCCGCTGACAGTCTCGAACACGCGCGCGAGATCATCAATCGACTGAATAACTCAAACAATGGTTAATGCGAGCGCGGCCGTCGACGCGAAGAACGGGGTCTCCGCTGCTGAGAACCCATCGCCTACCTCGCCACTCCGGCTTCAAGTTCACATTCCTGCAAAGCTGCGCAACCTCGAACTCATGTTGTTGCTGGGCGCGTGCCTTATCAATGGCGCCGCGGTCTCGCTCGTTCAGCTCGGTGCGCTCGGCGAAATTCAGACCGAGATTATTTGGATGGGTGGCGGCTTAGCCCTTCTCGCTCTCGGCATGCATGTTGCGTTGCGCTTCCTGGCGCCTGAAGCAGACCCGTTTATCCTGCCCATTGCGACGCTCCTCAATGGCCTTGGTATCGCAGAGATCTATCGCTTAGACATTGCAGCGAAGTCCACCGGGTGGGGCGCAGACAGCATCCGCCAGATCGTGTGGACCGCGATCGCGATGCTGATCGCACTTGCCGTGATCGTGGTTATTCGTAATCCTCGGGTTTTGCAGCGCTACCGCTACATCGCCATGTTTACAGGAATCGTGCTGTTGCTGCTACCCATGTTGCCGGTGATTGGCAGCGAGAAGTTCGGCGCACGACTGTGGGTTCAGTTCGGGATCTTCTCGATCCAACCCGGCGAACTCGCAAAGATTGCCCTCGCAATTTTCTTTGCCGGTTACCTGGTCCAAGCAAGAGACAGCCTCTCCCTGGTCGGCAAAAAGTTTCTCGGCATGCGCTTTCCGCGGGCGCGTGATCTTGGGCCAATTTTAGTGATCTGGGCCGCCGCGATGGGCGTGCTCATCGTGCAAAAAGACCTCGGAACGTCTCTTCTCTATTTTGGGTTGTTCCTCGTCATGATTTACGTCGCCACCGGTCGCCTCAGTTGGGTTGCTCTCGGACTCCTACTTTTTGTCGGTGGCGCCCTTGTCGCTAGTCAAGTGTTCAGTTACGTAGGGGCTCGTTTTCACGGCTGGTTGGATGCCTTCAACCCCGACGTCTACGACTCTTATGGAGGAAGTTACCAACTCGTTCAAGGCCTGTTCGGAATGGCACACGGTGTAATCATCGGAACCGGGTTCGGTGAGGGTCAACCTCAGATTGTTCCCCTCGCTGAGAGTGACTACATCATCTCGAGTCTCGGTGAGGAACTCGGGCTC
>JBDSUT010000017.1:0-2453 GCA_039927595.1 Terrimesophilobacter sp.
GAACGAACCGTTCGTGAAGTTCGAGGTGAACCGTTACTTCGGATGGCCGGGTCAAGCACCTTCGTATAAAGTCGGACAGCGCATCTGGGAGCAGATTCGTGATGAGGTGAAGACGCGCGAGGGTGCATCCTTCAACATCAAAGAGTTCCACCGCAAGGCTCTCGACATGGGCGGCGTCGGCCTCGACACGCTTAAGGCTGCGCTACTCAAGTAATGACTGCACCCGAAAGTACGCTCTCGCCGTGGCAAATGATTCTTGGTGAACGTTTCACCGAGCTTCATCCACGGTTGAGGGCGTACTTTGAGGCGATTCCGGCGGGAAGTATCGGCGTCGGCGAGGGTGTCTTCGCCACTGTCGGCTCTCCGCGGTGGTGGGTGCGATTTCTCATTCGCTTGGCCGTCGATGACGATGTTTTGTTCCCGGTGTGGGAGAAAGACGTGCCATTCACTGTGGTGAACAAAGCAGCGGGGGATGTTCGCCGGCCCGCGGTGGTAGCGCAGCGCACTTTCACGTTTGCGAAAGGCCCTGGTGGAAGGCACGACCGCGTCATGGGCGATCGCATCTTGGCGACGCCCAAGGGCATTGTTGATGTCCTTGGTGCCCAGCGTCGCCTCCGGGCACTGTTTAGTTCGGATGTTGTTGAGGGCGAATTGCGTCTGATCTCCTCGAGATTTGCGCTGCGTATTGGCCGCGAACACCTCATCATTCCGGGTTGGTTGGCGCCGACGGTGACGCTCACAGAGCGGTTCTCGGATGACGACGATCACCAGCATGTTTCGCTCACGATGCATGCGCCCGTCGTCGGTAAGGTTTACGAGTATGCCGGGTCATTCCGCTACGAGGTCAGATCGGAAGTTGATTGAGAATCGTCATCGCCGGAGCTTCCGGTTTCATGGGCAGCCACCTCACCACGGCACTCCGCGAGCAAGGCCACCGCGTTGATCACATCGGGCGCTCGGCGCCGGTGCGGTGGGGCCAAACTGCAGCTATTACTGACCTGATCGATGGTGCAGACCTGCTGCTGAATCTCGCGGGGAAGAGTGTCAACTGCCGGTATGGTCCGGCGAACCGTCGCGAGATTATGCGGTCTCGCATCGAGACCACGCGCGAGTTGTCGGCTGCCGTGCAGGCGTGTGAGCATCCGCCGGCGCTGTGGATCAACTCGTCGACGGCCACGATTTACCGTCACGCTGAAGATCGGGCAATGACAGAAGCGACGGGCGAGATCGGCACCGGTTTCTCTGTAGGAATCGCTACCGCGTGGGAAGAAGCATTCTTCCGCGAAACTTTGCCAGCTACGCGACAGGTCGCTTTGCGCACGGCGATAGTGCTCGGTAAGGGGGGAGCGCTATCACCGATGCTCCAGCTCGCTCGTTTCGGGTTGGGTGGCCCGCAGTTCGATGGTCGATGGTTTTCTACCAGAGCCCGGCGCGAGGCGGGAACTTTTCACGAGTTCCGAGCGCACGGCGGCCATCAACGGTTCTCGTGGGTTCACGTCGACGACGTGCTAGGCGTTGTGTTGTTCTTGGCCGAACACCCTGACATCAGCGGAGTGATCAATGTATCGTCGCCATATCCGGCGGACAACCGCACACTCATGCGCTTTATCCGTAACGTCCTCGGCATCCCGTTCGGTTTTCCCGCGTTTCGTTGGATGACCGAGATTGGTGCTGCGCTCATTCGCACCGAGACTGAGCTCATCCTCAAAAGCCGCTGGGTGATGCCAGAGAGGCTCACCGAAGCTGGATATGTGTTCAGCCATCCAGAGCTCGAACCAGCACTTCGCCAGATCGTAGCGATGTCACGCAGGTGAACCTTTTCGTCAGCGTGCGTCACATTGGCGTCCGGGCTCGGTAAGGGTTAGGATTGAGCGTCACGATTGTGACGTCCTATCCGCCTGCCACGGCGAAGTATTCACCAAAAACTTTCCGTGGCCTAGATTATGCCCACACTGGAGCAACAACTACATGACAACCGCAACGACCACCGGCCCCAAGCAGGTCGCCATCAATGACATTGGATCTGCTGAAGATTTTCTGGCCGCGGTCGAAAAGACCCTGAAGTTTTTCAATGACGGTGACCTCATCGAGGGCACAGTAGTCAAAATCGATCGTGACGAGGTTCTTCTCGACGTCGGTTACAAGACCGAGGGTGTTATCCCCTCCCGCGAACTTTCCATCAAACATGATGTTGACCCAGAAGACGTCGTCAAGGTCGGCGATCTGGTCGAGGCACTCGTTCTCCAGAAGGAAGACAAAGAAGGCCGCCTCATCCTCTCCAAGAAGCGCGCGCAGTACGAGCGTGCGTGGGGCGATGTTGAGAAGATCAAGGATGCCGATGGCGTCGTGACCGGTTCGGTGATCGAGGTCGTCAAGGGTGGCCTCATCGTCGACATCGGTCTGCGTGGATTCCTCCCCGCATCGCTGGTCGAACTGCGTCGTGTTCGTGACCT
>JBDSUT010000018.1:0-5154 GCA_039927595.1 Terrimesophilobacter sp.
GTCTCGCGCGGCGTAATCTTCTTCGCCGTGAGTGTGACCCGGATGCTGTCGCCAGGCGACACGGGAGTGATGAACCGCAAGTTCTCGAGCCCGTAATTGGCGAGCACCGGACCGGGCTCTGGATCGACGAACAATCCAGCCGCCCACGACACGAGCAGATAACCGTGTGCGACGATGCCGGGGAAGAAGGGGTTTGCCGCCGCTGCCTCTTCGTTCGTGTGAGCGTAAAACTTGTCGCCCGTGGTGTTGGCAAAAGCGGTGATGTCCTCGAGCGTCACCTTGCGCAGCGGCGAAGCGACCGCGTCACCAATGCGCAGCTCTGCGATCGACTTGCGGAACGGGTGTGTGCCGCCGTCTTCGACCCGCGCGAGGTTGCGCGGCGCCCCGGTAAACCACTGACCGGTAACCGCTGTCAGCATCGCGGGCGAGCCCTGCACCGCGGTGCGCTGCATGTGGTGGAAGACCGATCGGATTCCGCCGAGCTCTTCCCCGCCGCCCGCGCGGCCTGGTCCACCATGAATGAGGTGCGGAACGGGTGAGCCGTGACCTGTGCTTGAACGTGCGTCGTCACGGTCGAGGATGAGCGTGCGTCCGTGGTGGGCTGCGATACCTTCGATCACGGTGCGGGCGACATCCGGGTCGTGCGTGGCGACTGTGGCAACGAGGGAGCCGCCTCCGAGCGCGGCAAGTGCGACGGCTTCATCGACGGTGTCGTAACCGATCACAGAAGACACTGGGCCAAACGCCTCGATCGTGTGTGCTGCAGTTGCAAGAGCATCCGCAAAGTGCAGAATCACAGGCTGCATGAACGCTCCCTCCGGCGCGGTTCCTGTGGTGCCATCTGCGTGACGCACCTCTGGCTCATCGAGCGACCCAGAGACGATCTTTCCCCCGGCCGCGACAAGTTCGCGCACGCGTGCCTTCACTTCGTCTTTTTGTTCGCGGCTCACGAGCGCACCCATGGTGACGCCTTCGGCGCGAGGGTCGCCAACAACAATGCGCTCACTGATGCGGGCAGTGGCTGCAGCGATGACATCGTCCACGAGCGTGGCTGGCACGATCGCGCGGCGAATGCTCGTGCACTTCTGCCCAGCCTTCACCGTCATCTCGGTGACCAGCGACTTAATATAGGCGTCGAATTCGGGGGTGCCGAGCACGGCATCCGGACCAAGAATGGCGGCATTCAACGAGTCGGTCTCGCCGGTGAAGCGCACGCCGCCGTGCACGACATTGGGGTGCGAGCGCAGAGTGTTCGCAGTGGATGCCGACCCAGTGAAACCCACGAGGTCGCGGTAGTCGAGGTGGTCAATAATGTCGCGCGCCGAACCGGATATCAGTTGCAACGACCCTGCGGGCAAAATGCCGGACTCAACCATCATGCGCACTGCTGCCTCAGCGAGGTACGCGGTGGGTGTCGCTGGCTTCGCGATGGTGGGAACGCCAGCGATGAAGGCGGGGGCAAACTTTTCGAGCATGCCCCACACCGGAAAGTTGAATGCATTGATCTGCACCGCAACGCCGGGCAGGCGCGTAAAGATGTGCTGACCGATGAAGGAGCCGTCTTTTGAGAGCACCTCTGCGGCACCATCTACGACGACGTTCGAGTTGGGAAGTTCGCGGCGACCCTTCGAGCTGAAGGTGAACAGCACGCCAATGCCACCATCAATGTCGACCATCGAGTCGCCTTTGGTTGCACCGGATTTCGCCGAGATTGCGTACAACTCGTCGCGATTGTCATTGAGGTACTGCGCAAGCTCTTTAAGCTTCAGCGAGCGCTCGTGGATGGTGAGCGCGCCGAGGCCGGCTTGCCCCACCGTGCGCGCGTACTTGATTGCCGCAGGAATATCGATACCGGCAACGTTCGCCGACGCGACAGTCTCGCCCGTGCTCGCATCAAGGATCGCGGTGGCTGTGCCGGTCGCCGGCACCCACCACTCGTCCATCAGGTAGCTAGGAATCACTGTCGCCGTCATGAGTTCTCCTTGGGCCAGTCGTAAAAACCTTTTCCGGACTTGCGCCCGAGCTCGCCGCGCTCCACCTTCGCACGCAGAAGTGCGGGCGGCGCAAAGCGGTCGCCAAGCATGGCCTGCAGGTACTCGGCAATACCCAGCCGCACGTCAAGGCCAACGACATCGGTGAGCTTCAGGGGGCCCATTGGATGCCCGTACCCTAGCACCATCGCAGAGTCGATATCGTCTGCGCTGGCCACGCCATCCTCGAGCATGCGGATTGCTTCCAACCCGAGCGCGAGCCCGAGCCGGGAGCTTGCGAACCCCGGCACATCCTTCACCGTGATCGGCGTCTTGCCGAGCGCGATTACCCACCCTTGGGCAGCGGTGACGAGCTCTTCTGAAGTCTGCTCCCCCACCACGATCTCGACAAGTTTCGAGGGAGGAACCGGGTTGAAGAAGTGCATCCCCAAGAACTGAGCGGGCCGCACCAGGCTGTTCGCGAGCGTCGTGATGGAAATCGATGAGGTGTTGCTGGCCAGCCACGCGGTGGCGGGCACTGCGGCTTCCGCCCGCGCCAACGCATCGACCTTGAGCTCAAGCGACTCCGGAACGGCCTCAACGACGAGTTGCGCTTGCGCGAACACCGAGATGTCGTCAGAAATTCGCACGCGTGCGGTCAAATCTTCAAGCGCCTCTTTCGTCGTGCCGCGCTCGACGCTCGTCAGCAGGCCAGCCAGAATACGCGCGCGCGCCATCTTCACGCTGTCTGCGTCACGCTCAACGATGGCAACCGTGCTGCCAGCAAGCACGAAAGCGTGAGCAATCCCAGCGCCCATCCGCCCGCCGCCGAGCACTCCAACACGGGTAGGAACCGCTGTCATTTCTTTCTCCCCGCGCTGCGGCGCTCAAGGAACGCCGTCATGCGCGCATACTTTTGTGGCGACTCAAAGAGCACTGCTTGCTCGTCAAGATCGATCTCCGGGTGGGCGCTGCGTGGTGCAGCGAGAACGCGTTTGGTGGCCATGAGGGCGGCCGGATCGTTCGCGAGGATGCGGTCGGCGAGCGCGTCAGCCGCCGCCAACAGCTCTTCGGGCTCAACGACCTCCGAGACGAGACGCAACTCGAGGGCCTCGTTCGCAGTCAAGACGCGGCTCGCAAGCAGTATCTCTTTAGCGACAGGCTCTCCGACGAGCTCAAGTAAGCGCCACGTTGCACCAGAGCCCGCAAGAATTCCCAGCCCGACCTCCGGGTTTCCGATCTTGACCCTCGTACTGGCAATGCGGAAGTCACAGGCATACGCGAGCTCGGCACCCCCACCCAACGCATAACCATCGAGCGCTGCAATGACGGGCATGGGTAGGGCAGCAACCCGCTGGAACGCACGTGTGTTAATGCCTTCAAGCGCCTCAGCGCGACCGCGCTCGCGCAACTGGTTAATGTCTGCGCCCGAGGCGAATGTGCCGCCAGCCCCAGAAAGGATGAGGAGTTTCGGGTCGTTTTCCAGCTTTTCACACAGCGCGTGAATTTCGTCAATCAACTGCTGATCGATCGCGTTGCGAACCTCTGGACGATTGAGAATCTCGTGCACTCGATCGGCGCGTTCTACAACTCTGAGTGATGCGTCTGCCATGATCCACCTTTGCTGCCGAGACCAGTTCATACTATCGATCCCGTGCTCGCCCCCCCGTTGTTGTCGCTCCCGGCGCGACGAACGGCACACAGCGAGCGCTTATGTGAGACGGTTGGTGCGTTATCGCGTGAGGACGACGGGCGCCCCGAGCGGGGCATCCGGCATCTCGGCGGCCAAACGGTTTGCTTCCTCAATGAGGGTTGCCACTATTTCGCTCTCTGGAACGGTCTTAATGACTTCACCCTTCACAAAGATTTGGCCCTTGCCGTTGCCACTCGCCACACCGAGATCTGCTTCGCGGGCTTCACCAGGGCCGTTGACGACACAACCCATTACGGCAACCCGAAGCGGCACGCTCATGCCCTCGAGCCCGGCGGTCACCTCATCGGCGAGCGTGTACACATCCACTTGGGCGCGGCCACAACTAGGGCAGGACACAATTTCGAGCTTGCGTTCACGCAGGCCAAGCGATTGCAAAATCTGCAATCCCACCTTCACCTCTTCGACCGGCGGAGCGGAAAGCGAAACCCTAATAGTGTCGCCAATGCCCTCCGACAGAAGGATGCCGAACGCCGTCGCCGACTTGATGGTGCCCTGAAAGGCCGGCCCCGCTTCGGTCACACCAAGATGCAGGGGCCAGTCACCGCGCTCCGCGAGAAGCCGGTACGCCTTCACCATCGTCACGGGGTCATTGTGTTTGACAGAAATTTTGAAGTCGTGAAAGTCGTGCTCTTCAAACAGGCTCGCCTCCCACACGGCGCTCTCAACGAGGGCTTCCGGCGTCGCTTTGCCATATTTTTCAAGCAGGCTGGGCTCGAGTGATCCCGCGTTGACGCCGATGCGAATGCTCACGCCAGCAGCTTTCGCGGCGGCGGCAATCGCCCCCACTTGGTCGTCAAATTTCTTGATGTTGCCCGGGTTCACTCGCACAGCGCCGACACCTGCATCGATCGCCGCGAAAACATATCGGGGCTGAAAGTGGATGTCGGCAATCACCGGAATCTGACTCTTCATTGCGATGATCTTGAGGGCATCCGCGTCATCCTGATGCGGAACTGCCACGCGCACAATGTCGCAACCGGATGCCGTCAACTCAGCAATCTGCTGCAGTGTGGCATTGATGTCGGTTGTCTGTGTCGTCGTCATCGACTGCACGCTCACCTGGGCGTCACCACCCACGAGAACCTTGCCGACCGCAATCTGCCGGGTCTTCCTGCGGGGTGCAAGCACCTCGGGCGACTTCGGCTTACCGATATTGATAGCGGGCATATCGCTAGTTTAGCTACCTAATATGTCAAAGGAGCGCTTCGCCAAGCTGAAGCGGCGGTTCGGTCGCCGCACGGACCTCGTCAACGGAGACCCCCGGCGCCAACTCTTGCAGCACGAGTCCGTCTTTCGTGACATCAATGACCGCAAGGTCTGTGATGATGCGATTAACGACCGCTCGTCCCGTGAGCGGCAATGCACACTCATGCACAATTTTGGCCGAGCCATCTTTGGCGACATGCTCCATCAAGACAATGAGTTTGGCTGCACCGTGAACAAGATCCATCGCACCGCCAGGACCCTTCA
>JBDSUT010000019.1:0-2713 GCA_039927595.1 Terrimesophilobacter sp.
GCCTTCGAGAACGAACTTCGTCTGCTGAACATCACCCAAAAGAACGGGCGCCCCAACCACCCACAAACCCAAGGCAAGGTCGAGAGGTTCCAGCAGACCCTGAAGAAATGGCTTCGCGCCCAACCCCCAGCAGAAACTATCGAGCAACTACAGTCCCAGCTGGACACCTTCGGCAACTACTACAACACCATCCGCCCACACCGATCCCTCGACCGAATGACACCAGCACAGGCCTACACCGCCCGAGCCAAAGCCGGTCCCGCAGGCACCGTCGGCGGACACTGGAGAATCCGAGAAGACCGCATCGATGACTCCGGCGTCGTCACCATCCGCTACAACTCACGGCTCCACCACATCGGCATTGGGCGCCCCTTCAAAGGAACAAAAATCAGGCTCCTCATCCACGACCAACACATCCGAATCATCAACACCGCAACCGGCGAACTTCTGCGCGAACTCACCCTCGACACCACTCGCGACTACCAACCCCAAAAACCACAAAACGCCCTCCCGAAGGAGAGCAAAATGTGAACCATGTCCCGAGACATATATGAACGATGTCCCGAGACATGACAAAGAGTGCCCCCGGCAGGATTTGAACCTGCGGCCTTCTGCTCCGGAGGCAGACGCTCTATCCCCTGAGCTATGGGGGCCAGGAGTGCGAGTCAAGGCTACCAGTGTGTGCGGCGTGATTCGCTCGCGCTGCGGACGAAAGTATGGCGGGGATACAGTGAAGTTGTGACCACCGAAAACATCAGGATGCTCTCCGTCATTCTCGCGATAAGCGCAGGGGCTTGGGTGGGTGGCCTGGCGGCAGTGATACTCGTCGTGGTGAGTAGTACAACGATGGGGGCATCCGATCGCGTCGTGCTGTTTCGTATTTTTGGTCGGCGCTTCTCCGCTTTCTTCGCGATCGTGGGTGTGTTCGTGGTCACCCCTGCCGTGATCCTCGCCTTCACTGAGGCGAGTGCCTTGACGACCTCGCTCGCAGGCCTCTCGGTGGCACTGGTGTTCGCAACCGGTGGAGGCATAGTGCAGGCCCGCCGGATGTCGGCGATGCGCACGGCGGTTGCCACGGGTGCAGAGCACGAGAGTTCGCTTCGCACAGGCGCCACTCTCGCCGCTGGCATCCGGACATTGCTCGTGGCCGGCTATGTCGTGTTGCTCGTCCTGGCCGTGGTGGTGGCCGTCTCTTCCTGAAGCTGCTCAATGACTACCTAGCTGTGAACCTCACGGTAGAGAGGAGAGCACCGTTTCGGCCAGGGTTTGAGCGTCGCCGGCCGATGAGAAGTACACCGAGGAGACTGTCACCCAGTAGTTGCCGACAAAAATCTGGACCACACCGGTCTTGCCTGACTGTGAGAAGTAGGCAGCATCGCCCAGACCGCCCACGGAGGTGCCCGATTCTGCGGCACTCTCAGCGGTGGTGCGGGATTTCGGTGACGGTTGTGAAATCGATACGTCGATCGTGTCGCCACTGGTCTGGTTGATCCAGCGGCACACAGTGCCTCGATCAATAACGGCTTGAGCGGCAAGCGAGCCAGCTTCGGGCGCGAAATTTGCGAGCAGCCCGAAGTTGGGGTTGAAGTCGTACATCGACTGTGGGTTGATGACCGTGTTACACGGAATGCTGATGGGAGTCGCCTTGCCATCTGGCGCTGGGGTCTCTGTGGGGGATGGAGTCGAAGAGTTCGACTCGGTAGGCACAAGACGAGGTGGTTCCGATGGTGGTGCCGTGTCGCCACCGGGTGAGAGGCATCCACTCAGCGAGACGGCCACAATCAGGCCGAGCGCGGCGAGAGCGCTTCGTGAAGCGACGGTGCGAATCATCATGATCCCATTGTCTCCCCGCGTCGCTGTGCCTTCGCCTTGCAACGCCGAAGAGTCGCCGATCCTCGGTTGGCTGACGACCGGCCGACAGCGCTTCGGCCGGTAGAATCGATCACTGTGACCCCTGCTGAACTCGCCGCCGCCATCCACGCCATCGTGACTGTTGAGCTCGCCCGGCGAGGCAGCGACCTCGCTGTTGCACCCGAGGATGTCACTCTCGAGCGCCCCAAAAATCGCGATCACGGCGACTGGGCACTCAACATCGCCATGAAACTTGCCAAACCTCTTGGCGTGAACCCGCGCGAGTTCGCGACTGCGCTCGTCGAAAATATTAGCGCGATCGACGGTGTTTCGACCGTGGAAATTGCGGGCCCCGGCTTCATCAATATTCGACTGGATGCTGATGCGGCAGGTGCCATTGCGAAAACAATTGTCGAGCAGGGCGATGCATTCGGTCGCAATGATGTGCTCGCTGGCCAAACCATCAACCTCGAGTTCGTTTCCGCGAACCCAACCGGCCCGTTGCACATCGGCCACACTCGGTGGGCTGCCCTCGGCGACTGCATCGCTCGCGTGCTTACGGCATCGGGCGCGCACATGGTCAGCGAGTTCTACATCAATGATGCCGGAAACCAGATGGACAACTTCGGAGCTTCGATCTATGCGGCCGCGAAGGGTGAGCCGACCCCAGAGAACGGCTACCCGGGCCAGTACGTCACCGATCTTTCTGCGCGCGTAGTGCAGGCGCATCCCGAACTTCTCACGCTGGATCCAGAGGCTGCGACGGCGCTCGGACGCGAGGTGGGGTACCAGCTGCAACTGGCCGACATCCGGGAGTCGCTTGAAAAGTTCAACGTGCACTTCGACGTGTGGTTCAGTGAGC
>JBDSUT010000020.1:0-1989 GCA_039927595.1 Terrimesophilobacter sp.
CCCCTCCCCCACGGGTTTTCGCCCATCGAGGTTTCGCGCGCGAGGCTCCCGAGAACACACTGCTTGCCTTCGCGAAAGCGCTGGCGACTGGCGCGAGTTATCTTGAGACTGACGTGCATGAAAGCTCCGACGGCATTGCTATCGTCAGCCATGACCCAACACTTGAACGAGTTGCCGCACGAAAGGTGAGAGTTAACAACCTCACTGCGGCCGAGCTGCGTCGTGTCGATCTCGGGCATGGCCAGTGCTTCT
The DNA here is from genome assembly GCA_039927595.1 of Terrimesophilobacter sp. Taxonomy (GTDB): domain Bacteria; phylum Actinomycetota; class Actinomycetes; order Actinomycetales; family Microbacteriaceae; genus Terrimesophilobacter. The sequence goes on from JBDSUT010000020.1 coordinate 253, forward strand.
CTTCGCTCGAACAAGCGCTCGACGCATTCCCTGAAGCTCGATTCAATATTGATGTGAAATCGTCTGGCGCGGTTCAGGGCACCATAGACGCCATCCGAAGCACGCGGGCACTCAACAGAGTATTGGTGTCGTCGTTTAGCGGCAGAATTCAGAGAGCGACTGTTCAGGGGTTGCCAGGCGTGGCTACCTCGGCACCTATGGGTGCGATGGTTCGCCTCCTTTCGACGTCAAATCTGAGGTTTACTGGTCGGGTGCTGTCCATACTGACAAAGTATGACGCCCTTCAAATTCCGGAGCGATACAAAGGTATTCGGGTACTCAGCCCTCGTCTTATTCGTCTGGCACACGAGGTAGGCACGGAAGTCCATGTATGGACAGTGAACGAGCCAGATGACATGAATCGACTCCTCGATCTTGGCGTGGACGGCATCGTGACCGATCGTGCAGACGTGGCGCTGACGGTCCTTCGCACGCGGAGAAGCTGAGCCCCTCTTTCTTGCCAAGCTGAGAGATGACTGTGAACTGTTAGAAACTCCGGTATTTCTCGCGAGGCGGGAAGGATTCGCACAGGTAGGTGGTTTATAACTTGTGAAGGATTGCACTCAGTAAAAAAGGTTTAAGGGGACGAGAAAATGGCTGATCGTAGTTTGCGTGGAATGCGTTTGGGCGCACAGAGCCTGCAGTCTGAAGAAGGTGTTACGTTCTCACCCCGCCGTCGCAGCACGTACCAGCTTGATGATGGTTCCACGTTTGAGGTGACGTTCTCCGCAGACGCGGAGGTCCCCACGCAGTGGGAGTCCCCTAAGAGCGGCCGTGAAGGTCGACTTCTTGGCGATAACGGTCAACCGGTTCCCCTCGAAGAGGTAGATGTCAAGGTTCCCCGCAGCCACTGGGACATGCTGTTGGAACGCCGTACGCGCGAAGAGCTTCAGGAGCTCCTCGATGAGCGCCTCGCCTACCTGAGGGCACGTCGCGGTAAGAAGCAAAAAGTCGGCGCGTAACAGGCGTGCGAGAAGGCTCGGGCCACGCCCACACTCCCCGAGTAGCCCTTGTTAGGCTGAGCGTCGCCGAAAAAGACCCCACGCGGTCACGCGGGCGAGCGCCTCGATGACAATACCTAGGTGCATTTTCGATCGACCGGCAGAACGTTCGACAAAGGTGATCGGGTGTTCAACAACGACATAACCCGAGCGTTCTATGAGCCAGGCCATCTCGATCTGAAAGCAATAGCCCTGAGAGGCCACCGATTCCAGCGCCAGGGATGCCAATGCTTCGGCTCTAAAGACCCTGAATCCTGCTGTGAGATCATGAATTTTCGATCCGAGAATTCGGCGCGCGTAACTGTTACCGGTGCGAGAAATCGTGCGTCTCGCCCACGGCCAGTTCAAGACCGACCCCCCCGTTACCCAACGCGATCCCAAAACCAAGTCCGCTCCATCATGGGCCAACGCCAACATGGCAGGCAACGCCGCCGGATCATGGGACCCGTCTGCATCAATTTCGACGATGTAGTGATAACCGTGTGCTAACCCGTACCGAAAACCTTCGAGGTATGCACGACCAAGGCCATCTTTCTTTTCACGGTTGATAACGTGGATACTCTCGTCGGTGACGGCGAGCAGATCGGCCAACTCCCCCGTGCCATCCGGGCTTGAGTCATCGACAATGAGCACATCAGCGGCAGGCACGGTCTGACGTACCCGACCAACGAGGGCATCGAGACTTTCGATTTCGTTG
>JBDSUT010000021.1:0-3992 GCA_039927595.1 Terrimesophilobacter sp.
CCCGTTCGCTACCAGAAGCCCGCCGACGACGGCGATCGCGACGTACACGAGGTTACCGACGAACATCATTGACGGCATGATGATGCCCGACACGAATTGAGCGCCAAAGCTTGCCTGGTAGAGCTCATCATTTTTATCGGTGAAGACCTTGGTGACCTCTTTTTGGCGGCCAAACACCTTCACGAGAGCGTGCCCGGTGAAGTTCTCTTCGATCTGAGCGTTGAGCTCCCCCGTGTGCTTCCACTGCGCAACGAACATCTTTTGCGATCGCTTGGCAATCACCACGGTGATGAAGATCGACATGGGGATGGTGACGAGTGCGATGAGGGTGAGCAGAGGGGAGGTCAGCAACATCATGGTGAGCACACCGATCACCATCAAAAGAGAAGTGACGATCTGGCTCAGTGTCTGCTGCAGGCTTTGCGAGATGTTGTCGATGTCGTTGGTTACTCGGCTGAGCAGTTCGCCGCGAGGCGTCTTGTCAAAGTAACTGAGCGGCAAACGGTTAATCTTCTTCTCAATGTCTTCACGCATGCGGTACACCGTGCCCTGCACGACATCGTTCAACACGTAGGCCTGCAGCCATCCGAAGACCGAAGACAGGATGTAGAGCGAGAGCACAAAGATGAGAATCATCGACAGGGCATGGAAGTCAATACCGGTTCCGGGAGTGAGGCTCATGCCGCTGAGCAGGTCGGCTTGACCGTCTTGCCCCTTGGCGCGAAGGCCCGCAATGATCTGTGCCTTGGTGACGTTCGCGGGCAAGGATGCCGAAATGGCGCCCTCAAATATCAGAGTCGTACCATTGCCAAGCAGTTTCGGTCCGACAACGGAGAGGGAGACGCTACCGACTGCCAGCAGGAGCACCCACAGGACGCGCATCCACTCTGGGCGCAGCCGGGCAATCAACCTCTTCGCCGAGGGACCAAAGTTCATCGACTTCTCTGCGGGCATGCTTGCGCCACCAAACATGGGGCCGCCGGGCCCGCGTCGCACCGGAGGCCGCGTGGGGGGTTGGGTCTGCTTTTCGTCGCTCATACTGCTTCCTCCGCCGTGAGTTGTGACGACACAATTTCGGCGTACGTCTCGTTGCTTTCTTTCAATTCTTCGTGGGTTCCCACTCCGACGATCTCGCCGTTTTCGAGCACGATGATCTGATCAGCGTCGGCGATAGTGGAAACGCGCTGCGCGACGACAATGATCGTGGCGTCTTTCACTCTGCGCTTGAGTGCCTGCCTTAATCGCGCGTCTGTTCCGGTATCCAGCGCAGAGAATGAGTCATCAAACACGTAGATCTCTGGCTTCTTCACGAGAGCGCGAGCAATCGCGAGGCGCTGGCGTTGGCCGCCAGACACGTTCGTTCCGCCCTGCGAGATCTCGGCGTCGAGCCCGCCATCCATTTCGGCGACAAAGCTCTTGGCCTGCGCGATCTCCAGCGCCTCCCAGAGTTCCTCATCGGTGGCATCAGGCTTGCCATAACGAAGGTTGCTCGCCACCGTTCCCGAGAACAGGTATGGTTTTTGCGGCACGAGGCAGATGAGACTCCACAGTAGATCGGGGTCGAGTTCCCGCACATCGACGCCGTCGACGAGCACTGACCCGCCGGTCACATCGAAAAGACGTGGCAAGAGGTTGATGAGAGTGGTCTTGCCCGATCCCGTGCTACCAATGATTGCCGTCATCTTTCCCGGCTTGGCAGCGAAGACGAGGTTTTTGAGAACCGGTTCCTCCGCGCCTGGGTACTGGAATGACGCATCTAAAAACTCGACTGTTCCGACCTCGGATACCGACATCACGGGATTCTTCGAGAGAGTGACAGAAGTCTCTGTGTCGAGAACTTCGCCGATCCGGTCAGCACTGACGGCGGCCCGCGGAAGCAGAATGCCCATCATGGTCGCCATCATGACGCCCATCAGAATCTGCATGAGGTACTGCATGAAGGCCATGAGCGTACCGACCTGAATGTCGCCCTCTCCCACCCGGATGCCACCAAACCAGATGACCGCGACCGTGGAGACATTCATGACGAGCATGACCGTCGGGAACATCAGGGCAAAAAGTCGTCCCGCGCTGATGGCGGTCTGCGTGAGTTCGGAGTTTGCCTGCGCAAACCTGTCAGTTTCTTGACCCTCACGCACGAAAGCGCGGATCACGCGGATGCCGGTGAGCTGTTCGCGCAGAACAAGGTTCACGCGGTCGATTCGCTTTTGCATCAAGCGGAAGAGTGGCACCATCCGCCACATGATCAGCCCAACGGCAACCAAAAGAACGGGAATGCTGACCGCCATGAGCCATGACAGCCCAATATCTTGCTGCATCGCCATAATGACGCCGCCGATGGCGAGCATGGGTGCTGAGATGAAGAGGGTGAGGCTCATGAGCGTCACCATTTGCACTTGCTGCACGTCGTTGGTGGTGCGGGTGATGAGCGATGGCGCACCAAACTTGGCGACCTCACGCTCAGAGAAGCCGCTCACGGTGCTGAAGATGCCGGTGCGTAGGTCCCGTCCGAGGGACATGGCGACCTTTGCGCCGAAGTACACGGCAGTAATTGCGCACACGATCTGCAGCAGGGTTATGCCGAGCATGACCGTTCCGACAGTGAAAATGTAGGGCACATCACCCTTGGCAATACCGTTGTCAACGATGTCTGCGTTCAGACTCGGCAGATAGAGGGAGGCCAGTGACTGTGCGAGTTGGAATACTCCCACGGCCACCAGAAGTACCCAATACTTCTTGAGGTATCGACGAAGAATTTTGAGAAGCATGTGAGGTTAACCCTGGCTTTCTGGGGGATCGAACGAAGGGTGAGACGGTTTTCCGATGAGGCCATACAGCAGCACTGCGGTGAGTTCACGTGAGTCGAACTCGATGCCTGCATTGAACGGTTTAATGGATGCGGCGAAAGTTACGAGTCTGATGACATGTCCGCACTTTTCTGGCGACCAGTTGAGCTCCTTCAAGTGTGGTGAAAGCACCTCTGAAACGATGTCAGCAAATATCCGCCGTGAGTCATGACTGGGGTGATGCGGCTTTCGGATGGCAGCCATGACACGAAAGACGTCGCTAAAGCGTTTGAGCATGAGGTCGACAATGCGCAGCATTTTTTCGTCCAACTCCAGGCCCGACGGTATGGAACGAAGATCACGCCGCAGTGGCTCTGGGTCGAGAAACTTCGCGATGGTTGCTTCGATGAGAGTTTCTTTGTCACCAAAAGCTCGAAATATGGTGCCCTCCGCCACGCACGCGGCCTCGGCTATCTGCTTGGAGGTGAGGTCAGGGCCATGCTCGATGAGCAAAGGCATGGTGGTTTCAATGATCTTCGCTTGGCGATCTTTAACTGAGAGCGGACGCGCTCGTCCCACGTGCGGTACGGACTTTCTAAGGGAAGGCACGAGAAAGATCGTAACTGAGTGAGTGCTCACTCCGCAAATGCATTAGTCGTAACCTTGTCGGGAAACCTCTGCCTCCCGTCGCCCATAGGATCGAAGGAAAGCAGAATCTATCCCGGGAGCGGCAGATGTCTAAGGCAGTGAGCTACGCGCAGTACGGTGGACCGGAAGTTCTCGAGGTTGTTGACGTGGACGAGCCGCACGCCGCAGAGGGCCAAGTTCGTGTCGCCGTGCACGCTGCCGGGCTCAACCCCTTCGACTACAAAGTGCGACGCGGCGGATACATCCCGAACCACACGTTGCCCTCTCTGCAAGGCGCAGAGTTTGCTGGAATCATCGACCAAGTCGGTGACGGAGTAACGGAGTGGACTGTCGGCGACGAAGTGCTGGGATGGATCAACCGTGGAGCACAAGCTGAATTTGCTGTCGTGCCGCAGAAGAATGTTGCCCCCAAGCCACGGAATCTACAGTGGGCCGTTGCCGGCGGTCTCGGCTTGGTCGCCAACACGGCGAAACGAGCCACCGACGCGCTCTCGCTGGGACCGGATGACATCGTACTCGTCACGGCAGCGGCCGGTGGAGTCGGCTTTCTGTCCGCAC
>JBDSUT010000022.1:0-6785 GCA_039927595.1 Terrimesophilobacter sp.
GGAAAGTCTGGGTGTGCAGGATATCGCCCACAGCATCGTCGATGATTCCAGCGTCACCGTCACGTGGCAGGTCTCGGTGAAAGCGGGCACCGCGGTGTCGTGCGCGGTGCAAGCCCAGAATGAGGCACACGCCATTGTGGGGTGGAAGATTGTCGATCTTCCCGCATCCACGACCTTCAATAATCGGTACAAGGAAGTCGTGAGAACCTCACAACAGGCTGTCACCGGCTTGATCTACCAGTGTTGGCTCACGTAGAATTGAGCGAATCGTTTCGAGACCGGTCGACTGGCCGGTCTCATTTGTTTGATACGCGATTCCCGGCGGGGGGCCGGATTCACTGAAGGAGCGCACCATGGCTGACACCACTGCCGAAACCTGGCTGACCCAGGAAGCTTACGACCGTCTCAACACCGAGCTCGAACACCTCAGCGGTGCAGGTCGGCACGATATCGCGCACAAGATTGAGATCGCTCGTGAAGAGGGCGACCTCAAAGAAAATGGCGGATACCACGCTGCTAAAGAAGAGCAGGGCAAGATTGAGGCCCGCATTCGTCAGCTCACTGCACTCCTGCGCGCGGCGAAGGTCGGCAACCCGCCCGATGACGGAATCGTGGAACCCGGGATGATCGTGACCGGCAAGATCGCTGGCGAACCGAGCACGTTCGTGGTGGGCAACCGCGAGATCGCCGGCGACAGCGACCTCGATGTGTATAGCGAGCAGAGCCCCCTCGGACTTGCCATCATGGGTCACAAAGAGGGCGACACGGTTTCCTACACGGCACCGAATGGTAAAGAGATCACCGTCGAGCTCCTCACGGTGAAGACCTACCACTGACTCTGGGTCAGAATCGAGCTCTAGTCCTCGACGCGCGGTTCGAATCCTGCGTCACGGAGAGTTTTGAGAACCTGTTGCACGTGTTCTGGGCCCCGTGTTTCTAGGGACAATTCGAGGTCCACTTCACCGAGCAGCGACCTGCGGCCGTTTCTGACGTGGGATACCTCGACAACGTTCGCGTTGGCCCCCGAAATCAGTTCGGCGATTCTGGCGAGCTGCCCAGGGCGGTCTGCCAGTATGAGTCGCAGTTTCAGGTGACGATCTGAGGCGACGAGTCCGAGGGAGATCACCCGCTCCATCACCTGAGGGTCGATGTTCCCACCGCTCAGCACGGCAACGGTGGCACCGTCGCTCCTCACCTTTCCGGTGAGAATCGCCGCGACCGCGACCGCGCCCGCCGGCTCGACGACAAGTTTGGCGCGCTCCAGCAAGACGAGAAGCGCTCTGGCTGTTTCTTCTTCCGTCACCGTCACGACCTCATCCACGAGGTCACGGATGATGGCAAAGTTGAGGTCACCAGGCTTGCCCACTGCGATGCCATCAGCAATGGTCGGATTGATGGTGATTTCAACCGGTTCACCGCGCTCCAGCGAAACCGGGTATGGCGCAGCGTTTTCGGCTTGAACGCCAATCACCCGAATAGTGCGACCGTCGCGAGCAGCCCTCTGCTTGACCGCACTCGCGACACCAGAAATAAGGCCACCACCACCAATGGGAACAACAATGGTCTCTGCCGTGGGCAGCTGATCTAAAATCTCGAGCCCAAGCGTTCCTTGCCCGGTAATGACATCGTGGTGGTCAAAGGGGTGAATGAGAATCGCGCCAGTTTCTTTGGCGAACGCGGCGGCCGCCCTGAGGGGTTCGGTAATGGTGTGCCCACACAAAACTACGTCAGCACCGTAACTGCGAGTCGCCTGCAATTTGGGTAGGGCGACCCCGGTGGGCATGAAAATCGTGGCCGCGATTCCGAGTTCGCGTGCCGCAAGCGCCACTCCCTGCGCATGATTTCCAGCGGATGCCGCAACAACACCGTGCGAACGCTCTTCTGCGCTGAGGCGGGCGATCCGGTTATAGGCCCCACGAATTTTGTACGAACCGGTGCGTTGAAGGTTCTCGCACTTGAGAAAAACGGGAGCACCCAATACCTCCGAAAGGTACCTGGATTCCTCCATGGGCGTTACCGTCGCGACCGCGCTCACGAGTTCCCGCGCTGCTTCGATCTGAGCGAGGGTCGGGACTACGGACTCTTCACTCATGAGCGTGCAGCCATTCGTTTCTGTGGACTCGATGGATCGCGCCATTCACCGCTGGCGATGTAGTGCACCACCACGTTGAGCGTGGCAACGATAGGCACCGCAAACAAGGCACCAGCGATCCCGGCAAGGAATCCCCCTGCGGCCACCGCAAAGACGACCGCAAGAGGGTGCACTTTCACCGCGTTACCCATAACGAAGGGTTGCAGTACGTGACCTTCGACCTGCTGTACAAGAAGAACAATCGCCAGCATGATGACCGCAGGCACTGGTCCGAGATACACAAGTGCCACGAAGACGGCGAGAATTCCCGTCAGCACTGCACCCACCACGGGGATGAAGGAACCCAGGAACACGGCAATCGCAATGGGGAGCACAAGTGGGAAGCCGCCGAAGAAGAGCCCCAAAATCCACGCACCGAGCCCGATCCCCACAGCATCAATGAAGGCGACAAATATCTGCACTTTCACAAACTCGGCGAGAGTCGACCAACCAGCCCGTCCAGCGCCATCAACGGCGGTGCGCGCCTTTCGCGGGAACAGCCGAACGGTCCACGACCAAATGCGGCTTCCATCGATGAGAAAAAATAGCGTGGCGAAGAGCACGAGAAGAATGCCCGCCAGAACGTGCCCGAACGACGAACCCGCTGACAGCGCTCCTGAGACCAGCAGGTTGCTGTCTTGCCTGAAGGACTCCCACGCGTGAGCTAGGTAGTCACTAATCTGTGCGTCGGTGAGGTGCAGGGGCGAATCGAGAAGGAAGCCCTTGAGACCATCAAAAAACACGACCGAGCGATCCCGAATATCGGGGAAGCCTCTGATCACTTGGGTGACGATGAGATACACGAGCCCCGATATGACACCGATGAGGCCCACCTCAGCGACCATGACGGCCAACCATTTTGGCCAGCGGTGGCGTTGCAACCACTGAACGAAAGGAACCAAAAGCGCGGCCAACAAAATGGCGACGAGGAAGGGAACCACGATAAGGCGCAGTTGGATGACGAGGTAAATGAGGAGCGCAATCACTCCGGCGAGCGCCAAAATTCGCCAGGACCATGCGCCAGCGATTCGCATTCCCACGGGAACTGCGAATTCGACGGACTGGTCTGAGGCGGACTTTTGCGGCTGGCGTTGACGGAACATCACGCCTAATTCTAAATGGCGGAATATGCGTATCGCTTCATATCCCCTGGAGGGCATCCGCCTAGGGAATGTCACTGCAAGACGGTATCGTCGCCTTTTATGGTGCAGAGGTTCTCCCCCGCGCAGGCCCGGCGCATTGCCCTGGCGGCACAAGGTTTCGGACGTCCTCTGCCTCCCACCGTCGGCACGCGGCAGCTGAACCTCGAAATCGAGCGAATCGGACTTCTTCAGATAGATTCAGTGAACGTTTTCGAGCGCAGCCACTACCTTCCACTTTTTGCCAGACTCGGCAGCTATGACAAGTCTCTGCTTGATCGTTTGACCTTCGAGGCCAAGGGCCGATACCTCGAGTATTGGGCCCACGAAGCGGCCGTGATCCCCCGTGACACCTGGCCCCTCTTTCGTTGGAGAATGGCTGACTGGGTTCGGCGAGATTCTCACGCTGACTCGTGGGCTACCGCACACACCGGCACTCTCACCTGGTTGCGCGCAGAACTAGCAGACAAAGGGCCCCTCGCGGCGAGCGCCATCGAACACGACGCCAATAAACGGTCCGGTCCATGGTGGGGCTGGTCCGAGGTGAAATCGGCGCTAGAAATTCTCTTTCGGTGGGGCGAAGTGGTGAGCGCTGGCCGCAGCAGGTTTGAACGGGTCTACGGATTGGCCGAGCATATTCTTCCGGCCGAGATCCTCACACGCGAGGTTTCAGAACGGGATGCTCGAAAGCAGTTGCTTGAGCACGCCGCCCGAGCGCTCGGCATCGCAACCACGTCAGACCTCGCTGACTACTTTCGGTTCACGAGAGCGCCAGTGGAGAGCATTGTGGCTGAACTGGCCGAGGAAGGTACGCTGAACAAAGTGGAGGTCGTCGGTACTCAACAAACCTCCTGGCTCCATCGCGATGCACGAGTGCCCCGGTCGATCGGCGCGACAGCCCTACTCTCCCCGTTTGATCCGGTGGTGTGGCGGCGAGAGCGGGCGGAACGGCTCTTCAACTTTCACTACCGCATCGAGATTTACACGCCCGCGCACAAACGAGTGTTCGGCTATTACAGCCTTCCCATTCTGGTCGATGACTCGATCGTGGGTCGCATTGACCTGAAGAATGACCGGCACGCGGGAGTGCTGCGCGTTCAGTCGGCGTGGCACGAGCCCCATGTTGAGCCCGCTACCGTCGCGGAGCGCCTTGCTCCGCTTCTCACTCGCACTCAACAATGGCAGGGCCTGAACTCGATCGAGGTGATGGACCGCGGAACGCTCGCCCGAGCGGTTGCCGCCGAACTCGGCGTTGCCATCACCCGCGACTAGAACTTGGTGGCGTTGTTCAGAAGGCGCGTGACTCGATCAGCGATCGGCGGATGCGTGGCGAAGATCTGGCCCATCATGCTCTTCTTCGTCGGGTCGCTGAACCACATGTGCGCCATCGTGGAGTTCTGTTTCGCCATGGGTTGACCGTACTGTCCCAGCTTCTCGAGCGCACTCGCGAGGGCTTCTGGATGACGCGTGGTCATGGCCCCGGTCGCATCGGCGAGATACTCACGCTGACGCGAGATCGCGGCCTGAATGAGTGAGGCCACGAGCGGTGCGAGAACGAGAGCGGCGATCCCGAAAATTAACATGATCGGATTGCCACCGCTGTTGTTGTTGCGTCGCCCGCCACTAAACCACGTCATCCGCATCAGAATGTCTGCAATAACTCCAATGGCAACGACGAGAGCAAACACGATGGTGTTGAGTCGGATGTCGTAGTTTTCGACGTGACCCATCTCATGCGCCATGACGCCCTCGAGTTCGCTGTCGGTCATCATGTCGAGCAGCCCCGTGGTGGCCGCAACAGAAGCTAACTCCGGCTTGCGGCCCGTGGCGAAAGCGTTCGGAGAGGGATCATTCACAATGTAGACCTTGGGCATGGGCATGCCCTTGGTGATCGCAAGGTTCTCCACAATCCGGTAAAGACGGGGGTTGTCTGCCTTCTCGATCTGACGCGCGCCACTCATCGCAAGGGCTTCGCTGCTCCCCGCAAAATACTGAATGGTCACGTAAATGCCGGCCCCGATTACGGTGGCAATTGTCATCGTCCAGTCGCCTGGGCGCCCCCAGATGAGGTTGGCAACAAAACCGAGCACGGCAACAAGAGCGAAGAAACCCACCATGATGAACACGGTGTTGCGCTTGTTGCGCGCTATAGCGCTATACATTCTCTAAATCAGAGCTACTAGAACTGCACGCGGTGCGGCTCCGCGATCGCTGCGGAATCTGCCACCTCGAAGAAGTCGCGCTCGGTGAAGCCGAGGCCACGCACGAACAGGGTATTGGGGAAGACCTGAATCTTGGTGTTGAACTCGCGCACTCCACCGTTGTAGAACCGGCGTGACGCTTGGATCTTGTCTTCGGTGTCAACGAGCTCGCCCTGAAGCTGCAGGTAGTTCTGGCTGGCCTGAAGCTGCGGGTACGCCTCAGCAACGGCAAAAATACTCTTCAGCGCAGCCTGCATGTGGTTCTCAGCTGCCGCCGCTTCCGCAGGCGTGCCCGCGCTGATCGTCTCGGCACGAGCCTTGGTGACCGCCTCGAAGACGCCCTTTTCGTGTGCTGCGTAGCCCTTGACCGACTCAATGAGGTTGGGGATGAGGTCGGCACGGCGCTTGAGCTGCACCGTGATGTCGCTCCACGCCTCGTCAACGCGCTGCTTCAACCGAACAAGCCCGTTATAGGTGGACCAGAGGTAGATGCCTACAATCACAACCAGAAGGACGATGACTCCGAGGATAACGAACAGTGCTTCCATTACAGATAGCTCCTTATGTGCGGTCGGGCACGCGCGTTACTCGCCCCACGGCGCGCTGCGTCATCGTCAACTATAGCCAAAACAACCCTGAACACTGCTGTGAGTTCAGCAGATGCTGAGTTTTACCCAACCCGCTTTTCAGGGGAGGAGCGATAGCCTGTCCCTATGGCTGAGTCGTCAACCACTTCGATGGAGCCTCGTAGGCGGGGCAGACGTAAAGCACGGGAATCCGACGCTCGCACGCTGATCGTGGCAGCAGCATCCAAGGAGTTCCTCGCGCAAGGATATGACGCGGCGTCGATGAGGGCGATCGCCCGGCGTGCCGAGGTGGACCCTGCGCTGGTGCACCATTACTTTGACGACAAGGCCGAGCTCTTTGCCGAAGCTATGCAGTTGCCCGCCCGGCCCGATTTGATTGTTCGGAGCGCTCTGCAAGGGCCGCGGGATTCCATTGGAGTGAACCTTGTCACGGCGGCACTCACTGTGGTGGAGTCTGGCAAGAACCGCGAGCGGATTATCGGTCTCATTCGCACCGCGCTGGGGCACGATTTCGCGGCAACCATGCTTCGACAGTTCTTGGTGAGTGAACTCATGGGGCGCATCGCAACCGAACTTGAGGTCGATGACGGTGATTTTCGCGCCAATGCGGTGGCATCGCAGATCGTGGGACTCTTCATCGTGAGGTACGGGGTCAAGGCGGAACCGTTTGCGAGCGCCTCGATCGAAGAAGTCGCCCGGAGGATCGGCCCGGTCATCCAGTGGCACC
>JBDSUT010000023.1:0-1705 GCA_039927595.1 Terrimesophilobacter sp.
GTAGCGAGCGGCGAGGTCCATGTGGGTGTAACTAAAGACGTGACCGATGTGCAGCGATCCGGATGCCGTGGGCGGCGGCGAATCGATCGAGTAGACGTTCTCGCGCGGGTTTGCATGCGCGAGTGCAGCGGCGCGGTCGAAGCGGTACGTTCCGTCGGTTTCCCACCGGGTGCCCCATTTGCTCTCAAGTCCTTCGAGGACGGGCTTTTCTGGGATGGCGTCGGCCATGGCATTCTCCGGTTTCGCTATATGCGGCACCGTGTCGTGTGGTGAGGTGCCTGAGTGTGGGTTACCCCACCATCGTACTGGAACCCACCGCGCACTCCCTTGGGGTGCGCGCCTAGCGCCGAAGAGTAATGGTCTTATTCGTCTGCCCGGAGACACCCCTGATGCTGACGGTGTAGAACTGGGTCGCCTGGCTGCAGTTATAGCTCAACCCGGTGTAGGAGCCCGAGGCGGGGAGACCGGTTTCGTAGGGCCCTGCGAACGCGTCATACGTTTGCACGCCGATGGCAGCCTCGGAAGCCCCTGTGCTGGTCCAGGTGAAGGTGAGAGGCAAATCGCCGCTGTTGCCGGTGCAACCCACTGACGAGTTGTCTTTCGGCGAGAAAGAGTTAAAGACGGGACCGGTTATTACTGGCGGGGGATTGGGGCTCGGCGGCGTGGTGGGTGCTTGAGTAGGTGTTGTACTCGGGGTCGCACTCGGGCTGGCAATTGGCGTCTCGATTGCGGTGACTTCGGGAGTAGGCGAGGTGCTGATGGAGGGCGCAGGGCTCGCCCCGTCGGTCCCTCTCGCGAAAAGCAACGCAAGGAGCGCCACGACGGCGATCAACAGGAGTCCTCCCATCACAGCGAGTGCGATGATGAGGGTTTTTGATCGCTGTGGAGTACCAGCTGACGTGGCGGAGGCGCTTGGCTCATCTGGTGCCGTTGGTGGGGTGAAAAGCTCCGTTGGAGTGTCGTCGCTCATGGTGGCCTACTTTGTTCGGTCAGATTCGGCACGTGCCCTGTACGAGGGACATCCTATGGGGCGGGAGGTTGACGCACCAGAGCTAACTTTCCGCTCCGGGGCGCAGGTACGACACCTAAAACTTGCGAATTGATGGTCGGTAGGTTTGACGGTGAGTGGTCCTGAATCCGTCGCAGCAACTCAGCGATTAAGCGATCAGTGAGGGTGTGGATTGTTAGACTTAGTCTCGAAACCGATACTTGTGGGTTATGGAAATGAAAAGCGAGCACAACGCACCGGGGCGACCAAGGGCGTCGTCGCGCGACACTATTGAGGAAGCCGCGGCGGAGCTGTTTCTAGAACAGAGTTACGCGGGTACGACGATCGACGAGATCACACAGCGTGCTGGTGTGAGTCGCGCAACGTTCTTCAACTATTTCGCCTCCAAAGGCGACCTGCTTTGGATCGACGCTGATCACGCCATTGAGAGGCTTGACGAACGGCTTAATGCCGGTGACTGCGTGAGTGACGCTGTGATGGCTGTTGCCGCAGAAGTTGGCCCTGAGCGGGTACCGCTCGCGGTGACGCAATCGGATGTCATGGGCACGGGCGACGAAATCGTCGCCTCTGGGTTGCCGAGAGTTGCCCGCGTGAGCTCGCTCATCCGGGCCGCCCTCTCTCGCGAGGCTGCGGGGGTAACCGGTGGCCTTGAGTTGAGCGTGCGGGCGAACTCGCTCACCGGTGCCATCGTGGCGG
>JBDSUT010000024.1:0-6516 GCA_039927595.1 Terrimesophilobacter sp.
ATTGGTGATCACGTAGACCATCTGGAGCTTCCACAGGCCAGCAAGGTTCAACGACTCGTGGAATGCGCCAATGTTGGTGGTGCCATCACCCAGCAGACACATCACCGCTTCGGCATCTTTGCCCGCCTCGCTGCGGTAGTTGATAGCGAATGCGGCGCCGGTTGCCGGAGGTATCTGGCCGCCCACGATCCCGTAACCACCCATGGTGCGACGTTCGAGGTCGAACATGTGCATGGAGCCGCCGTAGCCGCCCACAACACCGGTGGCCTTGCCGAAGAGCTCAGCCATCACCGAGCCAGGTTCCATACCGCGTAAGAGTGCATAGCCGTGATCGCGGTAGCCCATGAAGAGGTAGTCCGTAGCCTTGAGGGCGGCCATCAGCCCGACGACGGTCGCCTCCTCGCCAAGGTTCAGATGACAGTAACCGCCAATTTTGGCTCGCGCATACATTTCGCTCGCGCGGAGTTCGAACTCACGCACGAGAACCATCTGCTCGTAATATCCGCGAAGCACGTCGGCGGATTCGCCTTTTTGCTGTGCAGAAACTTTGGCACCTGCCGGACGTCGTGTGTCCGCCATCGAGGCCTCACTTTCGGTAAATCATTCCCTTCCAGCCTATTCCTCCACTTTGCTCAGTGCCGCCCGCGTTGACAGTAGTTAAAGATCGGCGGACGATGGGAGAAGGTTTACCACCGACGGTGAGGTCTCACCCTCGGTACGCGGAGGAGTGAGCAATGAACAGTTTTGACGCACGCGCGCAACTTGATGTTGGCGATAAGAGCTACGAGATCTACCGGTTGGATGTCATCCCCGGTTATCAGCGCCTCCCCTACAGCCTCAAAGTTTTGCTCGAGAATCTCTTGCGCAATGAAGACGGCCACCTCGTTACCAGGGAGCAAGTGCAGGCTGTCGCCGACTGGGAGCCCTCCGCAGATCACGGCGCCGAGATTCAGTACACCCCCGCGCGGGTGCTGTTGCAGGACTTCACCGGAGTACCGTGCGTGGTCGACCTTGTCGCCATGCGCGATGCCATGGCCTCCTTCAACGGTGACCCACAAAAGATCAACCCGCTCATTCCCTCCGAACTTGTGATCGACCACTCGGTCATCGCGGATGCGTTTGGCATGGCGAGCGCGTTTCAGGTGAATGCCGACCTCGAGTTCTCGCGCAACAAAGAGCGCTACCAATTGCTGCGGTACGCCCAGCAAGCTTTTGATGACTTTCTCGTGGTGCCGCCGGACACCGGCATTTGCCACCAAGTTAACCTCGAGTACCTTTCTCGCGTCGTGTTTACGCGCGAGAAAGGTGCCAGCGACGGTTCAACGGTCACGCAGGCGTACTGCGACACTCTCGTCGGTACCGACTCACACACTCCGATGGTGAACGGGCTCGGTGTGCTCGGCTGGGGTGTCGGCGGCATCGAAGCAGAAGCGGCGATGCTGGGCCAGCCCATGAGCATGCTCGTTCCCCCGGTAGTCGGCGTGAAACTGAGCGGCAAGCTGCCCGCAGGCACAACCGCAACTGACCTCGTTCTGACGGTCGCGAATATGCTGCGCAAAGTCGGCGTTGTCGGCAAGTTCGTCGAGTTCTTTGGCCCAGGCGTAGCCTCAATCCCCCTCGCCAACCGCGCAACGCTCGGCAACATGAGTCCGGAGTATGGTTCCACCTGCGCGATCTTCCCGATCGACGACGAGACGCTCAGCTACCTTCGCCTCACCGGTCGCGCTGAGGAACACGTGCAACTCGTGGAGGCGTACGCGAAGGAACAGGGGCTCTGGCATAACCCCGATCACGCTGCAGAGTACTCGCAGATCGTTGAGTTGGATCTTGCGAGCGTTGAGCCGTCCATTGCGGGCCCGAAGCGCCCGCAAGACCGCATCCCGTTGCGCAAAGCTCGCAAGGTCGTGAGCACCATTCTCACCGAGGGGTCTCAGGTTCCAGAAATTCTCTTGGGGCTGGATGAGGCATCCGACGAGTCATTCCCCGCGAGCGACCCGATAGCGTTCAGCACGTTAGAACCCACACCAGATCCGGTGGATCGCACGGGCAAGCATCCCGAGGTTCCGTGGCTCTCCGACCCGGCATCCGTGACGTTCGCCGATGGCAGCGAGGGAACTGTCGACAACGGTCACGTCGTGATCGCGGCGATCACCTCGTGCACGAACACCTCGAACCCCGAGGTCATGATCGGTGCGGGCCTGATGGCGAAGAAGGCGGTCGAACTTGGGCTGAGTTCGAAGCCGTGGGTGAAGACATCCCTCGCGCCAGGCTCCCGCATTGTCACCGACTACTACGAGAAGGCGGGCCTCACGCCGTACCTCGACAAGCTCGGTTTCAACCTTGTGGGTTACGGATGCACCACGTGCATCGGCAACTCTGGTCCGCTCATCCCCGAGGTCGCCCGAGCCGTCGATGACAACCACCTCAACGTGTCTGCCGTACTTTCTGGCAACCGCAACTTTGAGGGCCGCATTCATCCGCAAACGCAGATGAACTTTCTCATGTCGCCACCGCTTGTCGTCGCGTACGCCCTCGCCGGCACCATGAACACCGACCTGCTTACCGACTCGCTCGGCAAGGGCACGGATGGGCAAGACGTCTACCTTCGCGACATCTGGCCCTCCCCTGAAGAGGTACAGGCACTGGTCGGCAAGTCCGTGGAATCCAGCATGTTCAAGGACGGCTACGCCAACGTCTTTGACGGTGACGACAACTGGAGGTCCCTCGAGGTTCCGGATGCCGACATGTTCGCGTGGGACAACACCTCCACGTACGTGCGCCAGCCCCCGTACTTCGAGGGCATGCCGCGAGACCCGCAGCCACTCAAGGACATCACCGACGCTCGCGTGCTCGCCCTCCTCGGCGATTCGGTCACGACCGACCACATCTCCCCCGCAGGAAACATCAAGCGGGACTCCCCCGCAGGTAAATGGCTGCAGGAGCACGGCGTCAAGCAAGGTGACTTCAACTCGTATGGCTCTCGGCGCGGAAACCACGAAATTATGATTCGCGGAACCTTCGCGAACATCCGCCTGCGCAATCTGCTCGTTCCCGGAGTGGAGGGTGGCGAAACCCGCCACTTGCCCGACGGCGAGCGCATGAGCATCTTTGAGGCGAGCCAGAAATACCAAGCCGATGGCGTGCCGCTTATGGTGATCGCCGGTGCCGAATACGGTTCAGGGTCGTCACGCGACTGGGCGGCGAAAGGCACGCTGCTTCTGGGCGTCAAGGCCGTGCTTGCGGTGAGTTTCGAGCGCATCCACCGCTCAAACCTCATCGGAATGGGCGTGCTCCCTCTGCAGTTCCTTCCCGGCGACACCGCCGAGAGTCTCGGCCTCACAGGCACAGAGACCTTCTCAGTGCGCGGGCTTGAGGGTCAGTCGCGCACCCCTGAACGGGTTACCGTGTCGGTCACCTCGAAGGAAGGCACTCGCGAGTTCGAGGCTGCTGTGCGCATCGACACTCCCGCGGAGGCCGCGTACTTCCAGCACGGCGGTATTCTTCAGTACGTTCTGAGGCAACTTCTCGCCTCATAGCGATACCGACTTTTGAGCCGAGGGGGATGCGTGCTGGTCGATGCGATCATCCTGACCGGGGGGCGCTCATCGCGCTTAGATTCGGTTCCCAAGTCGGATTTCGTGGTCAAGGATTCGGAGTGTGCGGTCACCGGATCGACCCTTCTCGACCGCACACTGCGAGCGGCGGCGGGCTCGCGCCACATTGTGGTCGTCGGCCACGAACCGACCACAGTGTTGCCCGATGGCGTATTGCTCGTACGGGAGGAACCACCGTTCAGTGGCCCGGTAGCGGCGATTGCGGCCGGCGTCACCGCCCTCACAGGGGCAACGGATACGTGTGGCGCTGACGACGGAGGGGCCCCGAGCGACGCACTCTTGGTTCTCGCGTGCGATATGCCCCACATTGGTCTTGCCGTGCCCTCGCTTCTTCTGGCGCTCAACGGGGCGCCAGAAGTCGACGGCGTGATAGCGCTCGATGCAGCGAACCGTCGTCAGCCGCTTGCCGCGGTCTACCGCACGAAAGCGCTGTGTGCTGCCCTCGAGGCAGTGACCGACTCGTCTCGGCTGGATGGCCCGCTTGGCGGCCTCCCCGTGTTTCGACTTCTCGATCATCTCAACCTGGTCGACGTGGAAGTTACTCACGATGCAACAGCAGATGTCGACACGTGGGACGATGCCATGAGGCTCGGAGCACAGCCACCCGCCAACACGAACAAAGGAACTCACCATGGATGATGTGGAACGCGCCGACCTCGAGGCTTTCACCTTGAAGATGCAAACGGCACTCGAATTGGGCGATCTGCCCTTCGACATCGACACTGTTCTGAACCTCGCCGGCGATGCCGCGCGGGCCGTTCTACGCCCCGCGGCCCCCCTCACGACATTCCTTGTTGGGTACGCCGCTGGTCTCGCAGCGGGCGCCGGTGCCGACCCCGCTCGCGCCATCACGGGTGCCACCGACACCGCTGTCGCCACCTGCAACGCGGAATAGACTTGAGCGTGGGAGCACATCGACGCACGCGCTCAGGTACGAAAATCTAGGAGGTAGTCGTGGCATCCATCGACCCCCTCGTGTTGCCTGGCGCCTCACTTGACCCGCAACGGCTCGCCCGCTTCAGCCGGCAACTGTCCCTGCCGGGATTCGATGAGGTAGCGCAGCGCAGACTCGCCAACGCTCGCGTGCTGGTGATCGGCGCTGGCGGCCTCGGCAGCGCCACCGTGCCCTATCTCGCTTCCGCGGGCATCGGCACCATTGGCATCATCGACACGGATGTCGTGGAGCTCTCGAACCTGCACCGCCAGATCGTGCACGGTGTTGCCGACATTGGTCGCAGCAAGCTTGATTCGATTGAAGAGTCCGTTGCTGCGATCGACCCGACGACGAAAGTCATCTGTTACAGAAAGCACCTGGATTCCAGCAATATCCTCGGAATTCTCGCCGACTACGACGTGCTGCTTGACGGCAGCGATAACTTTCCGACCCGTTACCTCGCCAACGACGCTGCCGTGCTTTCGGCCAAACCGCTCGTGTGGGGCGCTATTTTGCGTTACTCGGGTCAGGTGAGTGTCTCGTGGGCCCAGCATGGGCCCACCTACCGCGACCTTTTCCCTTCCCCGCCGCCTCCGGGTTCTGTTCCCTCGTGCGCTGAGGGTGGCGTCTTACCGAGCGTCTGCGCTGTCATCGGGGCGATCATGAGCGCCGAAACCATCAAGATCATCACCGGTATCGGCCAACCACTCCTCGGTACAGTGACAACCTACGATGCGTTGACCGGGCGATTTCGGGAACTTGCCTACGGGCGAAGCGATGAGGTGGCACCCGTCACGAAGCTCATCGATTACCAGCAATTTTGTGGCATAGGCGACGAAATCACCGCCGCTGGCGACACCCTGAAGCTCGCAAACAACCTCACAGCGGAGGAGCTTGCGCGACTGATCGAGCAAGGGGGCGAGCTGCAGCTCGTGGACATCCGAGAATCGTATGAACGCGCGATTGCCGCCATAGAGCCCTCCGACTTTTTGCCGCTTGGCTCGCTCATGGAGCAGCTGGATTCCCTGAGACGCGATGCACCTGTTGTGCTTTACTGCCACTCCGGCGGACGCTCCGCACACGCACTTCGACTGCTGCAAAATGCTGGGTTCGATAACGTCAGCCACCTTTCCGGGGGCATTGACAACTACTCGGTGAAAGTCGACCCAACTCTTGTGCGCTACTGATCTGAGACAATAGGACGATGGCGCCCGAACAAATCCCGACCGACCTCACGCCAGCCACCCTTGCCCTCGTCACCGATGAAGCCATCGATGAGAGTGCCGTTCGGCGCGCCGTCGAACGGCCAACGAGCGGTGCCGTCGTCATTTTTTCGGGAGTCGTGCGAAACCATGATGGCGGGCAAAACATCCGCTCGCTCGACTACCAGGCACACCCTCAGGCCCAGAACATCATGGAGGAGTGCTGCGCACGTGTCGCTCAGGAGACCGGACTTGCCGTCGCGGCAGTCCACCGCATCGGCCACCTCGAGGTGGGCGATATCGCGCTCTCTGCCGCCGTTTCGGCCGCGCATCGCCGGGAAGCGTTCGATGCGTGCGAGTTACTTGTGGAGCGCATCAAGTCCACTCTGCCGATCTGGAAACGTCAGTACACTGCCGAAGGCCAATCTGAATGGGTCGGCCTCTAAGTGGGTGTGCGCCTGACCGGAGTTGTCACTAATTGGCACGACGATCGTGGGTTCGGGTTCATCAAGGCTGATGACGGCGGCCCAGACCTGTTCCTGCACGCGAGGTCATTTAGCAACGGACTCGATCGGCCGCACGAAGGCATGAAGGTTACTTACGAGTCCCGCACAAACAGTGATGGCCGCCTGCGCGCGACACAGGTCGTCGAGGTTGGTGAGAAGTGGTCTCACGCGCCTGCCGCACGCAAAGCCAGCGCACTCATTCTCGGATACGTTGCCATCGCCGGCTTTGCGGCGATCGTGGCCGTCGAGATTATTTTTTG
>JBDSUT010000025.1:0-8077 GCA_039927595.1 Terrimesophilobacter sp.
CCGGTCCGCAGATCTGGCCTGGTCGGATGACCGTGCTCTGCAGGCCATCCGGACGCAAGGACTCGAGGCGCAAAAACGCCTCGATGGCGGCCTTATTTATCCCGTAGTCACCCCAGGGCTCACTCACGACATCTTCGTCGGCCGGCACCGCTGCCAAACGCCCCTTGACCCAGATTGTGCTACACATGATCAGCCGTGCTACGCGACCCCGGAGTCCCTGAACGAGTTTCTGTGCGGAGTCTGCTGTGAAACAGATCATGTCCACAACGACGTCGGCATTGAGGCTCGCAATGTCGTCAGCAAACGTTCCAGCGCTCTCTGCCGCATCACGATCAATCACGACGTGATGGACGGCATCCCATGAATCATGCTGGCGGTAGTGGGGGAGCCCACCCCTGCTTACTGCTACAACGTCATGTCCAGACGCTATGAGCTCGGGGATCAAATATCCCCCAATGTGTCCGGTGGCGCCGACAACGACGATTCTCATGCACGACCTCGTCTAATCCTCTGCCGAGGCAATGACAGAAATAGGGGTCGGCTTGAATGGCACTTGCGGCGCGAACCCAGATCGCTCATCCACTGTCACTCCGCTACGCGACGCGGATAAAGCGATGACGAGGGGTCCACAGTAGCGTCCTTGACACTTACCCATACCGACGCGAGACACTCTCTTGCTGGCGCCCGCGCTCGATGTGAGGTCGTCGAGACCGCGTGAGACAGTCTCCAAGCTGAGCGTCTCACATCGGCAGACCGTCGTTTCTGGTGTCGCCAATTCGATTGTAAGAACGGGTGCGGCAAAGACACGGTTCAGTGCGGTCTGGAAACGCAGGTTGCGACGTAGGTCACGGTGAGCAGAGGCAAGTTCCCGGTCCCGCGAACGGGATGTTTCCCGATTAAGATCAGCCAAAACCGAAGCACCCGCAATAACACCACGAGCCTGCGCAACCTTTGCACCTTGCACTTGCGCGGAATCCCCGATCACAAAAATCTCCGGCACGGAGGTGCGGCAATCGGCATTACGTTCAACGACCAGTGTCTTCAGGGTCTCGTCCCAGACATGGCGGCAGCCCAACATCCGAGCAATTTCGTTGGAAGGCAAGAACCCATACCCCATGCACACGGCGTCTACCTCAAACGTTCGCTCCGTACCGAGTTCCGGGGTACCGTCACTGCGCATGCGTGCAACGACCGCCCCGGTCACACCATTCGCATCTCCGGTCATCGTCACGACCGCACTTCCCGTGATGATGGGCACCCTAGCTCGCGCCAAAGCCAGACCATACCTCGCCCCGTCAACAATGAGACCCGGTGATGCAAGGGCCATCGATGCTCCAGGTAGCAGGTTCGATGCTCGCACAGGATGAGCGAGCTCCACGAGGGCAACGACCCGAGCGCCAGCCGCGGCAAGTTCAGCCGCAACCTGCATGTTCAGAGGGCCATTGCCGGCAACAAGCACCCGTTGGCCGGGCGACACCTGGTATGAGCGAGACAGGGTTTGGGCGGCTCCTGTCGTCATGACCCCGGGAAGGGTCCAACCGGGCATTGGCACACCGCGCTCGTAGGCACCCGTTGCAAGCACTACACGTTGAGCGCGGATTACCCAGCGTTCGTCTGGGCTCGCGGCGACGATGTGATCTGGAGCAAATGCCCCCCACACTTTCGCACGATCGAGGATACGGACCCCCGATGCCCGAGCCCGCTCGATGAGAGCACGCCCCCGTCGGTATTGGTTATCAAGTCGATGCTCGTCGAGATCAAAGTCGGGCGCGGGCTGCTTGTAGTACTGGCCACCGAGCTTGCCACGTTCATCGAGCAACACAACATCCAGCCCGCCCTCAGCAGCCACAGCCGCCGCCGCAAGTCCCGATGGGCCAGCGCCGATGACAACCACGTCGGGAGTGATGGTTGACTCTGGCAGAGTCGACCCCACGTGCGCACTGGACAGATCGAGGCGCGGTTCGGCACAGTACACGATCATGCAGTCAGTCGCAGGGGTCATACACGCGAGACTCTCCCCCTTGCCCTCGATCATAACCGTGCATTCGGCACACACCCCCATTCCGCAAAACACTCCACGCTTGTCGTCGGCCCCGGCTAAACGCAGGCCGAAGTCGCCCGCCGCGATCAGTGCCGATGCAACGGTGTCACTCGTCTGGGCTTCTACGGGTGCGCCATTGAAGTGAAGAGTGATGACGTCCTTAGAGTCGCCAAATCCTTTACTACGAATGCGCACTGCGGTTCCCGTCTTTTCGCTGGTAAGCACGCCAAGTCGTCGCCCAACGCTCAGGGTCATCAAGCCCAGACGTATTTGCACGCGCAACGGCCTGGTTGTGGGGTGAAGTTTTCACAAGCTCAGCATCGCTGCGAGCCTCATCGATGACATGGGCAAGCACGTCGATCCAGTAGTCAATGTCTTCGATCGACCAACCCTCGCCCGCTTCCGGTGTAAAGGGTTCGGGAACTACCCACGGCTCATGGCTCAGCCAGAATGCATCGATACCGAAATCGGTCATGCGGTTTTGAATGTCGACGGCCGTCACTCCCGTTTCTGCGGTGATCTCAGCAAGGCTGAAGCGGGTCATCTCTAGTCGTCGCTTCGTCACCTGCGGGAACGCCTTAGTGACTCCCGGGATCTCCAGAATCCGCTTCTCCATGTAGTTGTTGGTAAGCACCGAAAGATCGGCGGCCTCGCGCAATCCGTTGCCACCCATCGCTTTCAACCAGGTGTATGCCGCAATCACCTGGGGAACATTGCCAAGGTATTCTCGGATACGCCCCAAGCTTGATGGTGATTCAACGAGCGCGAACCCGCCGTTCGCTTTCTCAACGCGTGGGCCAGGCAGGAACTTACTCAACTCATCCGAGCATCCGTAAGCGCCCACAGCGGGACCTCCACCGCCCTTCGTTACACCAAAAGTCTTGTGGAGCATGAACATGCACGCGTCGAAGCCGAGCTCTGCGGCTCGGAGTCGGGTCATGACGCCGTTGAAGTTAGCATGGTCGTAGAAGCACAACCCGCCCACCTCGTGGACGATATCAACCCACTCCTTAATGTGCGGGTTGTAGATGCCCATGTCGTCTGGGTTGTTGACCATGAGTGCAGCGGTGCGGTTACTCACGACCGCACGAAGCGCCTCAACCGATGGGTAACCGTCCTCCTCCGTGGGAAGTGTGATCACTTCGAAGCCTGCCGCGGCAGCGGTTGACGGATTTGACGGGTGCGCCTGTGCCGTCGTGATGATCTCGGTACGCTGAGCCTGCTCACCGCGCGATGCGTGATAGGCGCGAGTAACCGCCGCGTGAGTGAACGCCGCTGCTGCTCCACCCCCGGGCTGGAATGTGAACGCCGTCATGCCAGAGAGCGCAGTAAGAGCCTCAGAGAATTCGTGGACGACCTGAAGGATACCCTGCATTGTTGACGGGTCCTGCGCTGGATGCACATCAGCCACGTACGGGCGTGCAATGATCCGCTCACTGATCCGCGGGTTGTACTTCATCGTGCAGGTCCCAAACAGACTGATGCCCACCATCCCCAGCGTCTGCTGAGAGAGATGAAGGTAGTGGCGGAGCACGTCTGGTTCAGCGATTTCGGGCAGTCCAGGCGCCTGGGTTCGGCGCAATGCGGCCGGCACGAACTCTGAATGGTCACCAGTTCCCCACGCCGTCGGTGGAATGATACCGCGGCGACCAGGGGCGCCCATCTCCATGATGACTGGTTCACTCCAGCGCGCGGAATGGAACGGTCGAAGTTCGATGCGAGTCATCGCTGTACCGCCTTTCGTAGCGAGCTGATCAATCGATCGACGTCACTTTCGCTGTGTACTTCGGTGACGCAGTAGAGTGCACTTTGACCGAGGTCCAAAAAGTCAGAGCTGAGATCTTTGCCGCCAAAAATTCCGTCAGCCAAGAGTCTGAGATTGATCTCGGCAACGGTAAGTCCGGTGTCGTTGAAGTCGATGATGAACTCTTTGAAGTATCCAGACGCGAAGTGCACCGTTACCCCGTCAATCGCAGAAATACGCTGTGCCGCCTCGTGAGCATTTGAGATAATTGTGGCGCCGATCTCCGCGAAGCCAACAGGGCCCATGAGGGCCATATAGACGGCGTTGCGGATTGCCCACAAGTAGACCGAGTTACCAGTCCAGTCGTTTGCTTCTTCTCGAGAACCGTAAGAGTTCTGCCCGAAAAGGGTCAACCCGAACGCACGCTCACCGGGCACGAGAGTGTCGGTGATGCTGACCTGAAGTGTCGGGAACTCACGTGCATATCGTTCTTCGTCGCGCGTCGCGATGAATCCACCCACACCGCCGCCTGCATTAAGCGGGACGCCTAGAGGCTGAGTAGACCCGACCACAATGTCGGCACCGTAACTGGCTGGTGATGCCACAATTCCGAGACTGATTGGGTCCGTTCCTACAACCATTTCAGCGCCCGATGCGTGGGCGAGCGCGGTGATCTCGGCAGCGTGAGCTTCGAATACCCCGAGATAGTTCGGAGTGTCAATGTAGACGGCTGCAATCGAATCGTCGAGCTTTGCGGCGAGGTCGTCGAGGTCGACGTGGCCCGTGGCCGGGTCGTAGCCGAGGTCGATGATCTCAATCGCTCGCGCCGATCCCTGCTGGCCGCAGAAGCTCTCGATGACAGCTCGCCGTTCGGGGTCAATAGCTGCGGTGACAATAACGCGATGGCGCCCTGTCAGCCGTGTAGCCATGCGGAGGGCATTCCCACCAGCGGAACCCCAGCTGTAAACAGGAAGACCAACAAATTCTAGGTCCAGGAGTTCGCCCAGCTGGGAGGAAAATTCGAACCATGCCTGATTCCTTCCGTGGTCCGATGATGGTGTTCCCCACACCGAAGTGAGGAACTCGCTGCGTCCAGCTATCTCGTCGCAGACAGCGGGCACGTGGTGCTGCCAGCTTCCCGCCCCGAGGAAGCTCAGGTGGTCACGGGTGCTCCCATTCAATCGAAGGATGCTGTCGACATGACGCTCGAGCTCAGCCTCCGAAACAATGCCATCGGGCAGGGTTGTACCCTGTGTGCCATAGTGGTCCGCCGGGATCTGCTCGAACAGCTCTTCAACTTTTGAGACACCGACCGCCGAGAGCATTTTCTCGTGGGCGGCATCAGTCGAGTTGGCCATATAGGGGTGGGTGGTGAGGTGACTCATGGGCAGTTCCTTCCAGCGGAGACTAGTTCTTGATTCTTAAGACGGTGCTTCGAGTGGGTGAGGTTCGCACTCGGCGATAGCCCTGCAGAGCGGCGTGCGGTGCCGACAGCCCGAGGTCAACATGAAGTACAGGCGGATGAAGTGCATCAATTTTGTTCTGAGCCGCAACCACAATGATGTTTGACTCATCGATGAGGCGAAGCACTCGCGGACTAATTTGTTGGTTACCCCTACCCAACAGAAAACCTTGCCCGCCAACAACACCAAGCACTAGGACGCTGCCGCTGTGCTGACTGAGATGGTCGAAGAGCTCCGCCTCTGAAGCATCGGTCGTCACGACTGCACCGTCGACCACAATGTCAAAGCCGTTTCTAGTTCCTTCAATACCGAGCGCCGTAAGGATAGTTTCTACTGTTGTGCCTGGGCCGAGAACGTAGGTGGTTCCGCGGTGCATGCTCGCAGCGATCTGCCCACCAAGCGCACGAAGGTCGCCGATCGCATTGTTGGCGCGAACCACTTTGGGGCCTTGCACTCCCGAGGCCAGTTTCGGAACACGCGCAACGCCGATGTTTATGACGCCCTCCTCGCCACGTGTGACGTCGAGAACCTCTGCTTGCTCGGTTGCGCGGGGGGCGCTCGTGCGAAGATACTCCGCTGCCACAATTCCCGCGCGCTCGGGGGTGTGAGCAAACACACCGGAATGCATTTTCACACCGCTGGGAGTGCCGAGCAGCGTGATGGATGTTCCAATTGCGCTGACGATGTCCGAAGCGGTGCCATCGCCACCAGCGAAGAGCAAAAGATCGACGCCCGCCTCACGAAGTGCAATCGCAGCCGCCTGAGTGTCTTGAGCCGTCGTCGGATGAGCTACCACGCCGACCGTGCCTGCTAGTTCCAGTCCGACGGCCCGCACACTGTTGGCACCCATGACGCCGTCAGCGGCGACGACTTCGAACTCGCCCGGATAGGCCGCGCGTAACGCTGCCAGTGCACGCCGCATTCGCGCTTCCGACCCCGGTACCGCACCGAGGGCACGCGCGTTCACCTCGGCACCCCCGTCGGTGCCATGCAAAGCGACGGGCCCACCCATACCTGCGATCGGGTTGACGATTACGCCAACCCTTGGACCCGCAGCGGGGGCTTTAGCCAATCAGTCCCTCGGCTTTCACGACATCGTCAAGTGCTCGTCGCGCTCCCGCGACCATTGCATCGATCTCTTCCTCGGTGGTTGTGAATGGTGGGGAGAACGAAATGGTATCGGCAGCAGGGAGTGCTCGAGTGATAACACCGTGTGCAAGGCTGCGCTTGGTCACTTTTGCAGCGAATCCCATTGCGGGGTCGAATGCGGTCATCGGGGACTTGCTCTGCACGAATTCTACCGCAGCCACCAATCCCTGACCACGAATCTCAGCCACGTGGGGGTGACCTGCGAAAACCTCGCGGAGTCGGCCATGAAGGTGCGCACCAACCGTAGCCGCACGCTCAATAAGGTTGTCGTTCTCAATGATGTCAAGGTTGGCCATAGCAGCCGCGGCAGCGAGCGGATGCGCCGAATACGTGTACCCGTGTCCGAACCCGCCATACATGTCTTGCCCCGCCATAACGACATCCCACACCTTGGGAGTGACGAGGCACGCCGAAAGCGGAACGTAGGCGGAGGTGATGCCCTTTGCGACAGTAATGAGGTCGGGTTTCATGCCAAACGCAGTTGTTCCGAAGTCGACACCCAGACGACCAAAACCACACACCACTTCATCGGCGATGAGCAGCACGTCGTACTTGTCAAGTACCTCCTGGATGGCCTCAAAATACCCAGCGGGAGGGATGATAACCCCGCCCGCAGCCTGCATAGGCTCTGCGATAAAAGCCGCAACGGTATCCGGTCCTTCCGCAAGAATGAGATGCTCGAGCTCGTTCGCGAGCACGGCCACGAACTCTGCATCGCTCATCCCTGGCTCAGCTTCCCAGAGACGGTGTGGTGCGCGAACATGACGGATCATCGGCAGGGGCAGGTCGAAGCCATCATGGAGATTGGCGAGGCCGGTCAATCCGGCACTCAGTACGGTAACGCCGTGGTAGCCGCGCAGGCGCGAAATGATCTTCTTCTTGTGAGGGAGTCCACGTACGTTGTTGTAGTACCAAACTAACTTGGCTTGGGTATCGTTTGCGTCAGATCCGCTGTTGCCAAAGAAAACTTTCGATACCGGTACCGGTGCCATGGCCGTGAGGCGTGCGGCGAGGCGAGCGGGGAGTTCGGTGCCCATGCCAGAAAACGCGTGATAGTAGGGCAAGGTGTTCGCTTGAAGCGCGAGAGCTTCGGCCATCTCTGGGCGGGAGTAGCCGATATTTACACACCAAAGCCCCGCCATTGCGTCGAGGTAGGTGGCTCCGTTTGAGTCTGTGAGCGTGGAGCCGGAGCCGCTCACAATGGTGAGAGCTGGCCCCGTTGAGTCGAAAGTCTTCAGGGCCGTGAATGGGTGAAACAGGTGCTGGCGGTCCATCTCTCCAAGGGAGACCGAGGTTTGTTGCGTCATGATTGGACTCCCTATGATCTTGGTGGGCTCGAGAACCTGAAAGTGCGTTCTGTGAACTTAAGTTCGTAAAATGAACCTACCAAATCAATGGCGTAATCGCGATAGTTGACGATTAAAGCTTCCGGGGAGAACCTAATGGATCATCCTCAAGCAAGATCATTCTAGTTACCGGTACTTCGCGAGGCATTGCGTTGACTCATGAGAAACTGAATCCCCGGCTTTAGTGGGAGCTCTTTACCTCCGAGAGGTGAGAGTGATGACGAAGCATTCCCCGAATGAGTTGAAGGAACAAGATGTTCGGCTGGTTCTCGAGGCAGAGAGCGAGCATGGCGATCGGCATGGAGCGTGCACACGCGTCGGTGGCCAGCCTGAG
>JBDSUT010000026.1:0-1623 GCA_039927595.1 Terrimesophilobacter sp.
GAAGAACATGATGTCGGGTGAGGGCGGAATGATCACCACCACTTCTGCGGATCTGGAGCGCCTCGCTCGCATGCTGCGCAACCAGGGCATGGAGCGGCGTTACGAAAATGAGGTGGTCGGCTTCAACATGCGCATGACCGACATCCATGCCGCCATTGGTCGCGTGCAACTCGGCAAGCTCGCCGGCTGGACCGCGAAGCGCCAGGCCAATGCCGCATTCCTGAACGAAAACATTAAGGGCGTCATCGTGCCCCCGACCGCGCCTGGTGCGGTGCACGTCTTCCACCAGTACACAATTCGCGTTGTTGATCACGACCGAGATGCCTTCGCAGAAGAGCTCACCAAGCGTGGAATCGGCAACGGCGTGTACTACCCAACTCCCATCCACCGCCTGCCGTCATTCCAGCTCGAACTCGACTTGCCGGTCACGGAGCAGGCGACCACAGAGGTGCTCTCGTTGCCCGTGTACCCCTCGCTCAGCGATGGCGAACTCGAGACGATCGTCGAGGTCGTCAATGCTGTTGCCAAGGCAGGCGCCTAATGACGTTGCGCGCAGGTCTTCTCGGCCTCGGGGTGATGGGGCGCAACCACGCGAGGGTCCTCAGTGGTCTTGAGGGCGTCGAGTTTGTTGGGGCGTTTGATCCAGCCCCGACCGCACCGGACCGCGTGCACGACCGCCCTGTGTTCCACGACTTGGATGCGCTGCTTGAGTGCAGCATCGACTACGCCGTCATCGCGACGCCGACTGCATTTCACCTCGACATGGGAACTCAGCTGGCCGAGGCGGGAATCCACGCCCTCATTGAGAAGCCGGTTGCCTCGACGGGAGAGGATGCCGCAACTCTGCGCGATCTCTTCGCCGCGAAGGGCCTCATCGGTGGCGTTGGTCACATCGAGCGCTACAACCCGGCCTTGCAGTCGGCTCGTCAGCGCATCGAGGACGGCCTGCTTGGCGAAATCTACCAAATTGCGACTCGACGCCAGGGCCCGTTCCCCGGTCGGATCGCGGATGTCGGCGTCATAAAAGACCTCGCAACTCACGACATCGACTTGACCGCGTGGGTAGCGCAGCAAGAGTTCGTCTCCGTGAATGCTCGGACCACTCACCGCAGTGGCCGCCCACACGAAGACATGGTGGTTGCCGTCGGCACACTTTCGGGCGGCGCCATTACCTCTCACGTCGTGAATTGGCTTACCCCTTTCAAAGAGCGCATCACAATCATTTCGGGTGAGAAGGGTGTGCTTGTTGCCGACACTTTGGCTGCGGACCTCACTCACTATCAAAACGGCACCATCCTCACCACGTGGGATCAGGCAGCCGTGTTCCGGGGAGTGTCAGAGGGCGACATGACCCGCTTTGCACTCGCACGCAAGGAGCCGCTGCTGGCCGAGCACGAAGCCTTCCGAGACTCGGTGCTCGCCGGCGAGCCGAAGGGCATTGTGACTCTCGCCGAAGGTACGCGCGTCGTGGAGATCGCCGAGAACATGGTGGCGGACGGAATCGCTCGTCGGCTGTAGTGATGATCGCTAACCCCTATTCGACAGGGATTTGCGCACCTACCCTCTCGCCAGAAAGCCGCACGGTCAATCCCCGTGCTGTGCGATCGCGTGCACCGTATCAAA
>JBDSUT010000027.1:0-16575 GCA_039927595.1 Terrimesophilobacter sp.
CCACGCGTGCTGTTATTTGCGCACCATCAAACTTCAGCGCGCGCGGGCCCACTTCCAGTTCGTCTCGCACGGTAGACCTCAAAAATTGGTGCTCGGGTTCCTGAAACACCGTTCCTATGCGCGTGAGCAGCTCTCGCTACTTCCATCGGATCGGATGCTCGCCGGCACCCGCCCGCAACTCCTCACTGGCCGTCAGGGCGCCCGCGATGGGGGCAAGCAGTCCTGCGAGCGTGAGGCCCAAGGTTGTTTTGCCCGAGCCGTTTGCTCCTGTGATCGCCGTCGTCGTTGCCGCACGGATCTCAAGACTCAGTTCGGACCGCTCGAAACCATCGGTGCCGGGTACGGTCGCGTCACTCGTGGCCGACCATCGAAACCGTGCACGCCCCACTGTCAGATCCTTCGCAGTGAGTGCCGTGTTACCAGGGTGTGTCGTGCGCACGGGGAACGCTGGCGGATGCCCAGGAACCCACACGCCCGACTCCGCGAGTTCTCTCGCGCGCGTGGTAAGCACGGCATCCGGCGGCCCATCGGCGGCAACTCCCCCGTCGGCCGACAGAACGATGACGCGGTCCACAAGTGGAAGCCAGACGTCCACCCGATGCTCAACCACGATGAAGGTTGCGCCTGTGTGGTCCAGAACGCGAGCGACGGCATCCCGCACCTCAATGACCCCCACTGGGTCGAGGTTTGCCGTCGGCTCATCCAGCATGAGCAGCCCTGGGCGCATCGCCAGGACCCCGGCAAGGGCAAGCCTTTGCTTCTGCCCCCCAGAGAGCTTCGACGTCGATCGGTCGAGAGCAACATCCAGCCCAACATCCTCGAGAGCCTGACGCACTCGAGGCCAGATCTCTTCGCGGGGAACACCGAGGTTTTCGCACCCGAACGCGACATCGTCGCCCACTCGAGCCAGAATCACTTGACTGTCAGGGTCTTGAAGCACGAGACCCGCTAGCCCCCGTGACGCCACGGGTGGCAGGTCGTTCAGTTGGAGCGTGCCCTCCGACTCTCCCTCCTCGGATCCGCCGAGCACGCCAGCAATCGCCTGCAGCAGCGTCGACTTTCCCGCGCCAGAGGCGCCGAGCAGCAACACACGCTCACCCGGCTCGATGACGAAATTGAGGTCACGCAAAGCCCAACGATTGCGGGATGCGTGGCGCCACCCCAACCCCTCCGCGCGGACGCGAGCAGGCTGCACCCGCGCGGAGGATGGCGAAGGATTTCGCACCATGGCTAGACGCGCACAGTAATCTCGCGGCCAGAGGCGAAGCGGTCAAGTGCGCCGGTCTTGGCAAGACCGCGCATCGCGAGCCAGGAGAGGAACCCGGCGATGACAGCACCACTGACGATGGAGCCTACGACGTACACGACCATAAACAGCGAGTCGGCGCCCGGGTACCACACGACAAGTTCGAAAGCGGCTTTGGCGATACCCGCACCGATTCCGGCGAGAACGGCAACCCACACACGCCAACTCGAGTAAAGGAACAGCAAGAAAACCAGCTCAGTGCCGACACCTTGAATCACGCCGCTCAGGACCACGGTCGCCCCGTACGGGTTTGGCCATAGCGCGGAGATCGCCGCCGAGACAAAAGCACCAAAAAATGCGGCGCCTGGCTTACGCACGATGAGCGCAACAAGCACCCCGGGGAAAAGCCACATTCCCCCGTCGAGTGCCTGTAGGCCGGGAAGCAAAGCCTTCAATGGGTCAGTGACTCCGTCGTGAGCGTAATTCCACGCGACGAACACCACGGCGCTGGCAACGGCGATAACGCTCGCCACCACGATGTCGACAACGCGCCAACGCTTCGTGGGCTTGAGTGCCAGAGGTGATGAGTGCGTCGAAGACTCGGCAGCAGGGGATGTGATATTACTGGTCACTTTTCGTGCCCTTTCTTTGGAGGAAATGGCACGGGATGTTGAGAATTGTCCTCCCTGCGCTGGCATGATCCAGATCAGGTTCGACGGTCGAAGCTTCGATCAGCTTCCTCTCAGCCCGGCTCACCGGACTCCCGTGTTCGCGTTCGAGTATACGCGATGCGCTTTGCCCGTTCTGATCAGTGCAGGGGATCGAGAATGACTACAGGAATGTCACGGTCGGTTTTCTCCTGGTAGTTCGCATAGTCAGGCCAAATGCCCACCATCTGATCCCAAAGGTTCGGCTTCTCATCCGGTCCTGCTGTAGTAGCAAGGGCGCGGAATTTGCGATCCTCCACCTGAACAAGCACCTCGGGGTTCTCGGCGAGATTCACGTACCATCCCGGAGGCTTAGGAGCTCCACCCTTTGACGCGACAATGATGAACCGACCGTGATCTTCCCCATAAATCAGTACTGTGCGTCGCCACAGGTTCGACTTTGCGCCCTTTGTCGTGAGCGTCAGCAGTGGCGCTCCCCGCTGGGTTGGCCAGCCAGAACCGTCTGGCTCATCGAATGCTCTGATGTGCGCGGCCACCCATTCAGCGGAGTTGTCGATGGGGTTTTGCGGGCTCCCACCCTTCACGTCGGTCATCTTTCTACGCTACCCCTCTTCGCTGTTAAAGGTGTGGGCGACGCTTGGACGGGCCGAGCTCCGTGGCCGGGTTGATGAGTGACGCTGGCCGAATCAGCTCACCGCCAAACCGCGCGCCGACTCGGTCGATCACGCGCTCTGCACCTCGCCAATCCTCATCGTCATCCCACAACCCTCCCCCGTTGGATCCGGCTTCAACGAGTTGCTCCATCCGCACGCCAATCAGCCGCACCGGCGGATGCACGCCGACAGCATCGTAAAGACTTCGCACTTCATCGGCGATCCTTCGCCCCACATCCGTGGGTTCAGTCAACGATCGGGAGCGCGAGATCGTGGTGAAGTCGGCGTAGCGAAGCTTCAACACCACGGTCCTGCCGACAGCTCCCGACGCACGCAATCGCTGGGCAACCTTGGTGGACTGCCGCAGTAGTTCACGCCGCAACACAGCAGCATCGGTCACATCGGTCTCAAAAGTAACCTCGTGCCCGACACTCTTTTCTACCGTGTCTGGCGTCACGGAGCGAGGGTCAACGCCGTTCGCCAGATTGTGAAGTTTGAGGCTGCTGGCCTCCCCAACAACTCTTCGCAAAACGGTCTGGGGTGTCTGCGCAATATCGCCGATCGTCTTCAGCCCCCGTGCCAACAATGCTTTCTCGGTCACCGCCCCCACGCCCCACAATGCGCCAACCGGAAGCGGATGTAGAAACGCGAGCGTCTGATCCTTCGGAATGACTAGCAGGCCATCAGGTTTCGCCCGCCCCGAGGCAAGCTTGGCCACGAACTTCGTGGCCGCGGCACCCACGGAGCACGCAAGCCCGGTTTCGTCGCGAACGCGAGCGCGAATCAGCTCGCCGACCTCCGCTGGCGACCCGATCACCCCGCGGGCACCCGCAACATCGAGAAATGCTTCATCGATTCCTAGCCGTTCGACGAGGGGAGTCATATCATCGAAGATGGCCATCACTTGCTTCGAGTAGTGTCGGTACTTCTCGAAGTGAGGTTCGAGCACGATCGCAGCAGGACAAAGTTGACGAGCGCGCGCCAGCGGCATCGCCGACCGCACCCCGAACTTTCGGGCCGGATAGTTTGCGGCGGTGACGACAGATCGCAAAGAATCGTGCGCAACAACGACTGGTTTGCCGACGAGTTCTGGGTGATCGAGTAGCTCCACTGACGCAAAAAACGCGTCAAGATCGACGTGCAGAACGGTCGCTGTCGAGCTATCAACCGAGGAGGCGCTCACCTGACGAGTACTGCCATCCTGTCTGCCCACGCACTCAGGCTACCGCGTGGCCCCGACAGAGTTCAGAGCCAGGGAGCCCCGCCCAAATGCGACAACCCCGTGCCACAATTCGCTGCCGCTACTTAATGTGCGCGCGTAGCCACTCCACGGGATTGACGTGGGAACCATCGATCAGCAACTCAAAGTGGAGGTGCGCGCCGGTAGTCGCCCCGGTGGAACCAATCAACCCGACGAGTTGTCCCACCGTCACTGTGTCTCCAACGCTCATCGAGATGGAACCGTCTTCTAGGTGAGCATAAACGCTCGAGACAATCTGCCCATCGATCTGGTGTTCAATCATGACGAAGTTGCCCAGTGAGCTCGTTGCCGGGCTGCCTATTTTGATCACGACGCCCGCTGCTATCGAACGCACTTCGGAGCCCCGCCCTGAGTCAAAGTCAACACCCGCGTGCATACTTGAGCAGCCATCACAGGGGGAAACCCGTGCGCCATACCCATCAGAGATCTTGGTGTGCAGCACGGTAGGCCACTGCAGGGGAGGCGGTGCGGTGACGGAGTAGCCGTCACGCTCAACGGTCGAGATGTTTGCCGTCGAAGAAACGGTGAGCGCCTGGGGTGGTGGCGTGAATTCAGGCTGCGCAATTGCTTGCGCGTAGGCAGGCAAGCCCAAGGTTACCGCCACAATTACTGCGCAGGCGCCGAGGGCGACCGAGATCGCTCGACGAAGGAACCGCACCGCCTGAAGATGTTGAAGCCGTCGAACTGAGCGACCGCTGAGCCCGGGAAGTCGCAACACGTCTTCGAGCGGCTGTGGCATGGGTTTTGTCGAGCTCGCACGCTGTAGTGGTGTCGAAAGTACAGGCTTCGCGGAACGAACTGCCTTGGCAGAACCAGCAGGCGGCACTGAGGGGGAACGGGGCACGGTGTGAGATCTTCCGTTTCGTTGCGCTGAGGCGGATTCATTCCGCCCAGAGCACGTGGACAATCGCGCCTCGGTGCGCTCGGACAAACCACCAACTGCCACCCTCAAGGGCGACGAGGTGTGAGAAACGGTTGCAGTCTTCATTGCGGAATCTTCACAACAATGTGAACGCGACACCGTTTCTTCGAGTTCAACTGTGCACGGTAAACCTCCACGTTCCCTGTGCACGAGAAGAGGCGCACGGTGCTGTTTCTGGGGAGCGTGGCCCCCAACACCAAAGGCGGCCTTCGGCGCGGTGCCCGCTAACTCAGAGGCCGCGCAAGAAGCGCCACCCGCGCATAGCCAACGTCTTGCTGCGCGATTTCGCTAAAACCCATGCGGGTATGAAACGCGAGAGAACCAGGATTCGGCGGCTCGATATTGACTTCACACGTCACCTCGTCGCGGCCATGATCGACGGCCAACTCGACGACACGCTGGTAAAGAGTTTGACCGACCCGCATGCCGCGGGCCTCTTCCGCGACGACGATGCGATCCACGTAGAGGTAATCGGTGCCTCGAGTTTCGAAGTAACGATAGTTCGGGCTCGCATAGTCGACGCCGGGTTCAAATCCCAGAACGAATCCTAAAAGCTCGTCGCCTGAGACTGCGGCGAAGCCGAAGCTGCTCATACGCAAGAGCGCCATAAGTTCGTCCTCCGTGGATTCCGGAACTGCCGGCACCGCACTGTTATTGAGGGCGAGCATGGTGGGGACGTCGGAATCCGACAATTCGCGAAGTCGCATGTCACCATTCTTCCCTGATTTGGAGCGCTCAGGTTCCCCCAGAAATTATGAGCGAATATGGTGTCAACCGAGAGATGAGAAGCAGCTCGATTCCCTCGCTGTGCAGCAATGGAACGAGTTGCTGATCACCACTCTCAATCACCTCGCGGGCATGCTTCAAAAAGATCTCGGCCATCTCGGTGCTGCAATTGAACTGTTGCCCGCCATACCCAATGATCTTGCGACGAGCCGCTACGGCATCCGGGGCGACAGGAGAGGGCTGGCTGGTAGCTTTCACCTCAAAATCGTGAATCCTCATGGCCATCATCTCCCACTGTGAAGCGCTGAGCCGAGCAATTCTGATGCTACGCCGAGCCTCGAAACCTATGGGTGTTTCTCACGAAGTTCACGGCCACGCCCTCAGGTTGATCACGGATCGCACGGCTCAGTTGTCGTGGGAATGCTCGCTCAGTGCACCGAGTGATATCGCCGAGTGGGCGTACGCCCCGCCTGCCCTCATTTCGGCCGCAACCCAAATTGCTTCCATGATTTCTTGCGGAGTTGCGCCTTTGCGTTCCGCCAGCTTGGTGTGCCCTTTGATGCAGTACGGGCACTGTGTGACGTGGGCGACGGCGACCGCGATCAGTTGTTTCGTCTTCTCATCTAACGCCCCCACGGCGAACACCGATTTACTGAACTGATCCCACGCGGCGTGAATCTCTGGCGCGAGTTCTCGCCGCAAGTGCGCGAGTTCTGGGGTCATCGGTTGATACATAGACTCAGACATCATTTGCTCCTCTTTCTCACTTTTCAGCGTACGCTCACGGTCAGCGCGCTGCCGGCAGAGGAGATTCAGGTCGCAGTAGCCAACCGGTGTTATTGATCGAGAAGCTCCCGAACTCGTGGGGCCACCACACGGCCGTACAGCTCAATCGAGGACATCAACTGCTCGTGGGGCATGGTGCCGTTCGAGTACTTAAGGTCAAATCGCGTGATCCCCAGACCCCTCGCGGTGCGAGCGATCTTCTGCGCAACCGTTTCTGGGGAACCGACATACAGCGCGCCATCCTCCGCCTCTCGCTCATAGTCGGAGCGGGTGAGCGGCGACCAGCCACGCTCGGCACCGATGCGGTCGCGATTCTCCTTGAAATGCGGATAAAGCTCCTCACGCGCCTGCTCATCCGTCGCCGCAAGGTGACCTGGTGAGTGCGCAGCGATCGGAAGAACTTCGTGGCCGAATTGGTTGAGCGCGCGGTGGTAGAGGTCCACGAGCGGAGCGAACCGCATCGGGTCGCCGCCGATAATCGCCAGCACAAGCGGCATCCCGTATTGCGCGGCACGCACGACCGATTCCGGAGTGCCACCCACACCGATCCAGGTCTTCAGCGTGCCGTGTTCGATAGGCGGGTAAACACTCTGATTCGTCAAAGGTGGCCGCAGCTCGCCAGACCACGTCACCGGCTCACCCTTGATGAGTTCGGCAAACAAGTCAAGTTTCTCGTTGAACAGCTTTTCGTAGTCGTGGAGATCGAGACCAAAAAGTGGGAACGATTCGGTGAAAGAACCACGACCAAGGATTACTTCGGCCCGACCCTGCGAAACAGCGTCGACGGTCGAAAAGCGTTCGAACACGCGCACAGGGTCGTCAGAACTCAGCACGGTCACGGCCGTGCCGAGGTGGATGCGCGTCGTGCGAGCGGCGATGGCCGCCAGAACTACTTCCGGTGCAGAGATGGCGAAGTCGTCGCGGTGATGCTCCCCCACACCAAAAAAGTCGAGACCGAGCTGATCCGCGAGCACAGCCTGCTCGATCACGTTTCGAATGGATGCTGCGTGAGAGAGCCGCGCACCGTCGCTGGTTGAGGTGACGTCACCAAACGTGTCGAGGCCGAGTTCGAGATTCATTGCGATTACTCCTGTGTGTCGTGATTATTTGATCAAACTCGCGCGACCGGCGAACCATTCCCCACCGGGTACTTTCGCGACCGCAGCGCGCTCCGCGGTGCACAAAGTAAACTCGCGAGAATGAAGGCAACACTGCTGCACGGCGAGCGCGACATCCGACTGGAAGAAGTACCAGACCCCGCACTGCGCAACGAGACGGATGCACTAGTGCGCGTCGTTGCAGCGTGCGTGTGCGGCTCAGACTTGTGGTCCTACCGCGGCCTAACTCCCGTAACCAGTCCGCGCCGCAGCGGGCACGAGTTTGTTGGAATTGTTGAAGAAATCGGTTCAGAAGTGTCGAAGGTGAACGTGGGAGATTTCGTCATCGCCCCGTTCTACCACTGCGACAACACCTGCATTAATTGCCGCAACGGCGTGAGCACCTCCTGCCTGAACGGTGGATTCTGGGGTTCGGACGACCGCAACGGCGACTTCGTTGACGGCGCTCAGGGCGAGCGCGTGCGGGTGCCCTTCGCCGACTGAACTCTCGTTCCCACACCGGAGGTTCCGGATGACGCGCTCATCCCACACCTCCTCGCTCTCTCTGACGTGATGGGCACTGGCCACCACGCCGCACTCTCTGCTGGCGTGACAAAAGGCAGCACCGTCGTTGTCGTCGGCGACGGTGCGGTGGGTTTGTGCGCCATTCTGGCCGCCCACCGGCTCGGCGCAACACGGATTGTCGCCATGTCGCGCCACGCTGACCGCCAAGCAATCGCGCGCGAGTTCGGTACTACCGACATTGTGGAGGAGCGAGGCGACGACGGTGTTGCTCGCATCAAAGACCTGTTCGACGGCCTTGGCGCAGACTGCGTACTCGAGTGCGTCGGGACGAAGGAATCTATGGACCAGGCCATCCGCTCGGCTCGGCCAGGCGGAATGGTTGGCTACGTTGGCGTTCCCGCGGGCGGGCCTGAGCTGCCGATCCGCACCCTGTTCGGAAATAATGTCGGGGTGCGCGGCGGTATCGCACCGGTGCGCGGATACATCGAAGAGTTTCTGCCAGAAGTGCTCTCTGGAGCCTTGACACCTGGCAGAGTGTTTGATCTTGAGTTGCCCCTCGATAACGTCGCCGACGCGTACACCGCAATGGATGGGCGTCGCGCCACGAAGGTGTTGCTGCGCCCCTGAATGTGCTGAAAACTATCGACACTATTCGCTCGGCAGAGTGCATTCTCTGCAGCGGTGGCGTAAGGTCAAAACTAATCGAAGCCGATCGTGCTTCCGAGGGAGGGAGTGCCTCATGGCAGACAAATCGCCCAAGAAGAACAGCACCAAGACTGTGGCAGCTAAGTCTCTGAAGGAGAAGCGCGCCGACAAGAAGGCGAAGTCATCCACCAAGAGCAATAGCGCGTAGATAGTTCTACGTCACCGCGACTTGGGTCGCGTATTCGGGGAGCCGGGCACACGTGCCCGGCTCCTTTTATGCCCAATTACGCCTTCGTGAGTGTCACCGCAACCGGTGTTGGGTTGCTGAACAGGTCGAATACTGGGCAGTGCGCATCCACGACCGTGCGCAGATCTTCGTAGCGCTCTTCTGGCTCGGAGCCGGTCACAGTGACCGCGAGCCGCACTGAGGTGAACCCTGCACGCACGCTGTCGTCAATGCCAAAGAGTGCGCGTGCATCCAGGTCGCCCTCCGCGACAATCGAGATGTCATCGACCTGAATGCCCAGGGCATTTGCGTAGAGACGGTACACGACGACCTGGCACGAAATGAGCGCTCCGAGCGCTATCTCTACCGGGCTCGCAGCGAGGTCGTCACCGGCTAGACCCGCTGGTTCATCGACCAGAAATTGATGGCGCCCCGCGGTAATGCGCGTGGCCACCGAACCTTCTGCTGTGCCCCGAACACGATAGGTGAGTTGGGCAGCGCCTGGGTCTGCGCCGATGCATTCGGCCCACGTTTTGGCGGCTTCTGCGAGCCGATGTGCTCGCTGCGTGGAGGAAATAGTGGATGGTCTTGGGGAGTCAATGAGTGTCATATTTTCACGCTAATCGGAACCCCTTTGCCGCGTGGTTCATGACGTCACACGAGGAAACTGGGCGTAATATCGCCACGAAAGGCTCCACAGGTCTATGCTTTCGACAATCTCATCGACACTCACGCGAAAGGGAAAACCATGGTTCCCCTGATTAACTATTGGGCCGTGATCCTCGCCACGCTGTCAAGCATGATCGTTGGATCGATTTGGTATACGCCAAAGGTATTCGGAAACTACTGGATGAGGGCCGCCGGGGTCACTCCGAGCGGCAAAGCAAGCGATGCGGCGGCACCGATCGTGACCACGGTGATTGTGAGCTTTATCACCGCGTGGGTTCTTGCCGGTTCAGCATTCATCGCGTGGAAGTTTTATGGAGGCGGGTTCTTGGTTGCCGCCATCGTCACGACGATTGTGTTGTGGGCCGGATTCACTGCAGCTCGATTCATCACACATGACGCATTCGATAGGCGCCCTCGCGGGCTGACGGTCTTGAACATCGCACATGAGCTCGTCACGCTCGTCGTGATGGCGGTCATCATTGGGGTGTGGCCACCGGCCTGATGTCGCTCACGCGGGCCACCACAGAATTATCGATGCCGACAGTTACGTGTTGGCTCCCCGCGCCGCCACAACCCACGTGGCGATGATCTCGCCGCCCTGCACGACCGACACCTCCTCCGCGAGATTCACGGTGTTGCACACGTGATTCGGGATGACGCGCACGGTGCTTCCGAGGGGCGGAATGGCGACGTCATCCGGAAACCGGATGGTGGCGTGATGCTCTGAGATCGCGTGGATTCGGGCATCGGGAACTTCGAGCAGTCTGCCGTAACCCG
Source organism: Terrimesophilobacter sp. (assembly GCA_039927595.1). Lineage (GTDB taxonomy): Bacteria > Actinomycetota > Actinomycetes > Actinomycetales > Microbacteriaceae > Terrimesophilobacter. The sequence continues at coordinate 10,202 of JBDSUT010000027.1, forward strand.
TTGCCCACGGGGCTCTGTCAGCGCCAAGCACTTTGCTTCCAGCATCGACCACGATGTCGTTTCCGTGACGGCTCACAATGGTTGAGACCACAGTGACGGCGATGTCCGCGAGGGTGCAGGTTTCGAGTTCGAGCTGCTGCGCATCGTTGAAAACGTACACACCCGGTCTGCCCTCCGTGAAAGCTGAACCGTCGAAGGAATGCCAACTCGGCGTCGAACCTCCGCTGCGGATGACCGCCTCAATCCCTTCGCCGGCAAGGGATGCCGTGGCAGCAGCGATCGTATTCGCTTCATCGTGCGCGGCTGGCGCTCCGAGCCCCGGCCCATAACTGTGACCGGGAAAAGTGAACACCCCGCCCACGCGAAGCCCTGCATCTCTGGCCGCAGCGGCAACAGCGCCAGCACTCTCTGGGTGCACGCCACTGCGGTGATGACCACTATCGATCTCGATGAGCACCTCAACAAGGTCGCGGGGCAGCCCTGCGCCCAGCAGTTGTGCGCTCTCGATTGAGTCCACGCCGACACGCAGCGTGATGCGCTCGGCGAGGGCCCTGAGGCGTTGCACTCGCGCTGCGGAAGGCCACACCGGGTAGGCGATGAAAATGTCGTCGATGCCGGCATCCGCAAAAATCTCTGCCTCACTCACGGTCGCGAGGGAAAGCCCGATGGCCCCGTGGGCAAGCTGCCTTCGTGCAATTTCTGGCATCTTGTGCGTTTTGGCGTGTGGCCTCAACGCGATGCCCTTCAGCTCAGCATCATGTGCTGCGCGCGACAGGTTGCGCTCCATAACGTCGAGCTCAAGGGCGAGGTACGGGGTTTCGGGCTGCGACATGGTCTGACGCTATCGCATGCACTATCGACTTCACATCGCCCGACTAGCTCGGTGAAATCGGGCCTATCGTCATCCACGGCACATCGTTTGCGCAGGCCATAAAATTCAACGGAGTGACGGGGATCGCGATGGTCGAATGTGGCGGCGTCACGCTCACAGCGTTGCCCTCAAGAATTGCGCAGGCATCGCCCAGGGGCCCACCGTCGAATCCGAGATTAATCGCGGTCAGCGCGGCGACAGCGGTGCCTCCCGCCGCAAGGGTCACGAGTGCGGGAACAGCTGACGAGTCGTCTTCGGCTACGAGGCCCAGAGGAGCTCCATCACGGGTCACCTGAAAAGTGGGAAAGCCTTTAAGAACGCACGCTTCACCCTTGTTGGTGAACGTGACGACGTAGTGGAGGTGGCCGGCTGAGGCATCCGCCTCCGCCACGGAAACCGCGATATTGGCGGTAAGGCACTGGCCTTCCGGCGCGCCAGCGGTAAATGCTTCAGACGGGCTAGGGGCGGGCTCGGTGGCTGATGGCTCCGTGGCTGACGGTGACGGGGGTTGAGACGATTGCGGGGTTGTTGTTGCAGTTGTGGCGCACCCGGCAAGAAGGATGGCGGCGGCGACCGAAAGGGAAAGGAATCTTGTGAATCGCATGAAGCACTCCTCGTTAAATCCCCAGAGTCTAGACCCGCAGTAACCGATCGTGGTGAAGAAAATGCGAAGACTATTCGGAAGATCGGGCGATCTCGCGCCGCATCCGGATCTGATCAACACCGGGCCTCATCGCCTCGCGCTCACCGGTCACCGTGAATCCGGTTCGTTCGTACAGTGCGCGCGCCGACACATTGTCTTCTGCCACCCACAAAGCGACCTCATGGGCGCCCTCGACGCGTGCCCAATCAAGGACTGATGAGATCAGTGCATCAGCGAGCCCCGTGGCACGTTGAGCCGGATCAACCCACAGCGCCACAATTTCGCGGCCACCGGGCTCATGAGGGTCGTCCTTGCCCGCGATCGTGGCAACAGGAACCTCGCCATCCCACGCCAGAACGGTGTAGCCCCGTTCCAGCCTTTCACGCCAGGTCTGCTCATCAACGCTGCTCGCCTGCTCCAATGTTGCGCAGAACGAGTTCAGGTCTTGCGTGAGGGACTGCAGTCGCACCGCCCTTGCGGCCTGCCAATCATCAGCGGTAGCGTGACGAAGTTCCATCACCCCAGTCTGGCAGCGAGCGATCTAACTTACGACTACACGCTAGGTGGTTCCGCTGTTCACAACCGGACCCACCTTCATCCACTCAATTCCGTTTGATCAGGCCGGAACATCCATGGGCACAGAGATGGCGATCATCGAGTGCGGTGGCGTAACCGCGAGGGCGTCGCCCTGCGCAACCGTGCATGCGGTGCCCAGCGGTCCACCCCCAGAGCCAATATTCGTCATCGTAAGAGCGGCATAGGTTGTTCCTCCTCTGGTGAGGCTGAGGGACACCGGAGGTGTGCTGGAATCCTCGGATGCCGCTGCACCAATCGGTGAGCCGCCAGAGGTCACCTGCACACGGGGAAAGCCCTCGAGCACACACTCTGATCCGGTGTTCGTAATGATCAGTTCGTAGTGAAGTTTGCCTGCAGAGCCATCCGGATCCGAAATAGCGACCGTCAGGTTTTCGGTGAGACATTGCCCGTCTGGCGCGCCAGCCGTGAACTGTTCTGGTTCGCTGGGTACCGACTGTGGCGGAGCCGCCGGTGGCGTCGACGCCGGCGGTTCCGAGGTCTGCGCCGGTGACGTCGGGGCTGACGGTTCAGAACCCTGCGGAACGGAAGTGGAAGTACAACCGGCAAGAAGTACAGCGGTCGCTACGGAAAGTGTCAGAAAGTGTGAGTTTCGCATAAATTTCTCCCGGTCGATTGCCGAAAGTCTAGACCACACCCTTTGCTGGTCGAGGGAAACTCAGCACGCTCGACGAACTCTGCACATCCTGATAACTTCGCCAAATAGCGTTGCCTCGGGGCAAGCAACCAATAAGACTTACGCTAAACATCAACCGACGGAGGCCACCACATGTCAGACACCACGGAAGGTCGCGTTGCGGTCTACATCGACTTCGACAACATCATCATTTCGCGGTATCAGCAGGTGCATGGCAAGGGGAGCTTCCAACGTGACGGTGGGCGAGCACTGTCAACCAACGCTGCAGAGTCACCCTCCGACGCTGTGGAACGCATGACGCTTGCCCGCGTCGACCTCGGTGCCATCCTCGACTACGCTTCTTCCTTCGGCACTGTGGCCATCAGTCGCGCTTACGCCGACTGGTCGGTTCCCATGAACGCAAACTACAAGGATCAACTTGTCGGGCGCGCGGTTGACCTCGTGCAGATGTTCCCCACCGTGCAGTCCATGAAGAATGGTGCAGACATCCGGATGTCCGTCGACGTCGTCGAGGACCTCTTCCGTCTGCCAGAGATCACCCACGTCGTCATCGTGTCTGGCGACTCCGACTTCATAGCGCTCGCCCAGCGATGCCGCCGACTCGGCCGCTACATCGTAGGAATCGGGGTAGCGGGCGGCACGAGCCGGGCGCTCAATGCGGCGTGCAACGAGTACAAGGACTACGACGGTCTTCCTGGTCTCGACAGCGAGTCTGACTCGGACGACGACCTCGAGGAGATGGGCGTTGCAGCCATGGCAGCGCCCCCTGAGGTGAAGGTACCCACGACACACGCCGACACCGCGAACACAAAGCCCGCGGCCAAGCCCATGCAGGCGACCAGCCCCACACCAAAAACGCCCTCGCTCGCGAAATCGACTGCGAAAGCAGCATCGGCGACAACCGCCGCGGCTGCGACAAAGACTGCTGCCAAAAAGACACCCCCAAAGGCCGCCGCGGCGAAGAAGCAAAACGGAACAGCCACTTCCGCTGATGGCTCGGAGGCGAAAGCCTCGAGTCAACGAGCCGCAACCAAATTACTGCGCCGCGCGCTAGAGCTCGCTCAGTCGAAAGATGCTGAATGGATTACGAGCTCATCGGTGAAGAACCAAATGCTAAGAATGGATCCCACTTTTCAGGAGTCAGCCCTCGGCTACACAACGTTCACCAACTTCGTGAAGTCGCGTGGAAATATTGTGGAAGTCCGCGAAGAAGGCCAGCTTCGGCTTCTCAAACTGCGGGGGGAATAGGCCGCGGTTGGCCAGGCACAGTCAGCGGCAGCGCATGAAGCCCGCCCAGCGTAGGCTCAAATAATGCTCCGCAGTTCCTCTCCTACCAGTGCGCCCGAAAGGCTGCCAGGTCTTTTCAGCCGTGAGTACCTATGGATCACCATCGGATCGTGCGCGCTGGTCTTTCTTGGTGCCTTCGAGTCACTGGCTGTAACGACGATCATGCCGGTCGTGAGCGCGGATCTGAACGGTGCACACCTTTACGCTGTGGCGTTCGCTGGCCCCCTTGCCACAAGTGTGATGGGCATGGTTGTTGCCGGCAACTGGTCTGACCGGCATGGACCAAAATTGCCGCTGTACACAGCATCCGTTCTCTTTGCGCTGGGGCTCATCATCGCCGGCACCGCGAACACCATGGAAACTCTTGTGGCAGGCCGCCTCGTGCAGGGCCTAGGCACGGGCGCCGTCGTGGTGGCTCTCTACGTCGTTGTCGCACGCGTGTACCCGCCGAGGCTGCACCCGTCGATCTTTGCCGGATTTGCTGCGGCGTGGGTCATCCCCTCCCTCGTTGGCCCCCTCGCGGCCGGTGTCATCACCGAGATTTTCACCTGGCACTGGGTGTTTCTCAGTGTTGTTGGGCTCGTTGCCATCTCACTGCTCATGGTGAACCCCGCTCTGCGCAGCCTGCCGGCGCGCGAGGCTGACACGTCAGTGACGTTGGCCTTCGGGCGCATCGCATGGTCTGCCCTCGCGGCACTCGCCGTGCTTTCACTCGCCGTGCTGTTCGAACTCAAGAATGTCGGCGACGTACTCCCCGGCGTGCTCGCGGCGGCCGCCGCCATTATCGCGATTGTTGCCGCGCGCCCCTTGCTGCCCCGTGGAACCTTCCGCGCACGTCACGGACTGCCGAGCGTCATCCTGTTGCGGGGAGTCGCCGCTGCCGCATTCTTTGGCGCAGAAGTTTACGTTCCTTACATGCTTATCGATGAGTACGGTTTCACACCCTCACTCGCCGGGCTCTCACTGACCGTTGGCGCTCTCTCGTGGGCTGGCGCATCGTGGCTTCAAGGCAGGCTCAGCCACATACTTACGAACCCGATGAGCACCATCATCGGCAGTTCGCTCACTCTTGTGGCCATTCTGAGCGCTTTCGCCACCGCATTTTTCACTCTGCCACCGGCTGTCGTCATCGTCGGCTGGGTCATCGGCGGGGCGGGAATGGGGCTCATGTACCCGCGCATCAGCACCATGACTCTCGCATACTCAACCCCGGCAAACCAGGGCTTCAACTCTTCGGCGCTCTCCATTTCGGACTCCATGGGCGCCTCACTCGCGCTCGCGACAACCGGCATCGTGGTGTCGCTTTTAGCCGCTTCGGGCATGGGCTTTGCCGGCGTGTTTGCCTTTACAGCCATCATCGGAGCCTTCGCGATCGTGATTTCTCCGCGCGTCGTCGCGCCTCTCGTCATTGGCTCTGTCGATGCAGCATCCGAGGATGCCGAGACGGCAGTTGCCTAGCCAGCGGTTGCGGCGGCACGCTCCAGCACGAGTTCGCGCACGCGCGCGGCATCCGCTTGGCCGTGCATGGCCTTCATGACGGCACCAATCACGGCACCGGCGGCCTGAACTTTGCCGTCGCGAATCTTTTCGAGCACGTCGGGCTGAGCTGCCAGGGCAGCGTCAATCGCGGCGATCAGTGCGCCGTCATCCGACACGACCTTCAGCCCGCGCTTCTCCACAACTTCCGAAGGCGTACCTTCACCCGCGATCACGCCTTCGAGCACTTGACGCGCGAGCCTGTCGGTCAGTTCCCCCGATTCGACAAGGGCGACAAGTGCGGCCACATCAGCAGGCGAGACGAGAGACGAAGGGTCCACCGAGTCGACGTTTGCTAGGCGAGCGATCTCACCCGTCCACCACTTGCGGGCCTGCGCCGGCGATGCGCCAGCAGCAACCGTGCTCTCAACCTCAACGAGAAGGCCGGAGTTCACCACATCTTGGAACTCAAGATCGGTGAAACTCCACGCCTCTTTCAGGCGATTGCGGCGCACGGCTGGGGGCTCGGGAAGCGCTGCGCGCAGCTCTTCAATGAGTTCGAGCGAAGGCTCAACGGGCAGCAGATCTGGCTCAGGAAAGTAGCGGTAGTCGTCCGCGTCACTCTTGGGGCGACCAGACACCGTGACACCGGTGTCTTCGTGCCAGTGACGGGTCTCCTGCGTGATCGTGCCGCCCTTGGCCAGAATCGCTGCTTGACGCTGGATTTCGTACCGGATGGCCCGCTCAACACTGCGAAGACTGTTCACGTTCTTTGTCTCCGTGCGCGTGCCGAGCTTGCCGGAGCCGCGCGGCGAGAGCGAAATGTTCGCGTCACAGCGGAGGTTTCCACGCTCCATGCGCGCCTC
>JBDSUT010000028.1:0-3275 GCA_039927595.1 Terrimesophilobacter sp.
GAGGCGATCACGCCGCAGACGCTCATCAACGTGCGTCCGGTTGTCGCAGCGATCAAGGAGTTCTTCGGAACCTCCCAGCTCTCGCAGTTCATGGACCAGAACAACCCGCTCGCGGGCCTCACCCACAAGCGTCGCCTTTCGGCGCTTGGCCCAGGTGGTCTGTCTCGTGAGCGCGCAGGCGTCGAGGTGCGTGACGTTCACCCGTCGCACTACGGCCGTATGTGCCCCATCGAAACTCCTGAGGGCCCCAACATTGGTCTGATCGGTTCGCTCGCCTCCTTCGCACGCATCAACTCGTTCGGGTTCATCGAGACCCCGTACCGCCGCGTTGTTAAGGGCAAGGTCACCGAGATGATCGACTACTTGACCGCGAGTGAAGAAGACGAGTTCGTGGTTGCTCAGGCAAACGCGCCGCTCACGAGCGACTCGCACTTCGCCGAGGACCGCGTGCTTGCGCGTTCTAAGGGTGGAGAGGTTGACCTGTTCCCGGTGGAGGACATCGGCTACATGGATGTCTCCCCGCGCCAGATGGTGTCGGTGGCTACCTCGCTCATCCCGTTCCTTGAGCACGATGACGCGAACCGCGCCCTCATGGGTGCGAACATGCAGCGCCAGGCCGTTCCCCTGCTGATGAGCGAAAGCCCGTTGGTCGGAACCGGTATGGAAAGCTACGCGGCCATCGACGCCGGCGATGTGCTCACGGCAACAGCCGCGGGTGTCGTCTCTGAGGTCTCAGCCGATGTCGTGACCGTTCAGTTGGATGCCGGCGGAACGCAGGATTACTACCTGCGCAAGTTCGACCGCTCCAACCAGGGCACGAGCTACAACCACCGCGTGATCGTGAGCGCGGGCGACCGCGTCGAGGTTGGCGAGGTTCTCGCTGACGGCCCCGCAACGGAGAAGGGCGAGCTCGCGCTCGGCAAGAACCTCCTCGTTGCGTTCATGCCGTGGGAGGGTCACAACTTCGAGGACGCGATCATCCTGAGCCAGAACTTGGTGAAAGACGACGTGCTTTCTTCGATTCACATCGAAGAGTATGAGGTTGACGCGCGCGACACGAAGCTCGGCAAGGAGGAGATCACTCGTGACCTCCCCAACGTCAGCCCGGAGTTGCTCGCCGATCTCGACGAGCGCGGCATCATCCGCATCGGTGCGGAGGTTCGCCCCGGCGACATCCTCGTCGGCAAGGTCACGCCGAAGGGTGAAACCGAGCTTTCTGCCGAAGAGCGTTTGCTGCGCGCGATCTTCAACGAGAAGAGCCGCGAGGTTCGTGACACGAGCCTCAAGGTTCCGCACGGTGAAGCGGGAACCATCATTGGTGTCAAGGTCTTTGACGCCACCGATGGTGACGACGAACTCGGCAGCGGTGTGAACCAGCGCGTTGTGGTCTTCATCGCCCAGAAGCGCAAGATCACCGAGGGTGACAAGCTTGCTGGCCGTCACGGCAACAAGGGTGTTATCTCCAAGATTCTGCCGGTGGAAGACATGCCGTTCCTGAGCGATGGAACCCCTGTTGACATCATCCTGAACCCGCTGGGTATCCCCGGCCGCATGAACTTCGGTCAGGTGCTCGAAACGCACCTCGGCTGGGTGGCGAAGCAGGGTTGGGAAATCGAAGGAAACCCGAAGTGGGCTGCCGCGATCCCCGAGTCCGCACACAAGGCTGCCCCTGGCACCAAGGTTGCGACCCCGGTGTTCGATGGTGCTCTTGAGAGCGAAATCGAGGGTCTGCTGAACTCCACCACGAAGACTCGTGATGGTGACCGACTGATCGACTCGACCGGTAAGACTCGGTTGTTCGATGGTCGCAGCGGCGAGCCGTTCCCGGAGCCCGTCTCGGTGGGTTACATGTACATCCTGAAACTGCACCACCTTGTCGATGACAAGATCCACGCACGCTCGACCGGCACGTACTCGATGATCACCCAGCAGCCGCTCGGCGGTAAGGCCCAGTTCGGTGGCCAGCGCTTCGGTGAGATGGAAGTGTGGGCGCTGGAGGCCTATGGTGCGGCTTACGCGTTGCAGGAGCTGCTCACGATCAAGTCTGACGACATCCTTGGTCGCGTGAAGGTGTACGAGGCCATCGTCAAGGGCGAGAACATCCAGGAGCCCGGCATCCCCGAGAGCTTCAAGGTGCTCATCAAAGAAATGCAGTCGCTGTGCTTGAACGTTGAGGTGCTTTCCTCTGACGGTCAGGCCGTCAGCCTCAAGGACAACGACGACGAGGTGTTCCGCGCTGCGGAGGAACTCGGCATCAACATTTCGAGGCAGTTCGAGAACTCGTCATCAATCGACGAGATCTAAGCCACGGCCCATCAACGACTCACGAAGATTTAGGCATTAGGAGAAACATTGCTCGACGTCACTACGTTTGATGAGCTACGTATCGGTCTCGCCACTGCGGAGGATATTCGCAAGTGGTCTCACGGCGAGGTCAAAAAGCCAGAAACGATTAACTACCGCACACTGAAGCCAGAGAAGGATGGTCTCTTCGGGGAGCAGATCTTCGGACCGAGCCGCGACTGGGAGTGCTCCTGCGGTAAGTACAAGCGCGTGCGCTTCAAAGGCATCGTGTGCGAGCGCTGCGGCGTGGAGGTCACCAAGTCCTCCGTGCGTCGCGAGCGCATGGGCCACATTGAGCTCGCCGCACCGGTCACGCACATCTGGTACTTCAAGGGTGTTCCTAGCCGTCTCGGCTACCTGCTCGACATGGCGCCGAAGGACCTCGAAAAGGTCATCTACTTCGCCGCTTATATGGTCATCTCGGTCGATGAGGATGGCCGTCACGCTGACATGCCAGGCCTCGAGAACGAGATCCGTCTCGAAATGAAGGAGTTGGAGAACCAGCGCGATGCTCGCGTCGCCGAGCGTCTGCAGAAGCTCGAGACTGACCTTGCCGCTCTGGAAGAAGAGGGTGCTAAGGCCGACCAGAAGCGTCGCACGAAAGATGCTGCTGAGAAAGAAATGTCTCAAGCCCGCAAGTCCTTCGACGAGCAGATCAGCCAGCTTGAGCGCGTGTGGGATGATTTCCGCAACTTGAAGGTCGGCGACCTGAAGCCGGAAGATTCGGTCTTCCACGAGCTGCAGGACCGCTTCGGCATCTACTTCGAGGCTTACATGGGCGCCGAGGCGATCCAGCGTCGCCTGCAGGCGTTCGACCTCCAGACGGAGTCAGACAACCTGCACGATGAGATCGCTAACGGCAAGGGACAGCGGAAGATCCGCGCCATCAAGCGCCTTCGCGTTGTTGCTGCCTTCCAGGCGACGTCGAACTC
>JBDSUT010000029.1:0-2496 GCA_039927595.1 Terrimesophilobacter sp.
TGTAGTGTGGAGTGTCCGGGTAGGGGTCTAGTGGTGCCGCTAACCGGTGAAAGGCGTAATTGGCCGCATTCTGCCAGCTGCGAAGCTCCAGCCTTGCCGACCTGTTCGTGTCGATAGACGGTAGCCCCAAGAATTCACGGGCCTCGGCAGTGAGCCTGCGATAGAGCACGACACCCATTCCAGTACCCAACAGCGGACTATATTCCCTAGCAAGGAGAAGGAGGACAATGAGGATTACGCGGTCCGTCACGATCCGTTCTCTGCCACCGGGGTGTCGGTGCCGAGTGTCTTCCGCACGCCACTTGGCTACTTGTTCCACGACTCCAGAACTGTCAATCATCCTCGCTGCTTGGGAGACGGCGTGGAGGTCAAACTTTGCGCTTGGGCCGGAGAGTCGGGTTTCTGGGTCTTCAAGTAGATCCTCGAGCCCACTCACTTCCGGTTCGGATAGGCGCAGTGTTGCGAATGCACCGTTGGTGATACCGCTCATTGGTCACACTCCAGACCAGTGACGAGTCCACGAAAATCCTCGAGGGAGTGTGTGGGCATCGCCCGCACGTAGCCGTCAAGAGAGACAACGCTGGAAAGGCCGGCCAGACGAAGCAGTAGATCTACGGGCAACCCTCTATTGAGTTGACCGACGATCCAGGTAGCGCGAAGGCGGGTGGCGACAGGGGTCGCCTCGTCGGGGTCGTTCATCGCAAATTGGTGCAACACCCGCGCCGGGTATCCTGGGAGACGGTAGCCAACAAAGGCATGTTCATCGTCAGGTCGACCCTCGATCCCCGCCTGAAGACAGTCGGTCCAGTCGGCGAGCACGGGGACGATGCGAGATTGTTTCCCGCGCACAGCGACCACTAACCCACTGCCGTCATTGGTGATGTCAGACACGCGTGCGGCAACTACCTCTTCGGCACGAAGTCCTGCGCCAGCACCAAGTCCAAGAAACGTGTGGGCGTTGCGCCGCCGGTCTTCGTTGTTGCGGCGAGCAGCCGAACTGCGGAACTCGATGAATTCGCGAGAAAGGTATGGGTGGGACGCGTGCGGTTCGACTCTGCGCCCGTGAACCATCGCGACCTTGTTGGTGATTGCTGTGACTCTGGCCAACTTCTGCGCTGTCAGGTATCGGTAGTTGTCGCTGTGCCCACTCATTTCTTCATAGATGTACCTGCTGACCAGGTGTGGCTGAAATAGATTGCCAGCGTCGAGGCCACGACCGGTGGTTTGCCAGGCCCAAAGAACGAATGACGACACGATTGCCAGATACTGGCGAGCTGTGCCGACCGTTTGCAGGCCAATGCTCGCGACGACCTCGCGAACGGTATCGCTGATGACCGCCCAGTGCTCTGCAGGCATGACGGGTCGGTAGTTGGCAACGAGATTCTGAACAATCTGCGGAGTCACGAAGTCACCGCCGCAAAGTGCCGAAGCGTAAGGGCCAATTCGAAGGGAAAGGTGTTCATGCCAATGTGACATGCGATCAACGAGCGACCATTCGATCACGTGTATCCTTTTAGGGCACATCGTCAGGTAGGCTTGGCTACCGTGACCAACCCGCGTTTTCGGCCGCGAGCCTACTGCCGCCCAGAGGCGAGCTTTGGAACCGACGAGAGCATCCGTTGGGTGGGGGCCCGCTCGGAACCTGACATGGATCAGTTGGGCGCAGCACAAATACAACATGATCTGGCTCGGCAAATCCGCGTGGCTCTGCGAGATGAGGGCCAAACGGTGGAGATGTACTCGCGTGCTCATGGCTTGGAACCAATGCGTATGAGACGACTCTTGCGCGGGGATGTCGTCATGCGCTTCGAGGACGTCGTCAATGCTCGACGCAACATTCTGGAGCGGAAATCAAAGTGATGCCGAGTCCTGATCTTTCACCGTGCTGGAGCGCTGGCGTCGCGTAAAGCGGATCGCACCATCTGCCGGTCACCTTCTCGAACGAAGGGCAGGAACCTATCGAGGGCTTCGGGGGAGCTCAGCCCTGCTGCGGAGAGAAACGGCACCAAGGCAGTGCCTGCCTCAAGATGATGGACGAGCCAGGTGGCTCTCATCCGTCGTGCCTGCAATGCCACCTTCCCATTTGCGCGACTTACAAAATCAGTAATGAGGTTCCGATTAGGGCTAATCCGGCCGGGCCGAAACACCGACACCATGGTTTCCGCCGTCGCTACCCGATCCCTCAGCGCGGACTCCCATTCCCGCAGCAGGGGCACAGTTCGTTCACGATCACCATGGACAAAGACCAACACTCCGTTCTCGTCCACCTGTATGTCCTCAAATGTGATGTCGACGATCTCTCGGCCAGTCAGTCCCGCACCTATACCCAGGGCTAGAAGTGCAGCAGCATTCGTTCTGCGATTCTCGGTACCTTGCGCGGCGGCCCAGCTGCGCAGCGTGATCAACTCCCGAAGCGTGTATGGGGTCGATGGGCGAGAGCGACCCAACGGCCGAAGCGTGGCCAGGTCGATGGGGTCACCCACTAACGCGCGAGAC
>JBDSUT010000030.1:0-6792 GCA_039927595.1 Terrimesophilobacter sp.
CCGCCCACGTCTTCCCTGCCCGCGCCAACGCTTTATATGCTGCCTCAACGGGGGCGATGCCAAAGATGTCGGGGTCGACAGCGTGAACCCCGCGGGAAACTATGCGCGCGAGTGGTTCGGTCTGCAGCGCGTTCTCGGCACCGATCACGAGGGCTCCCGCGCCGTCGTTCAGCGGGGAGGAGTTGCCCGCCGTGACGGTGCCCACCTCACGAAATGCGGGCGTCAACGCGGCCAGTGTCTCGAGCGTTGAGTCGGCGCGGATGCACTCGTCACGAGAAAGATTCACGCCCGGCACCGTTATAACTTCGTTGTCGTAAATTCCGGAATCCCACGCTGCAGCGGCACGTTGGTGGCTGCGCACCGCGAACTCGTCCTGGTCGTCGCGTGTGATGGAGTACCGGTCGGCAAGAATCTCGGCGGTCTCGCCGAGCGGCACACTCCACTGGCCCGGCATGTTGGGGTTGACCATGCGCCACCCGAGCGTCGTCGAAAACATGGCTTCGTGGCCCGCGGGGAACGCCCTTTCTGGCTTAAGCACGACCCAGGGTGCGCGGATCATCGACTCGACGCCGCCCGCGAGCATGAGGGTTGCATCGCCGGTTTCGATCGCACGGCTGGCTTGAATGACAGCCTCCACGCCTGAGCCGCACAAGCGGTTAACGGTCACTCCGGGAATTGACGTCGGGTAGCCGGCAAGAATCGCGGCCATTCGCGCAACGTTACGGTTGTCTTCGCCCGCGCCGTTAGCGTCGCCAAGAATGATGTCGTCCACTCTCGCCGGGTCGAGGGAGGGGTTGCGTTCGAGCAGCTGCTTCAGCACCGTGGCCGCGAGGTCGTCGGGGCGAATGCCGCTCAACGCTTTACCGAACCGGCCAAAAGGCGTGCGAACGGCATCGAACACGAAACTGGCTGACATCCGGCTCCCTTGGTCGTGGGCGTGACTTTGGTCTCTCGCAGCGTACCGGTTTCGGTGCTGCAACTTCCTGTTCCAGCTGTCGAGCTTTCCGCCCCTACTATCAAGCTTCTCGTCCCAAATGAAGGAGATCCGAGACAGCCTCGTCAATATTCGCGGTAACTACGGAAGCCATTCACGGCATTTCCTTCATTTGGGACAGTGCGACGAGGTGTGGTGCGGGTCTCTGGGGTTCTGGGTGTGTGGGGCTCTGGGTGTGCTGGTGCGCCCGCGCGAGAGCCTCCGTAAGCTGGGAGCCATGGATGACAACACGACGGCGATTGCGGTTGCGCAGTTCACCCCGAGCGACGATAGGGCCGCAAACTTGGGGAGCATTGACACTCTGGCGAGACGAGCGGTTGCGCGCGGGGCGAAGCTCGTCGTGTTCCCGGAGTACTCGGCATTCTTTGTTGCCGAGATGGGGGAGCGTTCGGTCGCCGCGGCGGAGCCGATTGGTGGCCCGTTTGCGACGGCTCTCGCTGCGCTCGCCGCCGAGCTCGGGGTGCACCTTGTGGCCGGGATGCTGGAAACCACAGCAGATTCTGGTCGCTTCTCGAACACGCTGGTCGCCGTTGACGGCGCTGGCAGTCTGGTGGCAAAGTACCGAAAGATCCACCTTTATGATGCTTTTGGTCAGAAGGAGTCCGATTGGGTGGTGCCCGGTGCCGTCGAAAAGCCTGAGACGTTTGTTGTGGGCGACCTGACGGTGGGCTTGCAGACTTGTTATGACGTGCGCTTTCCGGAGGTCACTCGCCGTCTCGTGGATGCGGGCGCTGACCTCATCGCATTGCCAAGCGAGTGGGTGCGTGGCCCGCTCAAGGAGCACCACTGGCGCACTCTCGTCACCGCGCGCGCGCTCGAGAACACCGTGTACGTTGCTGCCGCCGATCAGGCTCCGCCGATGGGTGCAGGCAACAGCATGATCGTTGACCCCATGGGTATTGAGTTGGCGACGATCGGTGAGAACGCGGATGTCGCCCTCGCCTGGATTTCGCGCGCACGCATCGCTGAGGTGCGTGCCGTGAACCCCGCGCTTGCCCTGAGGCGTTTCGGTGTCGTGGAGTGTTGAGCTCAACCCCATTTTCTTCAATGGTACCTTTCGGGCGGGCAACGTCGTAAAGTGGGGAATCTAAGCGTTTCGTCAGGGGGAAATGATGACTGAGCCTTATCGCGTGATCGTAGTTGAGGACGATCTCGATGTCGCTGAATACACGAAGACCATTCTTGAGAACAAGTTTGGCTGCACTGTTCTCACGTTTTCGGACCCTCGTGAGGTGCGAGGGGAGTTCGAAAACTTTGCGCCCGATGTCGTGGTGACGGACATTGAGATGCCGGGGATGTCCGGGCTTGAACTGATCGAGCAGCTTCGTGAAATTCAGCCAGATATCCGTTTCATCGTGATGACCGCCCACGCATCATTGGACTACGCGGTCACTGCCCTCCGCAACAAAGCTAATGAGTTTCTCACCAAACCTGTGTCGTCTGCTGACCTCGTCGCACACGTCACACGGTTGGCTGAGGATGCGAGAGTGGTGCGACTTCACGAACCCAAGCGCTCGATCGTGCTTGCCATTGGAGCGTATCCGGATGATGTCGAGATTGGCGTCGGCGGAACGCTAGCCGCGCATCGCGACGCTGGAGACCCCGTAACAATTCTCACTCTTTCGCCCGGCACTCGTGAGGGGGGAATCCGGGTTGCTTGGGAAGAGGGCACGGCCTCAGCGCAAGTGATAGGTGCGAGACTTCTGATGGAGGATGTCGCCGAGAATGAGCTTCAGCACGAGATTGTCGTCGGAGTTGTGAAGAAGGCGATTGCTGAAGTAAACCCGACTGTCATTTACGTTCACAGCAAGAACGATCGCCTCCAAGATCACCGGGTAGTGTTTGAAGCGGTTATGGTCGCAGCTGGTGACGTTGGTGCCATTCTGTGTTATCAAAGCTCGACGTCGACTGTTGATTTTCGACCAAATCGCTTTGTTGCGGTTGACGGCTTCACTGAAACTAAAACCACAATGCTGGACTGCTTCGCGCGCAGCGGCCCTCGTCCGCGATTTCTTGAACACGATTTTGTTTTGGCGACTGCTCGGTACTGGTCACGCTTTGGCGTTGGTAGTTTTAGTGAACCGTTGGAGATCATTCGCGAGTCCACGGCGGTGAGGTAGGGATGACAGTAACTTCCGATGTGCGTGCGAATATTAAAGTTCTTGTGGTTGAGGACGGCGAGGATCAGCGGTTCCTCCTGCAACGATATTTTGAATTAGAAGACTGTGACGTGACGTCAACTGACTCTGCAGAAACCGCGATGAAAGCTTTTGCGGAATCGGCACCGGACATTGCCGTGATTGATCTTGTTCTTCCCGGAATGAACGGGTGGGATTTCGCGGCCCAGATCGAGAAAGTCTGGCCCAGCTGTGTGGTGGTGATTTCGTCAGTCCTTGACGTTGATTCTTACCCTGTCGCTTACGCGCAGCTCACAAAGCCGGTGACACGAGCGAAAGTACAGCGAGTGCTCGAAGGTTTCGGACCGGGGCGGGCAGCCTGATTTTCGCCTTAGCAGCGAGGGAGTAGCTCATGAGAGTCCCCGCATCCTTCCGAAGGGTACTGTTCTCAGCGCCCACACCATTTCTCAAACAAGCACCGATCGCCGCATTCTTTGTTTTCGCTTTAGTCGTCGTCACGCTCGTGCCGGAAAGTTTCGTCACGATCCCGTTTGTGGTCAACATCGCGATGGGTCTCGCGCTCGTCGCGACCATTTTTGCTCTGTATTACACGCATCACGGCATTATGTCGGGCGCGGCGTTGGTAGTACCAGCCCTTGACCTTCTCGCTCTTGGCTTTTTGCGAGTGGGCACGGGGGCCACCACCTCGGCATTTAGTGCCTTGGTGATTCTTCCCGTGGTGTGGCTGGCGATGGAGCACGGTCGACGATTCGTGGTTTATGCCGCTCTTGGAGGAGCAATTGCGCTTCTCATGCCGGTGGCGTTTAACCTGAGCCTCTTGGCCGATCCTTCGTTCATGGTGCGAAGTTTGGTGACCCCCGTTGTCTATGCCATTGTGGCAATCGTTGTCAACAGTTTTTCTCGTCTCTGGCAAGAAAGAATGCAGGGGACACAGTTGCTCGCAGACGAGCGGCTCACGAGGCTTGAAGAGAGTCTGAAGAATGCGGAGGAACTCGCCGCGAGCGAAGCACGCCTGGCTGAGCTCGAACGCATGTTCCGCGGGTTATGGTACGCGGTGACGGAGCAATCGATCATTGGCACTGATCGCACGGGCAAGATTGACGCTTGGAACCCTGGCGCCGAAAAGATGTTGGGTTTCCTTGACACCGAGACGGAAGGCATCCGGCGCATCGAGGACTTCCATGACCCGATTGAGCTGGCAAGCCGTTCGAAGGAACTCAACTACCCTGCGGGGGAGACCGTTCTTAACCCAGGGTTTTCGGCACTTGTTGAAGAGACGCGCATGGGAAGTGCGGATGTGCGTGAGTGGACGTATGTTGCCGCTGACGGAAGCAGAGTGCCGGTGGAGCTTGCCGTCACACAGCGTTTTAATGAGGCGGGCGAGACCATCGGGTATCTGTTTGTCGCCAACGACGTAACGAAAGCCAAGGAATTGGCGCGGCTCAAAGATGAATTTGTGGGCCTCATCTCCCATGAACTGCGCACACCTTTGAGCTCCATCATCGGATACCTCGAGCTTTTACGTGACGAGGACGGTGTGGAACTTTCCGCTAATCAACTCCGATATCTTTCGGTAGCGGAACGCAATGCGCAGCGCCTACTGGGACTTGTCGGCGACCTGCTGTTTACCGCCCAGGTTGACTCTGGCGTATTTAGGGTCAATCTGACGGAGCAACATCTTGATCACATCGTGTCAGCATCGGTGGAATCTGCGAGGCCGGCTGCGGATTCTGCCAGCGTCACACTGACCCTCGATATCAAAGGAGACGCGGTCTGCCGTGTGGACGCGCTGCGCATCGGTCAAGCGTGCGACAACCTCATTTCTAACGCGCTCAAATTCACCCCACGGGGTGGAAATGTCACGGTGACCGTCACATCAGAAAATGATTGGGTGGTGGTCGAGATTCGCGACACGGGAATGGGTATCGCGTCAGCAGAGTTGGACAAACTTTTTTCGCGTTTCTTTCGGGCCTCAACGGCAACACGAAACGCGGTGCCCGGAGTGGGGCTTGGGCTTGTCATCACGAAAGCTATTGTGACGGCACATGGTGGCGAGTTGGGGGTCACCAGCGAGGAAGGTAAGGGCACCTGCTTCAGGATGGCGTTGCCCCGCCACCTCATCAGCGTTTGATGTTTGCGAGTTGCGCTGACGCTCTCTCCAGAACCTCGAACTTCTTGCAGAACGCGAATCGAATGAGCGAGCCGAAGCCCGCGCGATTCTCTGGCCGCACGAACGCGGTCACCGGAATGCCAACAACACCGGCGAGGGCGGGGAGTTGGCGGCAGGCTTCGTCGGCATCCGCGAAGCCGAGGGGGGCGGCATCCGCGATGATGAAGTAGCCTCCGCTCGGGCTCGAGACCGTGAATCCAGCGGCAGCGAGCCCTTTCGACAACACGATGCTTTTGCTGTGCAGTTCGCTTGCAATTTTCTCGAAATAGGTGTCGGGTAGGCCCAAGCCCTCGGCGATGGCGGGCTGAAACGGGGCACCATTCACGAACGTGAGGTACTGCTTCACGGCGGTGATCGCCTCAATGAGGTGGTGTGGCGCGGTGATCCACCCGATCTTCCACCCCGTGGTGTTGAAGGTTTTTCCGGCACTGGAGATGCTCACCGTGCGGTCGCGAGCACCAGGCAGGGTCGCAATCGGCACATGGCTAACCTAGAAAGTGAGGTGTTCATACACCTCATCGGTGACGATAATCGCGTCGTGTTTGTGGGCGAGTTCGACGACGAGGTCAAGAGTCTCTTGGCTCAAGACCGTGCCAGTCGGGTTGTGCGGGTCGTTGATCAGGATGATTCGGGTGTTGTCATTCACGGCTGCGCGAAGTTCGTCGTGGTCGGGCTGAAACTCTGCGCCACGCAACGGCACCGTCACGTGCTTCAACTCGGCGAGCCCCGCGATGGCGGCGTAGGAGTCGTAGAACGGCTCCAGCGTGACGATCTCATCACCGCGGTCGGTGAGTGCAAGAATCGTGGCAGCGAGGGCTTCGGTCGCACCGGCGGTGACCAGTACTTCACGGTCGGGATCAACGGCGAGGCCGTAGAAGCGTGCCTGGTGTTCGGCGATCGCGTTGCGCAGCACCGGCATCCCGAGACCCGGTGGGTACTGGTTGACGCCGCTGCGGATGGCATTGCAGGCAGCTTCCAGCACCTCTATCGGGCCATCCTCGTCAGGGAACCCCTGCCCAAGATTGATTGCTCCCGTCGCCACCGCCAACGCCGACATTTCGGCGAAAATGGTGGACCGCAGTTCACCGTCATCGGCGAGAAGCATCGCCCCTCGCGCGGTCCGCTGCCAAGCCCCATGCACCGTCATGTCTCCACGCTATCGCGTTGTGGATAACTGCGACCGTCGGGTTCGGCCGTGCTTTAGCGTCTTGCCTATGGGAAATCGGATGCTGCGCCCCGCAGTCTTGCTCGTCGCCACGCTGCTGCTCTCCGGCTGCGTGCCCAGCGAGCCAGTCATCACACCAGTCCCAGAACCGTCAGTGACACCCATCTTCGCCTCCGACGATGAGGCGCTGGCTGCGGCCACCGATGCTTATGCGAAGTACCTTGAGGTGTCTGATGCGATATTTGCATCCGGTGGCCAAGGGATCGAACAGTTATCGGAAGTTCTAGCTGGGAAGCAACTTCAGGTTGAAAAGGACGGTTTTGAG
>JBDSUT010000031.1:0-4786 GCA_039927595.1 Terrimesophilobacter sp.
GCGTCGCGATCCCGTTATGTACGGTGGCACCCATGTGAAAAGGCGGGTTCAACATAATCAGTTCGGCAGAGGCATCCGCTTGGCTGGCAAGCCCGTCATCACGCACGACGGTGACGCGGTCAGCAACACCGTTCGCCTCGGCTGTCGCCAGCGCGGAAGCCACCGCCGCCGCGGAGTGATCGGTCGCCAAAACGGTGATCTCGGGCCTCGACTTCGCGAGCGCGGCCGCAATCACGCCCGTGCCACAACCAAGATCGATAGCGGATGCCGCCCCAGGCTTGGCCCCGTCCAGCTCGCTGAGCAGAAAACGGGTGCCAATATCCACTCGGGTTCCGGCGAAGGCTCCGCCGTGGGCGCAGACCCACAGACCGAGGTCGTCGTGGAACTCCCGCTTCGGCCAGTCTGTCGGAGCAGCGTCTGCGCGAACCGCGTCTGCGACGACACCGCTCACTCTCAGCACGCGCGATTTTTGGCGCGCAAGGCCTGGTCGCACCGTCTCAAAGTGTCGACCGAGAACCTCGTTCATGGCGAGCGCCAGATGTTTGATCATGCCGCCCGCGAAAACAACAACTGCCGGGTCAGCGTGTGCGGCGATGAGTGCCGCGATTTCGTCGAGAGCATCGAGGCTGCGGGGCAGACGCAGCAACACAACTCTCGCTCCAGAGACCAGCTCGCGCGTGAGTGATATCGACTGGAAGGTACCAACTAGCCCCAGCGTTTCCGCGTTGCGAACCAGCGCCCGCTCGCCAACGAGCGCGTCTTGGTGCACTCGAATGACCGCGGTGCCCGGCGCTCCCCTCAACGACGGCAGGCTCGCCGACCGCGCACCCAGGGTAAGCGCACCATAGTTGTCACCAATTACGACGACCCCACCCGGTCCGGCATCCGCGAGCGCCACGGCCGCCTCATCGAGCATCAGGCGATCTGCGGCGTCGACTGCAAACAGGTTGTCGGCTTCAACATCCGGCCAGCGGCGCAGAGCATCGAACGAGAACTCGGTCACCAGGGCTCTCGCAGTACGTCAGTGTTGACGACAAGGTTCAGTGTCATAGTCACTACGGTACCGACCTAAGGCGATTCAAACTTTCGACGGATGCTTCACCTCAACAATGCTGGCACCATGAAGTAGTGAACACAGAAACTCTTGCGCCCACAAGCCGCGTAACCCCTCGCTCGTTCTACCGCGTTGTCGCGATCGCTGAGGCGGTGACCTGGACTCTGCTGATCGGAGGAATGCTGCTCAAGTACGTGTTCAACGCGGGCGGGCTCGGCGTGCTCATCGGTGGTTCGCTCCACGGTCTCGTGTTTGTCTCGTACGGTGCCACCGCGGTGCTCGTCGGAGTTAATCAGCGCTGGCCTGTCAAGCTCATTGTGGGTGCCGTGTTCACGGCAATTGTTCCTTACGCGACCATCCCGTTCGACCGTTGGCTCGAAAAGAACAAGAAGCTTGAGGGCGACTGGCGCCGTGCCGCCACCGACGACCCGCGCGACCACACCTGGGTGGACAAAACCATGCGGTGGTTCCTTAACCACCCGGTTGCTCTCAGTGTTGTGTTTGTGGTCGTCGTCGTCACGATCGTCACGGTGCTACTGATCCTCGGCCCTCCCGGTGGCTGGGGT
The DNA here is from genome assembly GCA_039927595.1 of Terrimesophilobacter sp. Classification (GTDB taxonomy): domain Bacteria; phylum Actinomycetota; class Actinomycetes; order Actinomycetales; family Microbacteriaceae; genus Terrimesophilobacter. The sequence goes on from JBDSUT010000031.1 coordinate 1,621, forward strand.
AAGTAGGTGTTCACGGGCTAGCCTTGAAGCCTGATGACTCGTTCACGCACCTCTCCCGGCTCACCGCAGTACTACGCGGATAAATCGCGCGCGGAGCATCGCCGCATCGCCAACTTGCGTCGCAGGTGGGCCCTGATTCGCGAAGCCATTGACACCCGACTGTGGCCCATTCCTCTGCTCGCGATCATCGGCGCCGTAATCCTCGGAGTGTTTCTTCCCATCCTTGACGCCCGTGTCGACGAGAAGCTCTCCGACGTAGTAATTGCCGTGCTCTTTAACGGCGGACCAGAGAGTGCGCGCGCCGTGCTCTCCACGATCGCTGGCTCCATCATCACTGCGACGTCACTGACATTTTCACTCACCGTCGTAGCGCTGCAGCTGGCCAGCAGTCAAGCCTCACCACGACTTCTGCGCCTCTTTTCGAGCGACCGCATGGTGCATGCAACCCTCGCCACGTTCCTCGGCACCTTCACTTTCTCCCTCATGGTGCTTCGCAGCGTGCAGAACAGCACAAACGAAACCGCGGCCGCCGTTCCCAGCATTTCGATCACCCTCTGCCTGCTTCTCACCCTCACGAGCATCGTGATGCTCACGCTGTTTCTCGCACATCTCGCCAAACAACTCCGCGTGGAAACCATGCTGCGCAATGTGCATCGAGAAACAAGCCGCACCATCGATCTGGTGCGCAACACGTCGGAAGATGGCCCCGGCGAGGTGCCCGCTGACATCCGTCCGAAGCTAGTCTCAACGGTCGCAGCCACTCACTCAGGGTTTCTGCTTTCTACTTCACGTAGTCGCGTGGTTTCCATCGCCACTGATCTCGACCTCGTCGTCGAAGAAGAGCACAGTGTCGGATCGAGTGTGATCGCGGGCGTGCCCATCGTCTCGTGGTGGCCGCGCTCTGGTGAGCTCCCTGGAGACTTCGACCACGACGGCTTTGACAGCGTTATCCGCTCCGCGTATACGACGGGATACGAGCGCACCTCCAGCCAGGACATCGGTTTCGGACTGCGACAACTCGTCGACATCACCATCCGGGCGCTCTCTCCCAGCGTCAATGATCCGACCACCGCAGTTCATGCACTGAGCCACATTTCGGCAATTCTGGGCCTCATCGTCGACCTTCCCTCGCAGCCAGCCGCGCTCGTAGATGACGAAGGAGTGATACGACTGATAGTCCGACCCCACAGTTTTGATTCCCTGTTGAACCTCGCCGTCGACCAACCGAGGCTTTACGGGGCCGGCGACCCCACCGTAGCGGCCAGGCTCTTTTTACTCTTGCGCGAAGTGGCACTCAACGCAACCAAGCTGCACCACAAGGAATCGATTCTGGTCCAGTTCGAGCGGCTGCAAGCCTCAGTTGATGCTGCTGACTTCGATGAGCACGACCGCGCGCGCTTTCGTGGGCTCGCTGCGTCTGTGCAACACGCCCTCGGATAGGATGGGAGTCCACGGAAAGCCCCCGAGCTAAGGAGCCACCGGCCGGTGACTGCCACATCTGATTCACGTCGACCGGTTGCCGATACCGTCGCACACGCGCTCGAAACTCCCGACCACGAGCAGCCGTTTGAGGCTCTCGGGTTGAAGGCTGACGAATATGCGGAGATCCGCAACATTTTGGGCCGCCGCCCTACCAGCGGTGAACTTGCCATGTACTCGGTGATGTGGAGCGAGCACTGCTCCTACAAGAGTTCCAAGATCTATCTGCGTCAGTTCGGGCAGAAAGTTTCGCCGAAGATGCGCGAGAAGCTCATGGTCGGCATGGGCGAGAATGCCGGTGTCATCGATATCGGCGAGGGTTGGGCAGTCACGTTCAAGGTGGAGAGTCACAACCACCCGTCTTTCATTGAGCCCTTCCAGGGGGCAGCGACTGGTGTCGGTGGCATCGTTCGCGACATCATCTCGATGGGCGCTCGCCCGGTAGCGGTCATGGACCAGCTACGTTTTGGCGCCATCGACCACCCCGATACCCCGCGCGTCGTGCACGGTGTCACCTCCGGCATCAGCTTTTACGGCAACTGCCTCGGCTTGCCCAATATCGGCGGTGAAACCTACTTCGACTCCTGCTACCAAGACAACCCGCTCGTCAACGCGCTCGCCGTCGGCGTTCTGCGCCACGAAGACCTACACCTCGCCAACGCGCGGGGCGTTGGCAACAAGGTCGTGCTGTTCGGTGCTCGCACGGGTGGCGACGGCATTGGCGGGGCCTCCATCCTCGCCTCCGACAGCTTCTCTGAGGGTGGCCCCACCAAGCGCCCCGCGGTGCAGGTGGGCGACCCGTTCGCCGAGAAGGTGCTCATCGAATGCTGTCTTGAGCTGTTCGCGGGCGACCTTGTCGAGGGAATTCAGGATCTCGGCGCCGCCGGCATCAGCTGTGCCACGAGCGAGTTGGCTGCCAACGGTGACGGTGGAATGCACATCGAACTTGATGGCGTTTTGCTGCGCGACCCCACCCTCACTACAGAGGAGATTCTGATGAGCGAGAGCCAAGAGCGCATGAGGGCGATCGTGCGCCCTGACAAGCTCGACGCCTTGCTCGCGGTCACTGCCAAGTGGGATGTCGAATCCAGCGTTCTCGGCGAGGTCACCGACACCGGCCGCCTCATCATCAACTGGCACGGTGAGGAAATCGTCAACGTTGATCCGAGCACGGTTGCCGTCGATGGCCCAGTGTATGAGCGTCCCGTCGCCTACCCAACCTGGATCGATGCGCTGCAAGCCGATTCTGCCTCGCGCCTCCCTCGCTCCCACGAACCGGATGTTCTCCGTGAGCAGTTCCTGAGCCTGCTCGGTTCCCCAAACCTCGCCTCCAAGGCCTGGATCACCGACCAGTACGACCGCTACGTCGGCGGTAACACCGCGCTCAGCTTCCCCGACGACGGTGGGATGATCCGCGTCGACGAGAACAGTGGCCTCGGCTTCGCGATCGCCGCGGATGCCAACGGACGTTACTGCCAGCTCGACCCGTACCTGGGTGCCCAGCTTGCCCTCGCGGAGGCGTACCGCAACGTCGCCGTCACCGGTGCGGTGCCCGCCGCCGTCTCCGACTGTCTCAACTTCGGCTCACCAGAGAACCCCGAAGTAATGTGGCAGTTCTCCCGCGCAGTCGAGGGGCTCGCCGACGGCTGCCTCGAGCTGGAGATTCCGGTCACAGGCGGCAACGTGA
>JBDSUT010000032.1:0-16622 GCA_039927595.1 Terrimesophilobacter sp.
GTGAAGGTGCAGCCCTCGCATTGGTTCTCGAACGGCTCACCAGAATGCCACATGTGTTTGCAGGTAATAAGGGTATCCCTACCGTCAAACATCTCCAGCAGCGACGTTGGCCCGCTCTCACCCTGAAGTGAGATATTTCGCACCTCGACCATGGGCAATCGCCTTCTCGCTGCTGCTATCGCATCACCCTCCCGAGTGTGCGCCTTCTCACGCACAAGGAGGGATTCGCGTTCACGAGACCACCTCTCCCATTCGACAATCGACGGCACTGGAAGGGAATCAGAGTTGCTCATGGGAGCATGCTAAAACTACCTACCTGTGTAGTAAAGAACCCTTTTCAATTCGGGACACCAAAGAAGAATGGCGCCGACTCAATCCTCAATGGGGCGCGCGAGGACGTCTTGCGCCTTGAGGGTGAGAGCTGGGTCGATCATGACCTCGTATTTTGCTGCGATCACCTGGTGAATCGACGTGAAGTCGCGGCGACGACGATTGAGTGCGTAGCTGACCAGACCGAACAGCATTCCGAACCCGGCACCGATCAGCATGGCCGCGCCGACGTAAACGATCGCGTTTTGTGACGGCGAGAAAATGAAGAGCAGTAGCCCCAAAAAGAGTCCGAACCAGACGCCGCTCGCGGCCCCAGCTATCGCCGCGCGCCCGTACGTCATTTTGCCGGTGACGCGTTCCACTGTGCGCAGGTCGCTACCGATGATCGAGACCTGCTTCACCTCAAATTCGGCTTTCGCGAGTCTGTCAACCACCGCGAGTGCTTCATCGTACGTTTCGTAGGTGCCCAAGACATCGCCTCGCGGCAGCGTGGGAAACCCCGCTGCGCGGGCATTCATTTTGCTCTGATTGGTCATCCGTCCATTCTGGCATCAGAAGACTAGGGTTGTAGCGTGAGCGCCACGAGAGTCTTCGTCGCCCGGGTAGTCGGGTGTGCCGTTTTTGACCCCTTGGGTGACAAGGTAGGCCGCGTTCGCGACGTCCTGGTCGTGTATCGCCGCAGCAGTTCACCCCGCGTTGTTGGATTCGTCGTCGAGATCCCTGGGCGCCGCCGAGTGTTCTTGTCGATTGGCCGCGTGACCAGCATTGGCAGCGGCCAGATCATCACGACCGGGCTTATCAATCTTCGCCGCTTCGAGCAGCGCGGAGGTGAAGTGCGCGTCATCGCCGAGATTCTTGGTCGCGTCGTTGACTTCACTGACGGCTCCGGCAAGGCAACCATCGAGGATGTCGCGATCGAGAAGAACCCGCGCGGCGAGTGGGAGGTGCACGACCTGTTTGTGCGCCGCCCCAAGACCAGCGCGTCGCCGTTCGCCAAAGGCCACACGGTGTTTGCGTCGTGGTCGGATGTCACCGAGCAGACGACGGCGGGCGACCCACAGTCCGCGAGCCACCTGCTCTCCACCTACGAAGATCTTCTCCCCGCCGACCTCGCCAACGCGCTGCTTGACCTGCCAGAAGCACGCATGTTCGAGGTGGCGGAGGAACTCAGCGATGAGCGTCTCGCCGACGTACTTGAGGAGATGCCAGAAAGTGAGCAGGTCGACATCCTCGGTCATCTTGGCGACGACAGGGCCGCCGACGTACTCGACCAGATGCAGCCGGATGACGCCGCCGACCTTATCGCCCAATTGAGCGAAGAACGTGGTGAAGCCTTGCTCGGCCTCATGCAACCGGAGGAGGCGGAAGACGTGCGCATGCTGCTCGCCTACGCCCCCGATACCGCTGGTGGTCTGATGACGACCGAGCCGGTGATTGTTTCTGCCGACACGACTGTCGCGGAGGCCCTTGCCCTCATCCGTCGCGAAGATCTTGCGCCAGCACTTGGGGCCGCCGTGTGCGTGACCTTGCCGCCGTACGAACCCCCGACTGGCCGACTTCTTGGCATGGTGCATTTTCAACAGATGCTGAGATTCCCGCCGATGGAGCGCCTCGGCACCCTCATTGATCACAAGCTCGATCCGGTGAGGGCAGACACGTCTGCCGCCGAGGTGAGCCGCATTCTGGCCAGCTACGACCTAGTTTCTGTGCCGGTTGTTGATGAGAATCATCGACTTGTCGGGGTGGTGACCATTGACGATGTTCTCGACTATCTGCTTCCGGATGACTGGCGAAGTCATGACGAGGATGAACCCGCGAAACTTCTTCGCGCTGATACGAGCCCTCTAGAAATTATTCAGACACCCGGAAGGAGGAAGAGCGATGGCACAAAACTCTCGCCCACGTCGCGCTGAGGCCAAGCTCGATTCACCGAAAGGTTTGCGCACGTCTTTCGTGCCCCGCATGGGCGCACCGAGTGATCGCTTCGGGCGGTTCACCGAGACAATCGCACGTCGCATGGGCACGCCGTGGTTCCTCTTTTTTCTCAGCGTGTTTTGTCTTGCGTGGCTTGGCTACAACGTTGTCGCGCCGGCCGGATGGCGGTTCGACTCGGCAGCGCTCGGCTTCACCGCTCTCACCCTGATTCTTTCGCTTCAAGCCTCGTATGCGGCACCGCTGATTCTGCTCGCGCAGAACCGTCAGGATGACCGCGACCGCGTTCAGATCGAGCAGGACCGCCAGCGTGCCGAGCGCAACCTGGCCGACACCGAGTATTTGGCGCGCGAGGTTGTGGCACTGCGACTACTCGTGAGGGACCTCGCCAGCAAGGACTTCATCCGCGCTGAACTTCGATCGCTCCTTGAGGAATTGGATCGGGACAAGAGCACCCCCGTTGACTGACACTTCTGGGTTGTTCGACGCGATCGCGGTGGCGCTGGGAACCGTGATCGACCCGGAGATTCGACGGCCGATTGTCGATCTCGGCATGCTCGAGTCGGTCGTGCTCGACGGCACCGATGCCACAATTTCAATCAATCTGACGATCGTCGGGTGCCCGGCAGCAACCCGCATTGAGCGCGAGGTTCGCGAGGCGGCACAGTCGGTAGCTGGCGTGGGTGACGTGACCGTGATGGTCGGCGTCATGAGCGTGGAGCAACGCACCGCTCTCACCGAACGCTTGCAGGGTGCGCGTCGCCGCGAGGTACAGTTTGGGCCAGATTCACCGACCAAGATTTTCGCCATCACGAGCGGCAAGGGTGGCGTGGGCAAGTCCACGATCACCGCAAACCTAGGAGCCGCTCTTGCCGCTCGCGGGCTCAAGGTCGGCATCGTCGATGCGGATGTGTTCGGCTTCTCCATCCCCGCGCTACTCGGCGTCGTGGACGAAAAGCCCACCCGCGTGGGCGAACTCATGTTGCCGCCCATCGGGTTCGGCGTGAAGGTCATCTCCATTGGGATGTTCCTGCCTGGCCCCGCGACCGCGGTCTCATGGCGCGGCCCCATGCTGCACCGCACGATTAAACAGTTTCTGAGCGAGGTCTACTTCGACGAGCTCGACATCCTGCTGCTCGACCTGCCGCCGGGTACCGGGGATGTGGCAATCTCGGTCGGCCAGCTGCTCCCCCAGTCCGAGGTGATCGTGGTCACGACACCGCAGGTTGCCGCAGCGGATGTCGCCGAGCGCAGCGCGATCGTCGCGCGTAAGACCGGCCAGCACGTGTTCGGTGTGATCGAGAACATGTCGGGCTTCACCCTGCCCGACGGCACGGCGCTCGACCTGTTCGGTTCTGGTGGCGGGGCGGATGTCGCTGCCAGGCTCTCCACCCCCGACCAATCGGTGCCGCTACTCGCGTCCGTGCCGATCAGCATCGCCTTACGCGAAGGAGGCGACACCGGTGTGCCCGTCGTGCTGTCGCACCCGGATGACCCTGCCGCGGCCGCGATCCTCGCCGTCGCTGAGCTGCTTGCTGCGAGCCTACGGTTCTACTAGCCGCGCGAGCAGTTCCGTCAACAGGCGCTCCGTGAGCCGCGCAGGTAACGCCCCAACGAGCGCCAGGATCGGCGCCATGCGCTCGGGAAGCTCGGCAGGGCCGTCTCGGTCAGACCCGAGCCCAAACCCTGCCAACAGCGCGGCAGCGGTTTCTGAGTCGAGCGCTCCGGCACCGCTAGGGTCTGCTCCCATTGCCTGCAATGCACCTGCGATCTCCGCGGGCACCCCGGCGAGCACATCGGACACCGACACGGGGGCAAGCCCGCGCACTTCGTCAGCAGAAACCTGCATCGCAAACGTCAGTTCGTCGAGCACCGACTCAGTCACCGGTGTGATGGTGAGGTGCGTGGTCGACGGCAGTCGCGTGCCGTCCGATTGTGTAAACGCGGGTTGCAACTGCAGCAAGAAACCCCGCGTGCGCACCTGGTCGGCCCAGTGGTGCGGGTCGACGCGGCGATCCTCCGGCACCGAGTCATCCGTCGCCACAGCGAAAAGTGGGCCAATGGGAGCGCCGACGACGCGAAGCCCCTCGATGCCCGCAATGACAGTCAGCAACGCGACCGTGGCCCGCTCACACGCCGCCGCGAGCTCGGCGTAACCCTCTTCTCCGAGAGCGTGGATGATCGCCCAGCTCGCCGCGAGCGCCCCCGCCGACTTCGAGCCAAGCATGGTGGGGTTCACGACGGGATAGCCAGACCACCTGGTGGTTGCGAAGTACTGCGTGCGCTGGCGGTCACGCCCACGCTGCAGCAGCACGGATGCCCCCTTCGGCGCGTACCCAAACTTGTGCAGATCTGCACTCACGCTGGTCACCCCGCGCACGCCAAAATCCCATGGCGCCGTATCGAGCCACGGCAACACCCAGCCGCCGATGCACGCGTCGACGTGGCATGCGATGCTTCGCTCCGCAGCTGCTGCTGCAACCTCAGAGATGGGGTCGAGGGCGGCAAACGGGTAACTCGGGGCAGAGACGACGACGAGTGCGACGTCGTCGGCCATGCGATCGATGAGCGCGGAGGCTGTAACCGTGCCGCTCGCATCAACCGGCACGAGGTCGAGCTCGAGACCAAAGTAGTGAGCAGCCTTTTGGAACGCCGCGTGTGCGGTGACCGGTGCGAGTAGCCGCGGCACACTCCCGCCGGGGTTCGCGACCCGCCAGTTGTCCCGCGCGGTCTTCACTGCGAGCAAGCAGCTTTCGGTGCCACCGCTCGTGACCGTACCGACCACTTCTTCACCAGGAGCGCCGTCGCCGCCGTGCAGGATGCGGCGGGCGAACCCGAGCACCTCGCGCTCCATCGTGGCCACCGAGGTGAACGTGGTGGGGTCGAGCCCGTTGACGGGCTGCACCATGCGGATCGCCGCCGCCGCGAGCTCGTCGAGGGCGGCAAGCCCGCTGTCATAGACGTAGGAGAGCACGTGGCCGCCGTGCGTGGGAGCATCCGCGTCCCGCAGCTCCTGTAAGCGGGCAAGGATCGCAGACGGCTCTTCTTGAAACTTCATGCGTTGATCGACTCCTTGCGCAACCGATACCGAGCTAGTGAAATCAAGCTCACGCCGATGATCGCGGCCGGCACGACGCTGAAGCTCAACACGATGCCGGCCAGCGCAGAATCAGACTGCACCACGGTGACCCCTGCCACCGATTCCGCGTATCCGGTGACCGCGAAAACGATGGTGAGCACGGTCGCGCCGAGCGCCATCCCCGTCGTTTCGCCCGCTGTCCACATGCCGCCAAAAATGCCAGCCTGCCCGTCACCGTGCGATGCCGCGTCGTGCGAAATCACATCGGGCAGCATCGCCATGGGCAGCGACTGCATCCCGGCGAAGGCAACTCCGGCGAGCGCGACGGGAACGTAAACCCACGCCCCCGGCGACCACAGTAAACCCACGAGACTCAGTGCGGCGAGGCCGTAAAGGACGCTCGCGTACGTGAAGGAGCGCTCTTTTCCGATGCGGTTGGCGATCACGCCCCAGAGAGGCGCCGCAAAAAGAGCGGGAGCGATGAGCGCGATAAAGAGCAGCGTCACTGCGCTTTCGCTTTTCATCACCCAGGTCGCCACGTACTGGGCGCACGCCAGCATGAGACCGATCGCGATCCCCTGCAGCAGGAACGTTGTCAGCAATGCACGGAACGGCTGACTCCGTCTGAGCGCCCGAAAACCATTGGCATAGTTCTCGCGCAGAGAAACCTTCGCTGGCGCATCCACAGGAGCGACATTTTTCTTCGCCACAAAGCTGGAGGCGTAGAGCGCGCCGCCCATCACCAGACCAGCAACGATTGCCATGAGCAGGTATCCGGAATAGGTGCTGCCGCCCCCGAGGCTTCGTAGTTCAGGTCCGCCAGCACCAAAGAGAAGAATGGCGAACGTGAGAACCACAACGCGCCAGGTCAGCAGCCGGGTGCGCTCGTCGTAGCTGCCCGAAAGCTCGGCCGGAATCGCGATATAGGGCACCTGAAAGAGGCTGAATGCTGTCGCAGCAAAAACGAAAGCAACGAACACCCAGACCCCGGCGACGACCGGCGACATCCCGCCGGGTACCGCAAACATGAGAACGAAAAACACCGGCAGCAAGACGGCACCCAACACCATGAAGCGTCGACGCGAACCCGTGTGGGCGAGGCTCACATCACTCCGGCTGCCAATCACCGGGTCGATGACGACATCCCACACCTTCGCCAGCGTCACGAGGATGCCCGCAAGCAGTGCCGTGACCCCGAGAGTGTCGGTTAGGTAGTAGACGAGAACGAGCCCCGGCAGGGTCGAAAACCCTCCCGTGCCGATCGAACCGATCGCGTACGTCGCGATCGTGCGACGATGAAGACGAATACTGGCACGAGAGCGCTCCGTTGCGGTCATGCTCCCGAGTGTAGCGTTGAGAGCATGACCGGTACATTGCTTTCGCAGGACGTCATCGGAGACCTCCACGGCGACCTCAGTTCCTCTGCCAAATCCCACGCCGCCGTCAACGCGCCGTTCACGGGCAAGAAGCTGCATGATCTCCCCCACAGCTCACTCGACGATGTGACCCACGCGGCAGACCAGGCACGCATTGCACAACTGAGTTGGCACGAGGCCGGGTTTGCTCATCGACGGGCCGTGCTGCTGAAAGGGCACGACCTGCTGATCGAGCGCCGCGAGCTTCTGCTCGACGCGGTGCAGTCTGAAACCGGCAAGACCAGGGGCCAGGCGTTCGAAGAGGTCTTCCAATCGGCGAACGTCGCGCGGTACTACGCCGTATCGGCCCGCAGCGCGCTCGCCTCGCGGGCTCGTCGGGGCGGCATCCCCACGGTCATTCGCGCGCGGGTTGATTACCACCCCAAGGGCTTGATCGGCATCATCACGCCGTGGAACTACCCGCTCAGCCTCGCCGCGATGGATGTCATCCCCGCGCTGGCAGCCGGCAACGCCGTCATCCAGAAGGCGGATGACCAGGGCGCGCTCAGCATCCTCGCCTTGCGTCGTGCCTTTGTCGACGCTGGCGTTCCGGCCGAGGTGTGGCCCGTCGTGGCGGGGCCCGGCGGAGTGGTTGGCAACGCGGTGAACGACGTGAGCGACTACGTGTGCTTTACGGGCTCGACTGCCACGGGCATTCAGGTGGGAATCCGCGCGGCAGGCGCCCTGCGAGGCGCGTCGCTCGAGCTCGGTGGCAAAAACCCGATGATCATTCTCGACGACGTCGACGTCGACGCTGTGGCCAAGAACGCCGTCTACGCGTGCTTCTCCTCCATGGGTCAGCTCTGCGTCTCCATCGAGCGCATCTACGTGATGCGCTCGATCGAGGACGCCTTCACGACGGCCTTCGTGAAACACACAGGCTCACTGGTGCAGGGCGCAGCCTTCGACTACTCGACCGACTTCGGCTCCCTCACCCTGCCCAGCCAGCTCGAGCGCGTGGACGAGCACGTGAAAGATGCCGTGGCGAAGGGCGCGACCGTGCTCACCGGAGGTAGGGCTCGCCCCGACCTCGGGCCGCTCTTTTATGAGCCCACCGTGCTGAGCGGGGTGACCGACGACATGAAGTGCTCGGGTAATGAGACGTTCGGCCCCGTGGTGGCGATCACCCCCGTCGACACCGTCGAGGAGGCAATCATCGCGGCGAACGCCACACCGTATGGCCTCAACGCCTCCGTGTTCGGACGTTCGAAGCGCCGCGCCAGAAACGTGGCACGCGCCCTCGATGCGGGCAGTGTCAACGTGAACGAAGGGTACCGCGCCACCTTCTCGTCGATCGACGCGCCCATGGGCGGTGTCAAGCAATCTGGTCTTGGTCGGCGCAACGGGCGCGAAGGCATCCTGCGCTTTGTGGATTCCCGCACTGTCGCAGAATCCACCGGGCTCATGACTCTGCCGCGCACGGGCAAAGAGTTCGCCAAACTCACAGGAGTGATGCTGCTGCTGCTGACGGTGCTCAAAGCGATCCGGCGCCGCTAGCTGACCGTGAGAGAGCCACCACAGCTGATGACCAGGAGAGTGATTTTTGTTCGCGCCGTGAACGTGGGCGGAACTGCGCGCCTGCCGATGGCTGACTTCCGCTCAATGCTTGAAGAACTTGGTGGCAAGCACCCCCGCACCTACATAGCTTCCGGCAATGCCGTCCTCGAGCTCGACGCGAGCGATGCCTCCGGTTGGTCGACGTTCGATCGGTCAGTGGAGCGTGAGCTAGAAGTTCGGTTTGGTTTTCAGCGCGACGTCGTCTCCCGCAGTGTCAAGGAGGTCGAGGGGGCGCTAGCGGAGCATCCGTTCCCGGTCACCGACCCGAAATGGTCGTACGTGACATTCCTGACCGCAGAACCGCAACCCGAAAACCTGGCCAGCGCCTCAGAGTTGCCGCCCAGTGACGCAGAGTGGACGGTCCTTGGCGCGCACTTGCATATTCGCTATCCGGAAGGGATGAGCGCCACCACGCTCAACGCGGACGCACTATTCAAGCGACTCGGTGTCACCGGCACCGCACGCAACCTTCGCACCGTGCGGGCAATCCTCGACCTCGCGCAGGGTTAACGGGCTGGTCAGGTCGCCTCAGCGTCGAAGGGAGCCTGTTCGCCCTTCTCTTCAAGACGCCTCTTGCGTTTTGCGTACGCCGAATCTTTCATCGGCGGTGCACTCGGCGCCGTGACTTCTTCCACGAGGGCTTCACGGATGATGCGGCGCGGGTCGTACTGACGCGGGTCGAGCTTTTTCCAGTCCACCTCGTCGAAGTCCGGGCCCATTTCTTCGCGCATCCGGTCTTTCGCGCCGTCGGCCATCTTCTTCAAATTCTTGACCAAACGCGCCAATTGAGAGGCGTAATACGGCAACCGCTCGGGTCCGAGAAGGAATACCGCAAGCACCCCTATCAAGAGGAGCTTCTCAAACGTCAACCCGAACACGAATTCAGACTAACCGTTTCTACGAGGCTTCCGCTCTAGAGTTGGTGTGACAAGGAGCACACGGTGGCCGGAAAAGAATCTGACTGGAAGTTCGCAGAAGACTTCGTCGTTGAAAATGACGACATCATGCAGGCGCGGGCGCGCGCTGAAGAGCTCGGCATTGACTCAATCACGGCGGCGATGGGTGCGCAATTAGCGATCCTCACCGCCGCCACCGTCGCCACCTCCATTATCGAAATTGGCACGGGCGTTGGCGTGAGCGGATTGTGGATGCTCGCGGGAGCCCCGCAGGCGACCTTGACCTCCATCGACATCGAGGCCGAACACCAGCAACACGCTCGCACCGCCTTCCAGAATGCCGGATTCCCCGGCGCCCATATTCGTTTGATTACCGGCCGAGCGCGCGAAGTGCTCCCGCGCATGAACGAAAACGCATACGACGTGGTCTTCATTGACGCGGACCCCCAATCGGTCATCGAATACGTCGAACACGGGTTGCGGCTCGTGCGTTCGGGAGGAACCGTGGTCGTCGCCCACGCACTGTGGCACGGCCGCGTCGCAGACCCCGCTCATCGTGACGATGTGGTTGCCGGATATCGCAGCCTGCTGCGCGAAATTTCTGCCTCGGATGCCGTGCTCAGCGCGCTCTCCCCCGTGGGCGATGGCCTGCTGCAACTGACAAGGATCGACGCAGAATGACCGCCCACGATTTTAGGGTAGTCCCGGCCTCGTACGTGTTTCTTCGCCAGGGCGACGACGTGCTGCTGCAATTACGGCGGAATACGGGCTACATGGACGACCACTGGGCTGCTGCGGCTGCCGGTCACGTCGAGCACGGCGAATCCACCTTCGATGCCGCCCGCCGTGAGGCGCTGGAGGAACTCGGCGTCTCAATCGACCCGCGCGACCTGAGGCCGCTCACGGCCATGCACCGTACCCAGCGCAACAACAAAAACATCGACGAGCGCGTCGACTTCTTCTACGAATGCTGGACCTGGAGCGGTGAACCGCACCTTGTGGAGACGGAAAAAGCGGCCGACCTAGGGTGGTTCGCGCTCAGCGCGCTTCCACACCCGGTCGTTCCACACGAAGAATTTGTGCTCGAAAAAATGCTGGCGGCAGATGTTCCGCCGGTGGTGACTTTCGGGTTTTAGCGAAGATCAGCAACCCTACTTGGCTGCAGCGACAACTTCCGCGAGTGCGTCATGAAGTTCTTTGGCCTCTGCATCGTTGACCGACACAACCAGGCGACCGCCACCTTCGAGGGGAACACGCACGATGATGAGGCGACCCTCCTTCACAGCCTCCATTGGCCCGTCTCCGGTCCTCGGTTTCATGGCTGCCATGAATGGTCCCCTTTCGTAAAGTGTGTTCCCATTATCCCGTATTTTTTGAACCGCAGAAAACCGAGCGTTCTACGGTGGGGTCCAATCGAGGCCATCAACCCACCAGCAGTAGTAGCACCAGGCCCACTGGCCGACGATAAAGAAGACGACCAACATGACCCGGTACAGGCGAGAACGTGGTTGCGCCAGCGCCCCGGCCAGCGGAAACATGGGTAGCAAGAGGCGAAATGTGCTGGACTGCGGAAAGAATACGGCGAGAAGATAGAGCCCGTAACTGGCAACCCACATCCGCAATACTGGCCCAAGCCTGCGCACCCAGGGGGTGAAGAGGGACGCAAAGAATCCCACAACGACGACCCCGAGCAGGATGAAACTCATCGGTTCAGGCAGCCAAAAGTCTGCACCCTGAATCCACGGTGCAAACGGAACAAGCTCGACGTAGCCGATGTATGGTGCCCGCCACGCAAGCTCCGTGTCGGTATAAGCGGCAATCGAGCCCGTCGCCATCCAGGCCAGGAACGGCCATGCGAGACCCATGATGCCGCTGAAAGCCATCGTGCCGACCGCGAGCACCCGCTCCCACAGCGGAAACGGGTCTCGCTGGCGAGTAATGAAGCGGTGGATGATGTGCAGGCCAAGCGCGAGCGCGAACGCGAGCCCACTCGGGCGGGTAAAGGCGAGAATCGCGATCACGGGGATCAGCACGACGTATCGCCGCTGCATAACGAGGTAGAGCGCAGTGGCAAGAAAGAACGCGTGCATGGGCTCCGCGTACGAAACCTGCAGGATGGGCGAGAGTGGCCCGACGCAGAAAAGCACCACGGCAAATAGTGCCGTCTCGCCCGGGAGCACCAGATTCAGCATGCGGTACACCATCAAGGCCGCGCCGAGCGAGAACGCGAGAGAAACGAACACCGACAACAACGCCCAGGGCAGACCGGTGCCCATCATGAGTGCTCGCACGAGCATCGGGTACGCGGGCATGAAGGCCCAAGCGTTCTCCGCCACGTGCCCGTCAGCGGTCACCGGTAGTTCCGCGGGATAGCCGTTGACCGCGACGATGTGGTACCACGTGCTATCCCACAGTTGCGCAAACGAAAGATAATCGGGGTGGGCCGCCGTCCAAGCGTTAAGCTGCTGCTGCGCCGCAAACCACAGCAGGATCGAGGTCGTGATGACCCTCGACACAGCCCACACAACAACCACGCGCAGCCACCACGGCGTCACCCGGTAGCGAATGCGCACGGCAGTGCGAAACGGTTGCCGAGCCAGACTTGGCTGGTTCACTCTCCGGTCAACCAGGAGCGCAAGCCTCGCTCGCATTCCACGATCTCTGCGGTGTGAACGCGCTCGTCGTCGGCGTGAGCGAGCAGGGGGTCACCAGGACCGTAGTTGACCGCAGGGATGCCGAGGGCAGAGAAGCGGGCGACATCCGTCCAACCGTATTTTGGGTGGGCTACGCCGCCAACAGCTCGCAAGAATTCCTGAGCAAGTGGCGCCGTGA
Organism: Terrimesophilobacter sp.; assembly: GCA_039927595.1. Classification (GTDB taxonomy): domain Bacteria; phylum Actinomycetota; class Actinomycetes; order Actinomycetales; family Microbacteriaceae; genus Terrimesophilobacter. The sequence goes on from JBDSUT010000032.1 coordinate 12,042, forward strand.
GTCCGGGCCTCGCGCCCTCCGCGAGATCCGTGACCGTGAACTCCACCTCGTAGCCCGTGATCCCAGAAAACAACTCGCGCACGTGGGCAATAGCTTGCTCTCCAGAGGTGCTTGGTGCAAAACGGTAGTTGAGAGTCACGGTGCACTCATCGGGGATGACGTTGCCCGCCACGCCCCCCGTAATGGCCACCGCGTTCAACGACTCCCGATAACTGAGACCATCAACCTCGACCTCGCGCGGCTCGTAGTCAGCGAGAAGCGAAAGAATGGGGGCTGCCCGGTGAATGGCGTTGATCCCCACCCACGCACGGGCGGAGTGCGCGCGCCTACCCCGTGTCGTGACATCAATGCGGAGAGTGCCATTGCATCCCCCCTCGACGTGGGCTCGCGTGGGCTCCCCGAGGATCGCAAAATCACCCGCGAGCAGCTCTGGTTGCTCCCGTGCGAGTCGGCCGAGCCCATTCAGGTCAGAAGACACCTCTTCGTGGTCGTACCAAATCCAGGTGATGTCGACCCGTGGCTCAGCAAGTTCTGCCGCGAGCTTCAACTGCACGGCCACTCCGGCTTTCATGTCGACGGTTCCGCGCCCCACAAGAAACTCACCGTCGATGCGGGTGGGAAGGTTGTCATTCACCGGAACCGTGTCCAGGTGACCCGCAATGACCACACGACGATCCCGCCCAAGGTTCGTGCGCGCCACAATGGCGTCGCCGTTTCGCAGTACCTCGAGGTGTGGAAAGGTTTTCATTGCCGCCTCAACCGCATCGGCAAGAGAGCGCTCACTACCCGACACCGATTCGATGTCACAGAGCGCAACGGTCAGATCACGGCACGAAGCAGTCACATCGAGAGTAGGCACCCGCATAGTTTATCCAGCACTCCGCGCCGGTTACCCTTGACGAATGATGGATACGACTGCCTGGGGGCAAGGAATTGCTACGGTTGCCAACAACGCGACGGTTCTGGATGCCTGGTTTCCCACCCCCCACCTCGGCTCAATTCCCGCCCACACAGACCCACACGCAATCCCCGCCTCGTTTGGAGAGTTTTTGGTACCGGATGACCGGCGAGCGGTGCGACGAGATTTTGTCACGGTGGAGATCATCTTGGGTGGCCCACCCACGTCGACTGTGGACGCGTATCTTCGCCTTCACCTGCTCAGTCACCGGTTGGTAAAACCCAACTTGATCAACCTCGAGGGGATCTTTGCGCTCCTCCCCACCGTCGTGTGGACGAACGCAGGGCCGATTCACCCCGACGACGCAGTCAGATTGCGCAGTGAGCTTCAGAGAGACGGTATCTCGGCACACAGCATCGACAAGTTTCCACGACTCCTCGACTATGTCACTCCCCCCGGGGTACGCATTGCCGACGCGAATCGCGTGCGTCTTGGAGCGTACCTTTCCCCCGGCACCACGGTGATGCACGAGGGGTTCGTAAACTTCAACGCGGGCACGCTCGGCGCCTCCATGGTGGAAGGTCGAATCTCACAGGGCGTCGTGGTCGGCGACGGCAGCGACATCGGGGGCGGAGCCTCCATCATGGGAACACTCAGTGGCGGCGGAACTGACCGCATTTCGATTGGGGAGCGAACACTCCTCGGCGCAAATGCGGGCGTAGGAATCTCGCTCGGCGACGACTGCGTAGTGGAGGCCGGCCTTTACGTGACTGCGGGCACAAAAGTGCTTCTGGCGGGAGCGGCACCCACGGCATCCGGTGAGCTCCCGAGTGTAAGCGCTTCCTCACTTTCGGGGAGAAACGGTGTGCTGTTTCGCCGCCATTCACTCACCGGTGTCGTCGAAGTGCACGAACGCACGGGCGAGGGGATTCGCCTCAACGCTGCGCTCCATGCGTGAACTGTCGCGCCGGTAAATAGGGGTGACCGGCGCGACAGCCCACTAAGGGGGATACATCACGGCGCGACAGAGGCGCCGTGAGATGTTCTCAATCTAGCCGGAAAGCTGTGCGCTGCACCTGTCCCCAAGATGGGGCCGAAGCTACCTGCGGGGCCACGGCCGCTCTGTTGGGCCAACGTACAACTGCTGTGGGCGACCAATTCTCGTGCTGGGATCTGAGTTCAATTCACGCCAATGCGCGATCCAGCCCGGCAACCTACCGATCGAAAAGAGCACCGTGAACATGCGGGACGGGAACCCCATTGCCTTGTAAATAACGCCCGTGTAGAAGTCCACGTTCTGGTACAGCTTGCGTTCAATGAAGTAGTCGTCAGCGAGGGCAACCTCTTCCAGTTGCTTCGCAATGTCCAGTAGCGGGTCGCTGATACCGAGAGCCTCCAGCACCTCATCGGCGCTCTCCTTGACCAGCCGTGCGCGCGGGTCAAAGTTCTTGTACACGCGATGGCCGAAGCCCATCAAACGGATGCCATCCTCTTTGTTCTTCACCCGTTCAACGAAGCGTTCGACGCCCTCGCCCGACTCCTTGATCTGGGCGAGCATCGTGAGAACCGCTTCGTTCGCGCCGCCGTGCAATGGGCCATACAGCGCGTTGATCCCAGCCGAGATGGACGAGAAGATGTTCGCTTCTGTCGAGGCAACGAGGCGCACGGTCGAGGTCGAGGCGTTCTGTTCGTGGTCTTCGTGCAAAATGAGCAAGCGCTCAAGAGCCCGCGACACGACGGGGTTGACCTCGTACGGTTCCGCCATATTCCCGAAGTTGAGCTTGAGAAAGTTGTCGACGAATCCCAGGCTGTTGTCGGGGTAAAGAAACGCTTGCCCGAGCGCCTTTTTGTGCGCATACGCGGCAATCACGGGAAGCTTGGCGAGCAACCGGATGGTGGAGATCTCCACTTGCTCCGGATCGTGCACGTCCAGGGAGTCTTCATAGAACGTGCCAAGCGCCCCCACCGCACTCGACAACACAGACATTGGGTGGGCACTGTGCGGAAGCGCATCACAGAACCGACGCAAGTCTTCGTGCAAGAGGGTGTGCCTTCGAATGGTCTCCTCGAACCGATCAAGTTCCACCGCAGTCGGAAGTTCACCATGAATGAGCAACCACGCCACTTCGAGGTAGGTCGAATTGGCCGCAACGTCTTCAATGGCGTAGCCGCGGTACCGCAGGATTCCCGCATCCCCATCGATGTAGGTAATCGCACTAGTCGTCGGCGCGGTATTGACGAACCCACGATCGAGGGTGGTGAGCCCCGTTTTCTTGGTCAGTGTCGAGATGTCGATGGACGAGGCACCGTCGGTGCTCGGCACAATCGGGAACTCGGCAGTACCCCCTGGATAGCTAAGGGTTGCCATTGCGTCATTCTGAACTGCATCAGTCACGCCTACAGCCTAATTGGCAGATTCGTCGACCGTGGAACTGTCTCACGTTTCAGCTAATTACAGAGAGGTTTCCTCTAAACGTTTCGCGGCTTCCTCGATCGCGGCATCGGTAGCCGTGAGCGCGAGTCGAACGTGCGTCTCATCGCCATAGAAAGTGCCCGGCACCGCCAGAATGCCCACATCGGCGAGAAGCCCCACGGTCTCCCACGCTGGTGCGCCGGTGGTCGCCCACAGGTAAAGCCCTGCTTCACTGTTGTCGATGTGAAACCCAGATGCTTCAAGGGCAGCACGAAGCACGGTGCGACGCGCACGGTATATCTCGCGTTGCGCGTCCACGTGTGCGTCATCACCCAGTGCAGCGACCATCGCCGCCTGAATGGGAGCGGGAACGATGAGCCCCATGTGCTTGCGAACCTCCAGAACTCGACCAAGCACTTGCGAACAACCAGCCACGAACCCGGCTCGATAGCCCGCGAGGTTTGACTGCTTACTCAACGAACACACCGCGAGAATGTTGTGCCGTAAACCATCGGTGACGCGAGGGTCGAGAATGCTCGGAGAGGGTTTGTCGTCGCCCCAGTTCAGCTCGGTGTAGCACTCGTCGCTCACAATAATTGCGTCCAATTCACGAGCGCGAGCGACGGCGGCCCGAAGATGTTCAATCGACAAAACCCGACCATCCGGATTGCCTGGGCTGTTGAGCCAGATGAGTCGCGTCGACTCTGGCCAGCGTGCCGGGTCATCCTCCGCCACAGCGCACGCACCCACGATCGCTGCGCCGAGCGCATAGGTCGGGTACGCCACGGCAGGGTGCACAATGGTGTCTTGCGCGCCAAGCCCAAGAAAGACGGGCAACCCGGCGATAAACTCTTTCGAGCCAATCGTGGGAAGCACATTCGCACCACCGAGCTCCACACCACGCCGTCGCGCAAACCAGTCGACAATCGCCTCCCGCAATGCTGGCGAACCGACTGTCTGAGGGTAGGCGTGAGCATCAGTAGAGGCGGCGAGCGCATCTTGGATAATCGAGGGGGTCTCGTCGACGGGAGAGCCAACCGACAGATCAATCATTCCACGTGCGTGAGACTTGGCACGGTCGGCGTAGTGCGCGAGCGCATCCCACGGAAAGTCCGGCAGAGCCAGTGGCATTATGCGGTGGGGTCTGTGTTGTTCACGTTCACGGGAAGCGCCGCGACGATGGGGTGATCCTTGTGAATTACGCCCACTTTCGCCGCACCACCTGGCGACCCAAGGTCGTCAAAAAACTCGACGTTCGCCTTGTAATAGT
>JBDSUT010000033.1:0-29337 GCA_039927595.1 Terrimesophilobacter sp.
GAGTTGCGCCACCTGATCTTTGCTGAGTCCATCCGCAATGAGCAAGTGAATCATGAGCTCCGGTCCGTGCAATCTGGCCACCGGGTCACCGGGCGACAGAGTCACCTCAAGCACCGCAGACTCATCAAGAACCGAGTCACCAAAAGCGCGAATTACCTCGGAGTCGAGATACCCGGGAACCCACTCGACCTCTCGCGACATGGCCCACAGTGCGGGCCGACGCAGGGCAAACTCGGTGTCGGAAGTCGGATCAATCACGACAAGTTCTGTGCCCTCACTGACGGCCGCCACGGCCACTCGAGGGCCGGACGCCGGCACTGGCCGAGCATCCGGGTTCCACGCGGTCATCGCAGCCACCGAACTGAACACGGGAAGCACCGTTCGCCCATCCGGACCCTTCACGGTCACGATCGACAACTCTTGACTCTTGTCGACCGTGCGCCCCTGCGCATTGACGCCGGACTCTCCCAGCACCGCGAGCAGCGGAATGAGCAGTCGTGACTCTGCCACCACCCGCACAACGTGCGCCGCGTCACTCGCGCCTTCGCGAAAACGGGTGATCGCGGCCATCAGTTTCGGCGGCGCGCTGCCGTCATCGCCCGCGTTCGCATTGGGCTCAAATCGGCGCCCGGCCCACGGCTGTCCTGCCGAGTCCGCCACATTCGAAGGATCAACCATGTGCAGCTCGATCAGCGTGAGGCGACATCAAGCGCTGCGGAGAGCGTGAATGCCTTGGTGTACAGCGCCTTACCCACGATGGTTCCCTCAACGCCAAGGGGCACAAGGTCCCGCAGCGCGGCGATGTCATCTAAGGTCGAAATCCCACCCGAGGCGATGACGGGTTTATCCGTGCTGTTCGCCACCGACGTGAGCAACTCGATATTCGGTCCCTGAAGGGTGCCGTCCTTCGTCACGTCCGTCACGACATAGCGAGCGCAGCCCGCAGATTCGAGGCGATCCAAGACCTCAAAAAGGTCGCCGCCATCTTTCGTCCAGCCCCGCGCCGCGAGAGTTGTGCCTCGCACATCGAGGCCCACGGCGATAGCCTCGCCGTACTCAGCGATAACGTGTGCCGTCCAGACCGGATTCTCCAGAGCTGCCGTTCCCAAATTAATGCGTTTGGCACCCGTCGCCAGGGCAGCCTCAAGACTCGCGTCGTCACGGATGCCGCCAGAAAGTTCGATGTTCACACCGCGGCACTGCTTGATGACGCGTTTGATGGTGGCGTGATTGTTTCCGCGTCCGAATGCAGCATCCAAGTCGACGAGGTGAATCCACTCCGCCCCTTGATCGACCCAATCTGAGGCCGCACCGACGGGGTCGCCGTAGCTCGTTTCCGTGCCAGCCACACCGCGGGTGAGCCGCACGGCTTTGCCGTCAGCGACATCAACTGCGGGCAGCAGAACAAGCTTGGGTGTCGTATTGAAGTCACTCATGATGGCCATTTCCGGTTCGGTGCAGGGTTCAGATACTAGTCACGGTGGAGGGCTGTCACCCAATTGGCGAGCAATCGAAGGCCAGCTGCTCCCGATTTTTCGGGGTGGAACTGGGTGGCCGAAAGTGGCCCGTTTTCCACTGCAGCAAGGAAGCGGCTCCCGTGCGTCGCCCAGCTGAGATGTGGATGAGCTAGCGGGCCGTCAACAGGCATATCCCAGCTTTGTGCTGCAAAAGAGTGCACGAAATAGAACCGCTCCTGGTGAACACCATCAAACAACACTGATTCAGGCGCTGATTCGACGGTGTTCCACCCGATGTGAGGCAACACGGGTGAGTTGAGTTTGGTCACAGTACCTGGCCATTGTCCAAGTCCCTCAGCAGCCGCTCCACGCTCCGAGCCACACTCAAACATCACCTGCATGCCAACACAGATTCCCAGAACCGCACGCCCGCCCGCAAGCCGTCTATCAATGAGCTCAGCACCACGCACCGACTGCAGCGCAGACATCACCGCCGAGAACGCACCGACACCTGGCACAAGGAGTCCATCGGCGCTCGAAACCTTTGCGGCATCCGCGGTTAAGGTCACCCGCGCCCCGACCGCTTCGAGAGCTTTCGCCGCCGAATGCACGTTGCCACTCCCGTAGTCGAGAACGACCACGGATGGCCCGCTCACGCTTACAGCGCACCCTTCGTTGACGGAATCCCACTCACGCGAGAGTCCAGCGCAACCGCCTGCCGCAGTGCGCGCGCAAAGGCCTTGAACTCTGCCTCCGCGATGTGGTGCGGATCCCTTCCCGCGAGCACAGTCACGTGCACGGTCAGCCCGGCGTTGAAGGTCACCGCTTCGAAAACGTGGCGCACCATCGACCCCGTGAAGTGCCCGCCAATGAGGTGATACTCGAAACCGGCCGGCTCACCAGAGTGCACCAGGTAAGGTCGACCAGAAACATCAACAACGGCCTGAACGAGTGCCTCGTCGAGTGGCACGAGGGCGTCACCAAATCGGGAGATTCCCGCTTTGTCGCCCACTGCGGCACCAATCGCGCGACCCAGCAGAATGGCGGTATCTTCCACCGTATGGTGGACGTCAATATGTGTGTCGCCCGAAGCCCGCACTGTGAGGTCAATCAGGGAGTGACGAGCAAACGCGGTGAGCATGTGATCGAAAAACGGCACCGTTGTCTGGACGTCCGAGGTACCTGTGCCATCCAAGTCCAGCGAAAGTTCAATGCTCGATTCGCTTGTCTGCCTCCGGAGACTTGCGGTGCGAGGGCCCGATGTCGGCTGCGTCGTCATAGTCCCAGCCTACCCAGCCGTGATCTCAGTCAGGGCCGCGAGAAACGCTGTCGTTTCTTGCTCGGTGCCGGCGGTCACTCTCAGGTGGCCTGGGATTCCCGGGTCACGAATTAGAATGCCTCGCTCAAGCAACTGCTGAAACAATTCTGCTGGGTTCTTCACTCCACCGAACAACACAAAGTTTGTCGCTGAGGGAATAGCCGAAAACCCTAGCTCGCCAAGTACCTCTACTATTCGGTCGCGCTGAAGGATGATGTCGGCGACAGTCTCGAGCAATGAGTCAGAGTGCCGAAGTGCCGCAAGTGCTGCCACCTGAGTCAACGTCGACAGGTGGTACGGAAGGCGAACCAGGCGCAGGGCATCTATTACAGCGGGATCTGCCGCAAGGTAACCAAGTCGAACGCCGGCAAAGGCGAACGCCTTACTCATTGAGCGGCTCACCAGCAACCTCTCACGGCCCGGCAGGAGTGTTGCAGCCGAGACTGCATCGGGACCCGCGAACTCGCCGTACGCCTCATCGACAATCACCATTGACTTCGTCGCGTCGTACACCGCCTCGATGGTTTCGAGAGCGAGAGGGGTTCCCGTTGGATTGTTCGGCGAGCAGAGCAGCACGATGTCTGGCGCATGCTCCTGCACCTGCCGCACGGCAGTATCTGCGGAGAGGAGGTAACCGTCATCCCTCGTACCGGCAACCCACGCAGTACCGGTGCCTCGTGCCAAAATCTGATACATCGAATAGGTGGGATCGAAGCCGAGGGCGCGCCTACCTGGGCCCCCAAAAGCCTGAAAAACCTGTTGAAGAACTTCGTTCGACCCGTTGGCCGCCCACAGCTGTTCGGGAGCGAGCCCCGCGCCAAGATAGTGCGCCAGGCTTTCACGGAGGTGAGTGAACTCTCGATCGGGGTACCTATTGAGATGCGAAACTGTTTCAGTCAGCGAGGCGGTGATATCACGCGCGACCTCCTCCGGAATCGGATGCGTGTTCTCGTTGACGTTCAGCGCAACGCGCACTGCCTTTTGAGGCGCGCCATAGGGAGACAGGCCGCGAAGATCGTCGCGGAGAGGGAGGTCGTTGAGTGAAACCACCCAACAATGGTAAGTGAGGCGATCACTCTGTGACGACGGGGTGCCAACGCGGAAGGCTCAAGCCGCACGACTCAGCTGGAGCAACTCAGCTGGAGCAACTCAGCGCAAGCAACTCAGCGCAAGCAACTCAGCGGGAATACTTGATCGGAATGGCGATCCTATCGCCAGGATGCAGTTCCGAGTTCTCTAGCTGATTCAAGCTAACAATCTCCGACACCACGTCGCGGGGGTCTGCAGTAGGTGCAACAGTCTCAGCGAGTGCCCACAACGATTGCCCTGCCTGAACCGTGACGTAGTCAAATGCACCAGAAGAGAGGTCGGATGTCGCTGCCGCTGTGCCGCCGTTGAGTGCGAGGGAAAGCACCAAGGCGATGACCGGCCCCGCAACAAGAGAGGTGAGGACAATACGCCCACGACGGGTCAAACGCAGTCGAGGGTTACGCGGCTGGGCGAAGCCCACCCGTGGAATGTATGCCGGTATGGCGGTCATCGTCTTTCCTCCTTATCAACTTCCGTATCCGGCACTCGGCCGGGAGTGCCGGATACGAAGCTATGTTCCGAATATATCTTCGAATGATCGAAGAATCAAGCCGATATTCGAATATGTTTAGAACTTCTTTCACGACACACTCGAATAAATGTTTGTTTAGAGCCACAATTCAAGATACAGTTTCGATTGTCTGGAGTTCAGACAATCAGCACCCACCGACATTGACACCGCAATACCCATGTCAATGACGATCAACGTCCATCAGGAAACGACAGGCGGAAAAGACATGAGCGACAAGAGTTTCAGTGAGGACGCTCTCGATCGAGACGTTCTCAGTCGTGACCGCGCTGCCGATCCCGCTGCGACGAAGCCCGGCACCCGCCGCCGCCGCAGTCTCAGCGATAAGCAACTGGCCATCCTGGAATTCATTCAGCACTAGGTTTCGACGGTGGGCTATCCGCCCAGCATGCGCGAAATCGGAGACGCAGTGGGTCTCTCGTCACTGTCGAGCGTCACTCATCAGCTCAACCAGTTGGAGCTGAGCGGTTATCTGCGTCGAGATCCCAATCGCACGCGGGCTCTCGAAGTCCTCATCGAGGTGCCGTCAGCGGAGGCTGGCGCAGAATCCGCGATTCCCGTGGGCGACGCCGCGATGGTGCCGCTCGTGGGTCGTATCGCTGCGGGCATTCCCATCACCGCCGACCAGCAGATCGAAGAAGTCTTTCCGCTCCCCCGACAACTTGTGGGCAAGGGAGACCTTTTCATGCTCAAAGTTGTTGGCGAATCCATGATCGATGCGGCTATTTGCGATGGCGACTGGGTCGTCGTGCGTCAGCAACAGAACGCCGAGAACGGTGAGATTGTGGCGGCCATGTTGGAAGAAGAAGCGACAGTTAAGGTCTTTCAGCAACGCGACGGCCACACGTGGCTGTTGCCACGCAACTCATCCTTCGCTCCAATTGTCGGAGATCAAGCCGTAATTTTGGGCAAAGTAGTGGCGGTACTGCGCTCCGTCTGAAACGGTCGCAATGTGGCTTGCTGCTGAACAGTGACGAGCGCAACCACGTGTGTTCCACCCTCCTCATAATCGGTAGAGACGATTGTGCTGGACTCATGCAAGGACGCAACAACGTCGCCCCGGTCGTAGGGAATAAGCAAGTCGACACGAATATCCGGGCGCGGAATGATCTCGGAAATCATCGCCAACAGTTCGTCGATACCCTCGCCGGTGCGCGCAGAGGCGAAGACTGACCGTGGTTCGAGACCACGGAGGACCAGCCTCGCGTCGTCATCTACTAGATCAGATTTGTTGAACACCACAATTTCGGGAATGTCCCGTGCACCCAGGTCGCCAATTACGTCTCGCACAGTAGTGAGCTGGCTTAGAGGGTCTGGATGGCTGGCATCCACAACATGCACAATGACATCCGCGCGCTCCACCTCTTCCAGCGTTGAGCGAAAAGCCTCCACCAATTCATGCGGCAGATTCCGCACGAAGCCGACGGTATCGACGAGTGTGTACGGGCGTCGGTCAGCGGTTTCCGTGCGGCGAACAGCAGTGTCAAGCGTGGCAAACAAGGCGTTCTCGACGAGCGCGCCGGCGCGTGTAATTCGATTCAAGAGTGACGACTTACCCGCGTTCGTGTAGCCGGTGATGGCAACCGATGGCACAGCATTCCGCACCCTATTGGCTCGTTTCGCCTCTCGAGAAGGTGCAAACTCTTTGATCTGCTTGCGAAGTTTTGCCATCCGTGTGTGAATACGGCGACGGTCAAGTTCGATCTTTGTTTCGCCAGGGCCGCGGGAGCCCATCCCCACGCCAGCGCCGACCTGGCCACCGGCTTGGCGGCTCATAGACTCGCCCCACCCTCGAAGCCTCGGCAACAGGTATTCGAGCTGCGCGAGCTCAACTTGCGCTTTACCCTCCCGACTTTTGGCGTGCTGACTAAAAATGTCGAGGATAACCGCGGTGCGATCGATGACCTTAACCTTTACCACGTCTTCCAGCGCGCGTCGCTGGCTCGGCGCGAGTTCGGTGTCCGCAATAACGGTGTCAGCTCCAACGGCAGCGACAATGTCGCGAAGTTCCTGAGCTTTGCCCTTTCCGAGGAACGTGCTGGGATCTGGGTGGCTGCGTTTTTGCAAAAGGCCATCGAGAACCACAGCGCCGGCCGTCTCGGCGAGAGCAGCAAGTTCGCGCAAGGAATTCTCGGCATCCTCGACCCCACCCTGCTGATGAATGCCGACTAACACCACATTCTCGAGGCGAAGTTGGCGATACTCAACCTCGGTTACGTCATCCAGTTCGGTGGAGAGTCCACCGACTCTGCGAAGCGCTGCGCGCTCGTCACGTTCGAGCTGATCACCGTCGGTGGAGCCGTTATCTGACACGTCATGCTGCAGCGCCAGGGCTCGCGAGCCGAAGAGGGCATAACCTCCCGCCCGCGCGTCGGCTGCAGCCAACACTCGGTCGATGGGATCCACGAAATCGTGAACTTCTTCTTCACCTTCAGTCATTGGGTTAACCCTATCCTCCAAGTTTTCGGTAAGTTTCTCTCCATGGCCGACGATCACTACTTTTCGTCTACTCCGGCAAGTGCCCTTCAGTTGCGGCCCATCAAAGTGAATTTGCTGGGCACCTCCTATGAGCTCTCGACGGCGAACGGTGTTTTCAGCCCTGACCGCATTGACGCGGGTACTCAGGTGCTTTTGGCGAACACCCCCTCACCGCCACCGGGTGGGAATCTCCTTGACGTGGGGTGCGGATGGGGGCCCCTCGCGCTGAGCCTCGCCTTGGCCTCCCCCCACAGCATCGTCTGGGCGGTGGATGTCAATGAACGCGCCCTTGACCTGGTTCGCCGTAATGCAGAATCTCTTGGCCTTGAAAACATCAACGCTTGCCGCCCCGAAGATGTTCCCGATGACATCCGGTTTATGACGATTTGGTCGAATCCTCCGATACGTGTCGGCAAAGACGAACTGCACCGCATGCTGGAGCACTGGCTTCCGAGGCTGGAGGCAGAAACGGATGCGTGGCTCGTCGTTCAACGCAACCTAGGCTCCGATTCGCTGCACCGGTGGTTGGACGGCACTCTGCCCGAGAACTTCACCGTCACTCGTGCAGCGACGAGCAAAGGTTATCGCGTGCTCCGCGTGCGAAAGCGCTAGAGGCGCTTCCCTAATACGAAACCATTCCGTCGAAAACCAACTCTGCCGAGCCCGACAGCGAGACGTGCTCACCGTCTTCTGCCGGCCACATCCGCACGCCGAGGGTTCCGCCGGGCACCTCGACGCGCCACTGGTTCGGGGCAGAGGATCCCGCCCAGTATCGTGTGGCGAGGGCTGCAGCTACCGCTCCCGTGCCACACGACAGTGTCTCGCCGCTTCCTCGCTCATGCACGCGCATGCGGATCCTCCCGACACCATCTTTCACGAGCGGGTCGTGGGGAACCACGAACTCAACATTGGTTCCGTGCTCGGCTTCGGGCTCCAGCACGGGGATCCACGTCAGGTCTGCAGCCTCGAGTTCCTCCTCACTCGACAGTGCCACCACCACGTGAGGGTTTCCCACATTGATGCCAAGGCCCGGCCTAGCAACTTTGAGGTTTCGCGCTCGAACGAGCGGCTCACCTCCCTCAAGTCGCCAACGCCCCATATCCACCTGAAAGCCGCTGGCATTGCCCTGCACGTCGCGAACCCCGCCGCGCGTGCCGATCGGCAATGTGTCACCGTGGCCGAGTTCCACCAAACCATTCTCGAGAAGAAACTTTGTATACACGCGGATGCCGTTTCCACACATCTGAGAGAGTGTTCCGTCAGAGTTGGTGTAATCCATGAACCACTCCGCGGCACTGTCTTCTTCCAGCGCCGCAGCACCGTCAGGGAGGTTTCGAGATCGCACCGCGCGAATGATGCCATCAGCACCAATGCCGAAGTGCCGGTCGCACAGTGCGCGAACCTGATCTGGGCTGAGGTTCACCGTGCCCTGTGGGTCAGCAAAAAGAATGAAGTCGTTTCCGGTGCCGTGGCCCTTAGTGAAGTGCAGTTCTGCCATGCGCCAATGCTAAAGCACGAGCCTTGCCCACTAGGTCGTGATCGTCGGTTTCGAACCAGTGCGCCGACGGGTATCTCTTGAACCATCCAACCTGCCGCCTCGCATAGCGCCGTGTGAGCGCCGAGGTAGCCTCGATTGCGTCGTTCTCAGAAATTTCGCCGCGCAGTTGCGCGATCGCTTGCGCGTAACCTATCGCTCTCCTGGCCGTTACCCCGCGGTCAAGACCAATCTCGAGAAGTCCACCAACTTCCTCTACTAGGCCGCCGCGCCACATGTGGAGGACTCTCTCATTGAGTCGGGCAACAAGCTCCGGCCGTGGCGTCGTGAGACCGATTATGGTCAAGGGTTCACTTGTGCGGTTTTCGTCCGGCAGGCCAGAGCCGAAAGGCTCCCCGGTGATGGCGATCACTTCGAGCGCCCGGATAATGCGCCGCACATTGTGTGGCCCAATAGCTGCTGCAGCGTTTGGGTCCAGGCGAGTGAGCCTCTCGATCAACACCTGACTTCCGTGCTCGGCTGCCTCACGCTCGAGGCCAGCACGGATCTCTGCATCGGAGCCAGGAAACTGAAAATCGAACAGAATCGAGGAAACGTAGAGCCCCGATCCGCCGACGACAATGGGCACAGCACCTCGACTCCGGACCTCGGAGATCGCCACGCGAGCGGCCTGCTGATATGCGGCAACTGTTGCCTCTTCTGTCACATCGAGCACATCGAAGAGGTGGTGCGGGATGCCTCGACGTTCAGCAACCGGGAGTTTTGCCGTACCAATATCCATGCCCCTGTAGAGCTGCATTGCGTCGGCGTTGACGATCTCGGCAGCGCACCCGTCCACTCGAAGAGCATCAACCAGATTAAGAGACAGCGCACTTTTGCCGGTGCCGGTAGCGCCCACAATCGTTATCAGCGGCAGCGTTGCGGGCAGGTGTACGGAGGGCACTGCGGATCTCAATGGCGCAGGGTTGGTATTCCGAGCGAGACCACACCGTTAGTTGGTCCGGGTGCAGAGTTATCTGCCTCGGGAACTCCACAACTGGCAGCCTGAGATCGATCCCACGCATCGCCGGCCACGGTGCGACGCACGGCGAGCAGGGAACCTTCTGGCGCATCAGCGAGCAAATGGAACGGTGCGGCACCCGAGACAACGGTCGTCACGATGTCGCCTGGTCGAGGAATCTCGCTGCCGATGGGGACATCGAAGTGCACAAGCCGACCGTCGGCTGCACGGCCGCTCATCCGATGCGTGTCTGCGTCTTTGCGTCCTTCCCCGTTCGCTACGAGAAGCTCGGCGGTGCTGCCAATAAGCGCACGATTCTCTTCCCACGAAATGTGCTCCTGAAGCGCGTGCAACCGTTCATAGCGCTCCTGGACGACTTCCTTGGGTACCTGATCCGCCATCGTGGCTGCCGGGGTTCCCTCGCGAATCGAATACTGGAAAGTAAACGCCGAAGCGAATCGGGCCCGCTCGACAACCCGAAGTGTCTCAGCGAAATCCTCCTCGGTTTCACCAGGGAAGCCAACAATGATGTCTGTTGTGATTGCTGCGTTCGGGATCCGTTCCCTCACCCGGTCAAGAATGCCGAGGAACTTCTCTGAGCGGTAGCTGCGGCGCATGGCGCGCAGAATACGGTCCGACCCTGACTGCAGCGGCATGTGCAACTGCGGCATGACGGTAGGCGTCTCAGCCATCGCGTCGATGACATCATCCGTGAAGGCCGCCGGGTGTGGGCTCGTGAAGCGGATGCGCTCAAGCCCGCGGATTCCACCGGCGGAACGAAGGAGCTTCGCGAACGCACCGCGATCGCCGAACTCGACCCCGTAGGAGTTGACGTTTTGCCCAAGCAAGGTGACCTCGATGGCACCATCGTCGACAAGCGCCTGTATCTCGGCAAGGATGTCACCGGGGCGACGGTCCTTCTCTTTGCCGCGCAGTGAGGGAACGATGCAAAACGTGCAGGTGTTATTACATCCAACAGAGATGGAGACCCAGCCGCTGTAGGTGGACTCACGGCGAGCCGGGAGCGTCGAAGGAAAGATGTCTAGCGATTCGAGAATTTCGAGCTGAGCCTCGCCGTTGTGACGAGCCCTCTCAAGGAGCGCGGGCAAGGAACCCATGTTGTGCGTGCCAAAGACCACGTCAACCCACGGTGCTCGCTGGAGGATTGTGCCTTTGTCCTTTTGCGCGAGGCAGCCTCCGACGGCGATCTGCATTCCTGCGTGGTTACGTTTAACCTCGGCCAACATTCCGAGGGTGCCGTACAGCTTGTTGTCGGCATTTTCACGCACGGCACACGTGTTGATCACGATGATGTCAGCGTCTCTGGCGTCGGCTCGGATAAACCCGGCCTGCTCAAGGGTTCCGCTCAATCGCTCAGAGTCGTGAACGTTCATCTGGCAGCCAAAGGTACGCACTTCGTAGGTGCGGGGCTGGGTGGCGTCGTCAGTGGTCACATTCATGATGGGTCAAGCCTAAGCCTGCCTTCGCGGCCTTACTGCTGGACCAGTGCGACGGTCAGATGTCGACCACTCACCGACGTTGTCATCACGGTATCGATGGTTGAGGTTTCTGCATTCCAGGTGCCGACGTATTCCGCTTCACCGTTCACGTCATCGAGGAACACGCGGAGGTAAAGGACACCGTCCACCACCTGCCAGGTGTCGTTGGGGTCGTCATACGATTTCGCCCCGTATTTCACCGCCAGAGTGCCGCCATCGTGGAGGATGAATGTTGTCTCATCTCCACCGCTGTCACGACCTGCCCACCGTGTACCCGTTGGGTCGATGACTTCACCAATGTAGGACGTGGTGTCGATGGCAGCCTGCGTTGGAGTGGGAGTGCCGACGGGGGCTGGATCCTCCACCGCGCATCCGGCGAGGGCAAGTGTCGCAGCAATGAACACGACGGTGGCGAGGGAGGGTCGGGGCAAGTTCACGCCATCGATCTTATGCGATCACGAGAAGGAGACTCCCGATGATTGTCTCGGAAGTGTTTCGAGAATAACCCTGCGTACGGTATCACCGTTGTATCCCTTGCGCTGTAGATATCCACTGAGCCGACGTACCGCGGTGGCGTGGTCGAGGCCACGCATTTGATTCACTCGACGCTCCGCGAGCTGAACCGCCCGTTGGAACTCGGCCTCATCCCCCAGCTGCCCCAGCGCCGCATCGATTGCGTCTTGATCAATGTGCTTTCTGCGCATTTCGTTCACAAGAGCGGAACGCCCAAGCCCTTTACGCTCGTGCTGCGTGCGCACAATTGTTTCCGCTAGCGCCGCATCGTCGACGAGTCCGACTTGTTCGAGTCGATCCAGTTCTGCTTCCGCAACGGCGGAGTTCACGTCGCGGGATCTCAGCACCTCCCCCAGCTCCCAGCGCGAGCGACCGCGACGCGTGAGGGCACTCATGCTGATGTTTTCCGCCCGGCGCGTAGATTCGTCGGGGGGAACGCTCGGTGGGCCCTGAGAGGGCACCGACGGCGCCCTCTCGCCCGCCACGGCCGCATCCTGTGCTGGTGCGGCAGCGCAAGGAGACGCAGCGCTAGGAGGAACTGCACCAGGAGGCACTGCACCAGGAAGGTAGGTGACCTTCGCCAGGGTGCCGTCGGAGTCCATAAGCTTCTTCTGACCGCGAGATATCTCAGACAGCCTTGCGGCTGGCGAGTTTCTCTTCGATGGAATCGACAGCGGCAGAACTTTCGTTGGTGCCAGAATCTCCAGTACCCTCTGGCGCCTCTGCCGCGGCAGCCAAAGCAGCCGCCTTCGCAGCCTTCGCTTCTGCCGTGATCCCAAGTTTCGTCATGATCTTGGTCTCGATTTCGTTCGCAGTCTTGGGGTTCTCAATGAGGTACCGGCGAGAGTTCTCTTTGCCCTGGCCCAACTGGTCGCCGTCATAGGTGTACCAAGCACCAGACTTCTTCACAATCTCGTGTTCGACACCAAAGTCGATCAGACTGCCTTCGCGGGAGATTCCCGTGCCATACAGAATGTCGAACTCGGCTTGCTTGAAGGGCGGGGCCATCTTGTTCTTGACGACCTTGACGCGCGTGCGGTTGCCCACAGCATCCGTGCCCTCTTTGAGCGTTTCGATGCGGCGAATGTCGAGGCGCACGGACGCGTAGAACTTGAGTGCCTTTCCACCAGCAGTGGTCTCTGGGCTGCCGAAGAACACACCAATCTTTTCGCGCAACTGGTTGATGAAAATCATGGTCGTGTTGGTCTGACTTAAACCACCGGTGAGCTTGCGCAGTGCCTGCGACATGAGTCTGGCCTGGAGTCCGACGTGTGAATCACCCATCTCGCCCTCAATCTCGGCACGAGGCACAAGTGCCGCGACCGAGTCAATGACGATGAGGTCGATGGAGCCACTTCGCACGAGCATGTCCGCGATTTCTAGCGCTTGTTCACCAGTGTCTGGCTGTGAAACAAGAAGAGCATCAATGTCGACTCCGAGAGCCTTCGCATATTCGGGGTCAAGAGCGTGTTCCGCATCAATGAAGGCCGCAATGCCACCTCCACGCTGAGCATTGGCGATTGCGTGAAGAGTCAGAGTGGTTTTGCCCGAGGACTCTGGACCGTAAATCTCGACGATACGGCCACGGGGAAGCCCGCCGATACCGAGAGCAACATCAAGTGCAATGGAGCCTGTGGGGATCACCGCAACCGGTGCACGCTCGTCACTGCCGAGGCGCATGACGGAGCCTTTGCCGAACTGGCGGTCAATTTGAGCGAGGGCCGTGTCGAGTGCCTTTTCGCGATCTGCTGGAGATGCCATGGGTGGTTCCTTTGTCTCGTTATCGGTGTGCCTATAGGCTGCCGTTCCTCTCACCGCCGATGGTGCAGGGCAAGTGAGTTCCGCGACAAGGCGTTTAGCTGCATTCGCTAATGAGTCAGACAGTACGCCGGACCGGTGACATTTCTGGTCACCGACGTGCGAACTGTGCACAACCCGTTTTCGATTGCTGCTGTGAACGAGCCTACACAAGTACGAACAAATGTTCGATAGATCGCTTTCGGCGTGTCACCGAGGTTCGCGCATACCCACACCGTGCCTGCGAGACGTCGGCACATCATTGGCCAGGCACAGAGCGAGCCACACCTCTCGGGCAGGCAGCCCAGCTTCAAGCGCTTGTTGCGCAGTGAGATTACCGAGCGCATCCAACACCAGGTCACGAACAAGGGCGCTTCCAAAAGAATCGCCAAACTCAGCAGAAACAGCACGATTGAACTCACTCAGCCGCACGGTGCCCACCTTTCTTCACAGAGCCTGCCACCACTGGCGCCGCGGCTTTCATCCAGCACACGGTTGACAACACCCACTCCGAGAAAAAAGAGAAGGCTCCGTGCCGAAGCAAACGGAGCCTACTCTCGAGAAAATCAGCGGACCACGAGGTCTGCGTCGAAGTCAGCGACAAGGTCATCGGGGACAGTATCGGGGATGATGTTGATACCCTCGAGAACGGCGAGACGGTCTCCCACCTCGCGCATGATGACAGAAATGGGAGTCTCGAGCGCTTCCGCCACGGAAGCAAGGATCTCTGAACTCGCTTCTTTTTGTCCACGCTCTACCTCAGAGAGATATCCAAGCGCGACGGATGCCCTACTGGCAACCTGGCGAAGGGTGCGACCCTTCTGCAGACGAAAGTCCCGGAGAACATCTCCGATTTCTTGACGAACTAGAACCATTGGACCCTCCTCTTCTTCTTACTTCGCTCTAACGTTACAAATTGTGCTGTGTCGAGCCCACGAGCATTGCTACTCGAACCCGTCACTCTACAACCTAATGTGATCAAACTCTAACCAGTTCTTTCTGAATGACCATTGTGAATCACCAGTTATAACTAGATCGATCGTGGACTTATTCCCCGGAGTTAGCCAGTCCCCCTTCGAGTGCCTCCGCCAACCATTCACGCGCGGCCACGACTGTTTGCGCCCTAATCTGCTGCCTCGTCCCCTGGAGCGAAAGCTCTCGAGCACGCGTGACGGCACCCAGGGAAAGGCCAAGAAAAACCACGCCGGGGGAATTTCCATCAACCGAGTCTGGCCCCGCTACTCCGGTGGTAGCGATACCGACATCAGCCGGATGTCCCGCAACGGCCATTCGATCTCGCACGTTCTTCGCGAGCTGTCTCGCCACCTCTGGATGCACGGGGCCAACTTCCGCGAGGAGCACCGCATCCACACCGAGCACCGACGCTTTGATCTCCGAGCTGTAGGCAACGACACCGCCATTGATGACGGCAGATGCACCAGGAACAGCAATCAAGTCGGCTACCAGCAAACCACCGGTGAGAGACTCAGCAACCGCGACGGTGAGGCCACGCGCCAGCAGCTCGGCAATGAGCTGTTGGGCTGTGGCGGCAGCGGGTGAGACTGACATGGCCGGTCTCACCACCTCAGGCCGATTGTTGCGCCGGCTTGGCGTACCGAAGCGCGGTCATGATGTAGCCGAAACCGGAGTACAGGGTGAGTGCCACCGCGATCGCCATGAGTGCGGCGTTGGTCCAGTGCATCCAGTCGCCGAAAACCGTCCACAGCGGAACGAGGTAGAACGAGATCGCGATCGCTTGCGCAACAGTTTTGAGCTTGCCGCCACCGGATGCTGGAATAACGCGATCGCGCACCACCGCAATCCGGAAGGCGGTAATGCCCAACTCACGAACGAGGATGACGATCGTCACCCACCACCACAGATCGCCAATAATCGACAGCGTGACGAGCGCACTTCCGGTGAGAATCTTGTCGGCGATGGGGTCAAGAATCTTTCCAAAGTCAGTAACCAGATTCTGCCGTCGAGCGAGCAACCCATCAACACCGTCGGTTGCTATCGCCAAAATGAACAGTCCTGCGGCGGCATAGCGCATCACACCTAGCTCGTGATTGTCAGCAAAAAGAAGCCACACAAACAGCGGTGCCAAGAAAATACGCACGACGGTAATGATGTTGGCAATATTTCCCGTGCTCGCGGGCGTGTCACCGCTTCGCGCAACCCGGCCGCGCATGGGGTTCGTACGACCGGATTCGTTGAATGACGGCGTCGTTGGCAGTGCCACGTTATTCCCTGTCGGTCAGCTTCCAGGCGTCCTCATCCGATGAGCCTTCGACTTCATCGTAACCGCTCGTGGCGGCTGCTATCGGATCGGAACCGTTTCTGGAATCCTCCCGCGAGGCTGGCTCGCTGACCACGTGGCCGCGAAGCATGGCCAACACCGCTGGCAGTTGTTCCGCCGTCACCAAGACGTCTCGCGCCTTCGACCCCTCGGATGGCCCGACGATGCGACGCGACTCCAATAAGTCCATCAGTCGGCCGGCCTTCGCGAAGCCGACCCGAAGTTTGCGTTGAAGCATGGAGGTCGACCCAAACTGAGTGGAGACAACGAGCTCGGCCGCTGACAACAACACGTCAAGGTCGTCGCCAATGTCACCGTCGATCACACGCTGTTCTGTGGCCGCGGCAACATCCTTGCGGTACTCGGGTCTCGCCTGTGCCGTCACGTGTTTCACGACCGCTTCAACTTCACTCTCGCTCACCCACGCACCCTGTACTCGAATCGCTTTGGATGCCCCCATCGGTAAGAAGAGTGCGTCGCCTTGGCCGATGAGCTTGTCAGCGCCCGGCTGGTCGAGAATCACGCGGGAGTCGGTCATGCTGCTCACCGCGAACGCTAACCTGCTGGGAACGTTCGCTTTGATCAAGCCCGTCACGACATCCACGCTGGGCCGTTGCGTCGCGAGCACGAGGTGGATTCCACTTGCGCGCGCGAGTTGCGTGATCCGAACGACTGAGTCCTCCACGTCGCGCGGCGCCACCATCATGAGGTCGGCGAGCTCATCCACGACCACAAGGAGGTAAGGGTATGGCTTGAGTTTGCGTTCGCTGCCCGGCGGGAGTGTCACTTCGCCGGCAACGATCGCCGCGTTGAAGTCGTCGACGTGACGATAACCAAAGCTTGCGAGGTCGTCGTAACGCATGTCCATCTCTTTGACGACCCACGACAGTGCCTCAGCGGCTTTTTTGGGGTTCGTGATGATGGGGGTGATGAGGTGGGGCACACCGGCGTATGGAGCTAGTTCGACGCGCTTCGGGTCGATGAGCACCATCCGCACTTCTGAGGGCTTCGCGCGCATCAACAGTGACGTGATCATCGAGTTGATGAAACTCGATTTTCCGGAGCCGGTGGCCCCAGCTACGAGAAGGTGGGGCATCTTGGCGAGGTTTGCGACAACGAATCCACCCTCAACGTCTTTGCCCATGCCGATCGTCATCGGGTGTTTGCTCGACGTACTCGCTTTTGACCTCAGCACGTCACCGAGTGAAACAATTTCGCGATCAAGGTTTGGGATCTCGACACCAATTGCGCTCTTGCCAGGGATGGGCGAAAGAATGCGAACTTCGTTGCTCGCCACCGCGTATGAGAGATTTTTGCTGAGCGCCGTCACTCGCTCGACTTTCACACCAGGACCAAGTTCAATTTCGTAGCGGGTCACCGTGGGACCACGACTAAATCCGGTGACGACAGCATCCACCTGAAACTGGGTTAGCACTTCGGAGATTGACCGAACGACGTCGTCGTTGGCGGCTGAGCGTGACTTTGACGGGGTGCCAGGCTCCAAAACCGTCGCGGCCGGCAACCGGTATGGTGCGGTGGGTTGGTCTGTACCTGGTCCATCAAACTCCCCCGCCTGGCCTTTTTCCGACGCAGAGGAGGGGAACCCTGGCAGTGCAGGAGAAATTGTCGCATCGCGAACAGAGTCATCACGAATGCCAGTTGCGCCCGTGCTCTCGACCTCCCCGGTGAATCGCTTGACGGCGTTTTCTGCTTTCAGAAGCTCTTCAATGAGTTCGATCCCAAACTCCTCTTTCGGAGTGTGGTCCACAACCTGGGTGCCAGCGTGCACAATCACCGGGCTATCGAATGCTGGATCTTCTTCCCGGTGTGAGCGGTTCCGGCGCCACCACGGAATCAGATCGCTGTCACCGGTGAGGTTGAGATCAGCGAGGGATCCGAGATCCACGGATTCCGTCTTCGCTGCTTTTCGCGCGGCAAGTTCCTCCGGGGCAGGAAGCTCTGCACCGAACAGGTAGGAATAGAGCTCGCGGAGGCGGTATCCGATGCGATTTGGTGGGGTTTTCGTGAGGATGAACAACGAGAGGATGAGCAACACCGAAATGAGCGGAACGGTAATCCACACCGAAAGGAAGGTAGCCAGAGGCGCGCCGAGCCCGTAGCCGACGATGCCACCGGCGCGTGCGAACGCCTCGATCGGGTCTCCCCATTTCGGCATCCCGCCGAAGATATGGCTCAGCCCGCAAATACTCGTGATGAGCACGCCCATGCCGATTCCGATGCGGCCGTTGTCATGCACAGACGAGGGGTGCCGAAAAAACCAGACCGAGAGAAAAAGAAGTATCACCGGCAGGGCAAAGGCGAGGCGACCAAACGCACCGCCAAAGGTGTAGGTGTCAAAAGCAATCAAAACTGGGTTGAGAGGAAAAAACCACTCTACGAAGGCACCACAGATCGCCAAAAGAAAAAACAAAAACGGAATGCCGTCGCGAAGCTCATTTTGAGAGAGCGTCTCTTTGCAAAACAGGCGGGCACCGCCGCCGACCAGGTGGGCTGCTCCCATCCATACCTTCGTCAGAGCAGACTGATGAGACGCCGGTGTCGGTTTGCGGCGTGGCGCCGGCTTTCGCGGGGTGGGGGCTCGCCCGCGCGCGCTTCCGCTCGCGCGCGTACGCGCCGTCGAACGGGTGCTCGCTGCCATGCCCCTACGCTACTTCGCAAGACCGACTTTCCCGGTGACTCCGCAGGGAGTGTCCGGAGCCCGCATCACGCTCATCCGCTTCTGAGCCTCGATTTTTAGTATCGGATAGCGTCAATCACCTTGACCCGCACGGCCACCAGCGCAGGGAGCAACCCCGCAAGCGCGCCAACACCGGTTGCCGCGGCAAGCCCCACAACCGCAGCCTCCATCGGGAACGGGGGCATATCGGTGAGCCCTTGGGCCACAACCTCCTGAACGCTGGGGTTTGTGACGAGAAGGATGGCAATCGCCACCCCGACGACCCCCGCGACGAAGGACGCGACAACGCTTTCCAACATCACAGCGAAGAACACTAGACCCGACGTGGCCCCAAAACTGCGTCGAATTCCGATCTCCCTAATTCGCTGACGCACGGTGACCATGGAGATGTTGACGAGACCCAGTGCGCCCAAAAGTAGGACGAGTATCGCGACACCTGTCACCAGCATTTTCATCGGACCGAGGGGATCTTCTTGGCCCCACGCTTGATAATCCTGCCGGTTCACCTCGACCGAGAATCCTTTGCCTACAGCGCCAGAGAGATCCCGCTGAATCTGGTTTGACAACTGATCGGCTAACTCCGGCGGCACCCAAAACTCCCACTGAGGCGGGGTGTTCTGCGTCTCGAGTGGTGGTATCAACTGCAGGTACGCCGAGTTGAGGATGTACGTGTTCGGCTCCTCAAAATCCGAACTGGGATAGACCCCGATGATGACAGCGGTAGTTTTTTGCTCTCCGAGCATCGTGACGGTCGGGTGCGATGCCAGGTTGGGCGACCCGAGCCTCTCGTAGAACTTCTGATTGACCACCAGCGCGGGAGCGAGTCGTCGACCATCCGCATCGGTGAACCATTGCCCGTCAGTGAGCTGGACACGATGCATTGTTCCGAAGTCGGGATCGATTGCGGTGAGGCCAACGAAACTCATGCCATCGAGAAACTGCACACCAATTCCCGAGTTAATGACCGAGCCAGCCCAATCGATGCTGTACCGGTCCACGACCTGCTCGAACGCTGCAGCAGCTTTCACGGTGTCAACAGGCAGACCCTCATTGCTATAGACGCTGGCGTATAGAGTCGCCGGTCGACCAGATTGGCGTTCCCACGTCTCCGTCATCGCCTGCTGCACCATGGCACCGATACCCACGACACTCGTCAGCGCAGCCACCGCGACAGCGACCCCGATTAAGCTCAAGAGAATTCGTAGTCGATGAACACGAAGTTCCCCCCACGCTTCAACAACCGCCCCGACCAGGCCAGAGAGTGTCGGCATCAGACCGCCACACCCTCGGATGCCATGGCGAGCACTCGACCCACTTCGATGGGCTCAAGCACGCCACGATCTAAGCGGTAGTTTCGTCGGGCGAGAGCGGCAACGTTGGCATCGTGGGTGATCGTCACCAGGGCCGCACCGGAACTTTGGGCTACATCATCGAGGAGTGCCATCACCGTCGCGCCGGTTTCAATGTCGAGAGCTCCGGTCGGTTCATCCGCAAGAATAACGCGCGGCGACCGCACGAGAGCTCGCGCAATTGCGACGCGCTGCTGCTCACCTCCGGAAAGCTGATCGGGTAACGATGTCAACCGGTCAGCGAGCCCAACGCGATCGAGCATGTCTGTGGCAATCTTCTCCCGTCTCCAAAACTGCTGCCCACGCGCGTACAGCAGCGGCAACATGACGTTCTCGAGTGCCGTCCTGCCGCCCACCAAGTTGAACTGTTGAAAAATGAAGCCAATATCGTTGCCGCGGGCGCGGTCTCTCTCTCGCGAACTGAGGGAGGAGCTTGCCCGGCCGTCGAGGTAGATCTCACCGGACGTGGGGGAATCCAAGAGCCCAAGGAGGTTCAAGAGGGTTGACTTTCCTGAACCACTGCGCCCGACAACCGACACGTGATCACCCACGTTGATGTCGATGGTGATGCCCTTCAAAATTTCTAAGGGCGGCGCGTCGAGGCGCTGCATCGATCGCGTGACGTTCTCTAACCGAAGGAGGGTCACGGATGCAGAGTCCAATCGTGCGCTCGCACGCTTGCTGCGACGCATCATTTGCCTATCGGCGGAACGGGGCCATCATCCATCGGCACTCCGCCGTCGCTCGGTGCACCGGGCACGAACTGCAGAATCATGTCGCCCTCCGCAAGTCCTTCTTTGATCTCAACGTTGAAGCCATCGCTGAGGCCCAAGACCACGGGACGCATTTCCGTCGACCCATCGGGAAGCAGGAAGTACACGTTTCCAGTATCCGCAGAACCCTCAACGGCAGTCACGGGCACGACGAGCACGTTCTCAGCGATACCGCCGGCGATTGTCATGGAGGCCGAAAGGCCAGAGAACACTCGCACCTCCGCTGGCACCGCGCACGTTACCGACGTTCCACCGGAAGTGCCGTCAGCGCCACTGGCCGCTGTAGTGATTTTCAATCCGGTACAGGTGAATGGTGCTGGCCCGCCCACAATGGAAACCTGCGCTTCGGTGGGCTGGGTCGTTAGCCGGTACTGCTGCTCTGCCATAAGCGTTGCCGTCACGTGAAACGTCGGTGGAGCGATCTGCGCGACAACATCGCCTACCGACGCCATCTGATCGACCATCAGCGCAACGGAGCTCACCACTCCTGCCGCCGGTGCCGTGACCGTGGATTCACGAAACCGAATACTGCCGTCATCACGAGGCACCTCGGTCCAGATCGTCATGATCTTGTCTCCCGCAGCAACCGTTTGGTCAACCGTGACGAACACTTTGTGCACGGTACCCATCGCCGGTGATTTCGCGGGAACTGCTGCGTCTGCAGCGACACTTCCGTCGAGCATCACATCGTTGTGAACCACACCAACAGTCACCGCTATCTGCGGTTCAACGATCTCCGCACCGGGGACGGCGGGGTCGTGAACGGCAGGGGTATCCGGATAGAACGCAACTTTGACGAGCGCCACGGCAATCGCTGCAAAGATTACGATCCGGATGATGGGAAATATCCATCTACGCCACACGCCCACGGTTGCCTTTCCACGCACTCACATAATGGCGTCACTCCGTGAGCGCCAACCACAACTCTCACAGAGGCGCCTTGTGCTGCCAACCCAACGTTTTTGGGTTGTTAAACGTCGGGACGTGTCTTCGGTCAACCCGTGTTGCGCTGGCAAACGCCGGCGTGATGACGTCAGGCTTCGATGACGACGGGGACGATCATGGGGCGACGTCTGTGCTGCGTATTCACCCAGCGACCCACCGTGCGCCGGATGATCTGGCTGAAGGCGTGAACATCGCGCGTTCCATTTTCTGCGGCATCCGTGAGCGCTTTAACGATGAGAGGCTTCACGTCGTCGAACACGGACTCGTCTTCCGCGAATCCACGGGACTGGACCTCAGGGCCGACAATGATGCGGCCAGTTTGCAAATCAACCGCGGCGAAGATGGAGATGAAACCCTCTTCAGCCAGAATGCGGCGATCCTTGAGATCGGCCTCGGTAATCTCCCCCACGGTCGAGCCGTCGACGTAGACGTAACCGAGATCGAGCTGGCCGACAACCTCTACTTCTCCATCTTTAAGATCAAAAACCATGCCGTCCTCGGCAATAAAGGTATTTTCCTCTGGCACGCCCGTGTCAATGGCAAGCTGTTGATTTGCCACCAGGTGACGGTACTCGCCGTGAATGGGCAGCACGTTCTTGGGCTTGATGATGTTGTAGCAATAGAGCAACTCCCCGGCAGCCGCGTGACCAGAGACATGCACTTTTGCGTTTCCTTTGTGCACGACCGTTGCGCCAAGTTTGGTGAGCCCATTGATGACGCGATACACCGCATTCTCGTTCCCCGGAATTAGGCTGGAGGCGAGAATGACCGTGTCACCCTTACCCACCTCGATCTGGTGTTCACGGTTCGACATGCGCGCCAGAACCGCCATCGGCTCTCCCTGCGAGCCTGTGCTCATGTAAACAATGCGATTGTCAGGAAGGTCAGAAGCCTTCTTTGTGTCGATCAGCACGCCTTCGGGCACCTTGAGATAACCGAGGTCAGCGGCGATCGTCATGTTGCGCACCATTGAGCGGCCCATGAAGGCAACTTTGCGTCCGTTGGCGTGTGCGGCGTCCAACACCTGCTGAACGCGATGCACGTGGCTGGAGAAGCTCGCGATGATCACCCGACGGGGGGCTTTCGCGATGACGGATTCCAACACGGCACCGATGGCGCGCTCGGGAGCCGTGAAGCCGGGCACGTCGGCATTCGTCGAGTCGACCATGAAAAGATCGACACCGGCTTCACCAAGTCGCGCGAACGCCCGCAAATCTGTGATGCGATCATCAAGGGGAAGTTGATCCATTTTGAAGTCACCCGTGGCCAAGACGACACCAGCGCTCGTGGTGATTGCTACGGCGAGAGCGTCTGGAATGGAGTGGTTGACCGCGATGAATTCGAGGTTGAATGGCCCAAGCTGCTCTTTCTGCCCTTCCTTCACCTCGAGCGTGTACGGAGTAATGCGGTGCTCTTTGAGCTTTGCTTCAATAAGGGCGAGTGTGAGCCCAGAGCCAATCAGCGGGATATCCTGGCGCAGGCGCAGCAAGTAAGGCACGGCGCCAATATGGTCTTCGTGTCCGTGAGTAAGCACGATGGCGAGAACGTCATCAAGGCGATCCCGCACGGGACTGAAGTCGGGCAAAATCAGGTCGACACCAGGCTGGGTCTCTTCTGGAAAAAGCACACCGCAGTCAACGATCAGGAGTTTGCCGTCGAGCTCAAACACCGTCATGTTGCGGCCGATCTCACCGACACCGCCTACCGGAATAATCCGCAGGGTCCCAGGGGTTAATGCGCGGGGCGCGCTCACAGCCATATTCATCGAGTAGTTCCTGCCACCTTCGGAAGTGCTCCGCCCGCCGCAGCATTTCGGTCTGGACGGAAGTTGCTCAAGTCGAGCCCTGGAATATCAGCGATTCTCGCCAAGTCGTCTTCAATCTGCGCTGCCTCAAAGTCTTCTGGCCCCACCAAGGGAAGCCGCACACGAGGAGAGCCAATGCGGCCGAGTGCGTGCAGTACATACTTCGCCGCGACCGTGCCAGGCACGTGGGTCATGATCGCCCGCACAAGTGGTTCAAGAAGCTTGTGTGCCGCAGTGGCCTCTGCGAGCTTGCCCGCGTTGACGGCATCCACAATGAGTCGGTAGGGGCGTGCAGCAACATTGGCCGTGACACCGACGAGGCCCACCGCACCAATGGCGAGGTGTGGCAGCACATTGGCGTCGTCCCCAGAAAAGTACAAAAGATCGGTGTCATTGAGGACGCGACTGACTTGGCTAAAATCACCCTTGGCATCTTTAATCGCCACAATGTTGGGATGCTTCGATGCGCGCACGATCGTCTCGAAATTGATCGGGACCCCGGTGCGCCCAGGAATGTCGTAAAGGATAACGGGAAGATCAGTGGCATCCGCAATTAATCGAAAGTGCGTGAGAATGCCTGATTGGGTTGGCTTGTTGTAATACGGCGTCACAATCATGACACCATCAGCGCCAGCTTCTTCGCTCGCCTTGTACAACTGCATGGCGTGCGCCGTCTCATTGGAGCCTCCGCCGGTGATGATCTTGGCCCGGTTTCCCGCCACATTCTTGCCGACCTCAACAAGTTTGACCTTCTCTGGGTCGGTGAGAGTGCTCGTCTCCCCCGTCGTTCCGCTGACAACAATGCCGTCAGCGCCATCGTTGATGACGTCATCAATGTGCTTCTCGACCCCTGGCCAGTCAACTTCACCGTCTGCGGTGAACGGTGTCACCAAAGCGACAAGGACTTGCCCAAAGGGGTTTTTGGCTGGTGTGCTCACGGGTTACAGGGTACCGTGTGGCGCGTGTGCCGTGAGCGCCAACGGAGAATCAGTGCGCAAATTCAGGGGGCAACCCGGCCGCTTGCGTTGAACGCCTCATACGTGAGCGGCATGAGTTCGGCAAAATACGCTTCCATTTTTTCGGCGCACATTTCAATCTCTCGCTGCGGGAACGACGGAAAGTGACTTCCCTCACGCTTAGTACGCAGTGACAGGAAGTTCATGAGTGATCTGGCATTCATCGTCACGTACATCGAGGAGTAGATGGTCAGGGGAAGCACAATGCGGGCAACTTCTCTGGCGACGCCCGCCTCCAGCATCCGCTGGTATGCGTCGTAAGCGTGCCGGGAGACATCCCGTGTCTGCTGTTCAACAAGCGCAGACTGCTCGGCCGAGCCAGGGTGAAAATCGTAGGCACCGGGCTTACCGGACTGCACGAGGTTGCGGTCCGATGACGGCACGTAAAACACCGGATTGAGTTCCCGGTACCGCCCCGATTCCTCGTTGTAGGAGGCAATGCGATGCCGCATAAACTCGCGGAACACGAAAATCGGTGCCTGCACGTAGAAGGTCATCGAGTTGTGTTCGAAGGGCGAACCGTGCCGGTCTCGCATGAGGTAGTTGATGAGGCCCCGACTGCGTTTGTCATCGTCTTCGGTCACGGAACCATCAAGCCGGCTCGATTCCAATGTCTGTTCGCCCTGCGTAGACACCCGCGCGGCAAACAGCACGTCGGAGTCGTGAGCGCTCGCGCGAACAAGTTCAACCGTGACGTCGGAACGGAATTGTGCCGGAGCACCCAGCGTCTCGGCACCATCTTTCGAGTTGTCGTCGTTCACGTCGGGCTCCTGTTCCGCTACCATCCGGCACCGCTTTCACGATAGCGAATCTCGAGCGGGCTCAGCGACACCCACGCCGAAAGTAACCGCAAGTACGCCGCTTTAGGTCACGGAGTGAGTGCACGATAGCGCAATAGCGCGCCGGATAGCTCCACGCGCACGCCGTCGATCGCCACACGCATCGTAGGCAAGACCCAGTCGATACCAGGCCTGCCACGAGTGGGGAGCGGCCTCGACTTCTGCCTGAAACTGCGGGAAAACTTCATCCGCCGCCGCTCGCTCAATGCGCCCGCTTGGCAGGTGAGGAAGTTCTGTCATGGGCGCCAGGCCGTCAGCAGTGAGTTGGCGCCCCAATCGCTCACTGCGCACACCGAACACCCATTCCACAACGAGCGCCCAGAACCCGACGAGTGGCAGCACGAAGAGTGCGATCCCCATTGCCTTCGATATCGGCTCATCGACAACAAGGAACCTCACAGCGAGCTGCGCTACCAGCACAAGGTAAATGACAAGAAGGAGCGCCATGATGGCGGCTGAAATTCGAGACATCACAGTGGGCCGCCTGCGCCTTGCGTGCTGCCGCTACCCATCAAACTGAGCCCAAGCAGAGTGTCCAGTCCAAGCGTGATCCCTCGCAGGCCCGATATTCGACGAAGCGCGAGCATGATGCCTGGCTCATATGCGGAGGGCGACAGAGTTTCGTGGCTGATGGTCAACATCTCACCGGATCCACCCAAGAACACGTCCTGCTTCGCCACAATCCCCTGCATGCGGATGCTGTGCACGGGGATGCCTGCCACCATCTGGCCGCGAGCCCGCTGGTCGGTGTGAGGTGCCTCCACAATCGTGCGCCGAGCGGTGTCACGTTGGCTCGACATGAGCTCGGCCGTGCGAAGCGCCGTGCCGGACGGCGAGTCAATTTTTGTTGCGCCGTGTGATTCCACAATCTCGATGGAGTCAAAAAACTCCGCAGCGGTCGCTGCGAAACGAGTAGCAAGCACAGAGCCGAGTGAGAAATTGGGGACGAACAGGACCCCGAGATCCGGTGTTGCAGCAGCTTTGTGCGCGACGCTGGCAATGCGCTCCGCCGTCCACCCACTCGTACCCACGATGATGTTGAGCCCATTCTCAAGAGCGAAGTCGACGACCGCGGGACTGATTGCCGGCACCGAAACGTCGAAAACGACGTCGGCCCTCAACATCATCGACAACGAATTGTGGGAACTCACTTTCGCGGTGAGCTCAAAATCATCGGAGGCGTCGATGAGTCGGGAAACCAGAGTTCCCATGCGTCCTGTTGCGCCGACAACGGCGACCCGAGTGCTCATTCCGCCAATCTATCAAGCGGTCGGGCCACGCCGCTCCCGGCGGCGTCAGTAAGGCTGTGTTTCGGGAAGTCCCGTTCGAAGCTCCGGAGGCAGATGGCCAAGATCGTTGTGCGCGACCAGAACTGGTGGCTTAGCCGTGCGCACCCTAATGATGGTGAGCCCACAGTTTGCCTGATTCACGCCCATCCACCGCCACGCCGGTGCGCCGAATACTTCGCGAACGAACCACGCGATCACGAAGTTATGGGTGATGAGGAGTTCGTGACGCTCCTCGCGGGCGGGGGAAAGCCACTCGGAGACGGCATCCGCCATTTGCGCCTGCCCTGCCTCGATCTCTTCTGCCGTCACCGCACCAAAGAACGGCTCGAATGCGTGCGGAAGCTCCGGTGACGGACCGCTGGGGATGCAATCCATGAGCAACGCGGTGGGCGTCGCCTCGAGGCCTGGGATGTTCTTCGTCATGATATGCGCGGTTTCTTGAGCGCGCTGAAGAGGGGAATGCCACGCCGCATCAAAAGGCACCGCAGCCAACCGAGCGGCGATCGCTTGAGCCTGACGCTTGCCTCGCGCTGACAGCGGACCGTCGGGCATGCCGTGTTCGGCATCTTTCTGCTCGCCGTGCCGAACCAGGTAAAGAAAGTGGGACACCGTTGTCCTCCCGTGTTGCTGTAGCGATGTGATGGTTGGTCTGGGTTGGTATTAAGGAGAAGCCGTGGTGCCGATGGCGTGGGCAAACATTTCTTCCGTGGTATTTCCGACGGCGGCGACGCTGAGCGGCCTCGAGGCGAGATCCTGAGCGAGTGCAATAACGTCGTCGCCGGTCACTCTGTCGAGGCGGCGTAACGCTTCATCGAGGTCGACAAATTCTCCGAGTGTGATCTCTGCTCTGCCAAGTCGCGACATCCGAGTGTCGGAGTCTTCGAGGGCGAGCGCGGAGGCTCCGCTCAACTGGCCCTTTGCCCGCGCCATCTCATCTGCGGTGATTCCAGACTCAGCGATGCGGCGGAACTCCGCGAGCATGAGTTCGGTGACATCACTGGCCTTGCTCGGCGAACATCCGGCATACATCCCAAAAATTCCTGCGTCCGCATAGCTGGGCGCAAAGGAGTAGACCGAGTAGGCGAGGCCCCGTTTTTCTCGCACTTCTTGGAATAGCCGCGACGACATCCCGCCACCCAATATCGCGCTAAAAACCGCCATGGCACTCCGGCGCGAATCCGTCGCGGTCAGTCCGGGAACTCCCGCCAAAATGTTTGCTTGCTCGATGGGCCGGTGCACAACGGTGAGCGCGCTGCCCCTGTCCACACGCTCCCCCCGTGTCGATCGTCTCGACACAGGCGACTGGCCGGCGGTGAGATCCCAGCCAGCCTCGATCAATGCAGCAGAAACCCAGCGCACGAGGTCGTCGTGAGGTGCCGCCCCTGCCGCAGTTATAACGAGGTCCTGGGGTCGGTAGTTTGCTCGATAGTGGTCGAACACTGCTTGGCGCGACACCGCACTTATCGTCTCCGCGTTCCCCCCGATGGGCCGGCCCAGCGGATGTTCCCCCAACACTGCTTCGAAAAATGTCTCGTTGGCCCGGTCAGCAGGATCGTCATCTGCCATCGCGAGTTCTTCGAGGATGACGCCTCGCTCAGTCTCGAACTCTGTCGGGTCAAGCAGAGACGAGGTGATCATGTCGCACAACACGTCCACCGCCATGTGAAGGTCTTGGTCACGCACCTTGGCGTAATAGCAGGTGTATTCCTTGGCGGTCGCTGCGTTGTGTTCTCCACCGACAGCGTCAAAACTCACCGCGATATCGAGTGCCGACCGTTGCGTCGTTCCCTTAAAAAGCAGGTGCTCGAGAAAGTGAGTGGAACCATAATGCTCTGGAAGCTCATCTCGTGAACCCACGGCAACCCAGAAGCCCAAAGTGGCACTGCGCGCACCAGGCACTTGCTCGGTGAGGATGCGCACGCCGTTAGGTAGCACCGTTCTGCGAACGGCGCATTCCCCCGCGGCAATAAAACTGAGTTCTGCCAGGTCAAGTGGTAAATCAACTGCGCCATTCATCAGGTTCGAGCCTAGGTCATTGCGAGAGAGCCCGGCGCACGCGATCACTGCAGCCCCCGAACTCGGGGTACATCGGGCGTCTTTTTACAGGACAAACAGACCAGTCTGTCCCAAGTGCGTGCTAATGTGATATATCGACCGACAGCAGCGAATGCCCTGCCGTTCGAAACCTGACCACCGAGCACACCCGAAGGCTCGGTGGTCACCCCAACATTGAACGACACGAACATTGAACGACACGATCCGACTTTCCGAGGGAGCGAAGAAGTGACAACCGTTGAGAACGCACCTGCACCGCAACGGGCGCCATGGGCTAAGAAGCGAATCCTCGAGACCGCCTCTGAGCTGTTCTACGCCGAAGGAATTCGGCTTGTCGGTGTCGATCGGCTGATCAGTGCCTCTCACGTCACCAAGGCCACGTTCTACAAGCACTATCGGTCCAAGGACAACCTTGTTGTTGCGTATGTGTCAGGGCGCCACATGCATGACAAAGAGGAAGTCGAAACCCTGATTCGCGAGAGCGCGGGACCGCGCGAAGCCATCAACGCGGTTCTCGCTCTCATCGTGAGTCGCCTTCAAAGCCCCAACTTTCGCGGGTGTCTTTTTCTCAACGCTGCAGCGGAGCACCCCGATCCCAGCCACCCCATCCGCTTGCTTGTCGCAGATCACCGAGACTGGTACTCGGCAACCATACAAAATCTGCTCGCTCAGGTTGGGCATCCGTTACCAGGTGAAGGCGCGGATGACTTCATCCTCGCTCGCGACGGCGCAATGTGCGGAGGATACGCTGGCGATCCGATCGCGGCTGTCGGCGCACTGCGCCGAGCCGTCGTGCACGTATTAGCCGACACACAGAAGTAACAAGATTAGGGCGAAGCAACGTGGGTTTTGAACGACACTGCGTCAATCGCAGCAACCTGGCTTCGCGTCAGAATCGTGTCCACGGCAGCGACTAGGTCGGCAACCTGACTCGGTGCGCTCGCCCCCACGACGGGCGCAGTCACTGTACTCTTCGAGAGCAACCACGCCAACGATACGGTCGCCGGAGCGCAGTCGAGTTCAGCCGCGATGCGGTCAAGTGTCGCCAGCACGCGCTGACCATGGCGGTTCATGTGTGTTTCAGCATCCCCACCG
>JBDSUT010000034.1:0-8127 GCA_039927595.1 Terrimesophilobacter sp.
CATTCGAAACTCCTCTCGAAGCAACACAGCGACGGCGGTTGGGGCCTTGTTCCCATCCAAAGTCGTGCTGGCAGATTTGCTTCCTTCGACGTCACAGAATTCGAGCCCGTTACAGGATTCGAGGCGGAGTGGAAGTACACCCCCATCAAAATTCTGGGTGATCTCCTTAACGGGGATCTTGATGGCGCACGCTACGAGTACCTGGCCGACATGCCTGAAGGAAGTTCCGCTGGTATTTCTCTCGAATGGGTAGATCGCAATGACCGGCGAATTGGCAGTGTGGGGAAGCCGGAGGAGCGCGGATCAGCAAATGGATGGTCCCAGTTCTCCGAAGCGCTCGTGATAACGGTCTCCGGTGAGGCGCCTGCAGAGGCGCGCGTCACCCGTGCCGCGTTTTCGCGCTCGGCACGCGCCGCACACACGATCATCGAGGCGAAACCCAACAGCAACGGCACCGTCATCATCGATAGTTCTGGTGATGCGCTCCTCAGCGAGAACGTGGAAATCTTGGTCGGCGACGGAGCGCGGCTCACCGTTGTCAGTGTTCAAGACTGGGAACACGATGGCATACACCTCGCGACTCACTTCGCGAAAGTTGGCCGCGACGCGTACCTCAAGCACGTCGTCGTCTCCTTGAGTGGCACCGTGGTGCGAGTGAACACCAACGGGCATCTTGTTGGGGAAGCTTCCGACATTGAATTGCTGGGTGTGTACTTCGCCGACGCGGGGCAGCACTTTGAGCAGCAGGTATTCGTCAATCACGATGCGCCGCGCAGTAAGTCGCGGGTGAGTTACCGCGGCGCCCTTCAGGGCAAGGATGCGCGTGCTGTGTGGATCGGAGACGTTTTGATTCGTCCCACAGCTCCTGGTACCGATAGTTACGAAGAGAACCGAAACTTGCTGCTCACTGAGGGCACTCGGGCCGATTCGGTTCCTAACCTAGAGATTGAGACCGGTGATATCGCTGGCGCTGGACACGCGAGTGCCAGCGGTCGATTCGATGACGAACAGTTGTTCTATTTACAAGCCCGCGGGATCCCCGATGTCGAAGCACGTCGACTGGTTGTGCGTGCGTTCCTTTCTGCCATTATTCAAAAGATCGGTGTGCCCGCGGTGCAGGAACGACTCGAGTTCGCGATTGAAGCCGAGCTGGCGGATGCATCTTTGGGATCCGCCTCATGACCGCCGTCAAGATCTGTCCGGCGGCAGATATCGAGCTGACCTCCGCTGTGCGCGTTGTGATCGATGACCAGCCCATCGCTCTCGTGAAAGACTCGGCTGGTGAAATTTTCGCCATCGGCGACACCTGCACGCACGGCGACATTTCACTGTCGGAAGGCTTTGTCGAGGGTGAAACGATCGAGTGCTGGGCGCACGGATCACACTTCTCCTTGCGCACGGGCCAAGCACTGACGCTCCCCGCTTATGAACCCGTGCCGGTGTTCACGGTGACCATCATTGATGGCGATGTGTACATCGACCCAACCCCCCGATTCGACTACGAAAGAAAAGAAGCCTGAAGACAATGTCAGTACTGGAAATCAAAGACCTGCACGTCAGTGTCGAAACGGAACAGGGAACTAAGGCGATCCTCAAGGGCGTCGATCTCACGACGAAAGACGGCGAAACTCACGCCATCATGGGCCCCAATGGCTCTGGCAAGTCCACCCTCGCGTACACGATCGCAGGGCACCCGAAGTATCACGTTGACGGTGGATCGATCACCCTCGACGGTGCTGACCTGCTCGACATGAGCGTTGACGAGCGAGCTAGGGCCGGTATCTTCCTCGCCATGCAGTACCCAGTGGAGATTCCCGGTGTCACCGTCACGAACTTCCTTCGCACCGCAAAGACCGCTATCGACGGAGAAGCGCCCGCAATTCGGCACTGGATCAAGGATGTGAAGGCGTCCATGACGAACCTACGCATGGACCCATCGTTCGCCGACCGCAACGTGAACGAAGGTTTCTCCGGTGGCGAGAAGAAGCGCCACGAGATCCTGCAGATGGAGTTGCTCAAGCCACGTTTTGCGGTTCTGGATGAAACCGACTCTGGCCTCGACGTGGATGCCTTGCGAATTGTTGCGGATGGTGTGAACCGGGCGAAGGAGACGACGAACCTCGGGCTGCTTTTGATTACGCACTACACCCGGATCCTCAAGTACATCCAGCCTGATTTTGTGCATGTCATCGTCGACGGTCGCATCGTCGAAGAGGGTGGGCCTGAGCTTGCAGATCGTCTTGAGAACGAGGGTTACGATCGTTTTCTCGCCGCGTCGAACGTAAACTAGCGCCATGCCTGTTGCACTTGACCCCAAGCTTTTTGACCAAGTTGAGGAAGCACTCAAAGACGTTATTGACCCTGAACTCGGCGTCAACATCGTCGACTTGGGACTAATTTACGACCTCAGTTTGGATGACGAGAATAATGCGCTCATCGTCAGTATGACGCTTACTTCAGCAGGCTGCCCGCTGACCGACGTAATCGAAGACGACATGTCCCAGTCTCTCGACGGTGTCGTCGACCAGTTCAGAATCAACTGGGTCTGTATGCCACCGTGGGGCCCAGAGAAAATCACCGATGACGGGCGAGACATGATGCGCGCCATCGGATTCGCCATTTAGTGGCGTCTCCCAGGTCGGTTACTTTTCGCCGGTCACTTTCTCGTCACGAGAAAAGTAGCTCCAACTTGCGGTCATAATGCCCGCGGCGAGAAGAGATTTGAGCACGCCGCCCAAAATAAACGGGTAAAGCCCGGCCTGGAGAGTCTGCTCGAAGTTGAGGCTGAGGACGCTTGCGAGCCAGGGGAGCCCGATCGCGAACGTGACGACGGTGCCTCCGAGGAAACCGAGAACGGAACTCAAAACTTTGCGGTCCCACGAACGTTGAGCGAGCCATCCGGTAAAGGCAGCAGCAAACACAAAGCCCACAATGTAGCCACCGGTCGGCCCCTGCACCACGCTGAATCCAGAAGTAGCATCGCTGAATACGGGGAGTCCCATCACACCAAGCGCCAGATAAAGAATCATGGAGAGTGATCCGCGAAGCGCACCAAGCGAGCTTCCCACCAGCAGTACGGCGAGCGTTTGCATCGTGAGCGGGACTGGCTGGAGTGGGATGGCAATTTGCGCAGCGATCGCTACGAGAGCTGCTCCTGCGCCAACCAAAACAAGGTCCGTCGCGATTCCGCGCGCAAAAATTCGATCGGCAAGAGTGGGGCGCCCAATGGCGAGGGTCATGGAGGTCATTGAACTAGAATAGACGTTCCCCACACCACTTCGTGTTGTCGACAGGCAACGAATAGATTGGATGACGCCTGTGCTCAGCGTGCATGACCTCGAGGTCCGAGTCGCTGCGCGTACCCTCATGGAGGGCGTCTCATTTCGGGTCGACCGCGGCGACAAGATTGGTCTCGTTGGGCGTAACGGTGCAGGCAAGACAACGCTCACAAAAATTCTTGCGGGGGAGGGGCAACCCGCAGCTGGCACCATCGACCGGGTCGGCGAAGTCGGATACTTGCCGCAGGACCCTCGCTCTGGCAATCCGTCGGATCTCGCGCGTACGCGCATCCTCGATGCGAGGGGACTTGGATCAATCGCACTAAACATGTCCAAGGCCACCATGGATATGGGCAGTAGCGATGCGTCGGTCAGCGCAGCGGCGATGACAAAGTACGGCAAGCTTGAAGATCGCTTCCTCGCTCTCGGCGGCTATGCGGCCGAAGCTGAAGCGGCGAGTATCGCCAGCAACCTGAACCTTCCTGACCGCATTCTCGACCAGAAACTCGAAACGCTTTCCGGTGGTCAACGACGCCGAATCGAGTTAGCCCGAATCCTGTTCTCTGGGGCAGAAACGATGCTGCTCGACGAGCCGACGAACCACCTCGATGCAGATTCGGTCGTGTGGTTGCGCGACTATCTTGGTTCCTATCAGGGCGGACTCATCATCATCAGCCACGATGTGGCGCTGGTCGAAACTACCGTGAACCGTGTCTTCTACCTCGATGCAAACCGCCAGGTCATCGACGTGTACAACATGAATTGGAAGAACTACCTGCGTCAGCGCGAAGCAGACGAGGAACGACGCCGTAAAGAACGCACCAACGTCGAGAAGAAGGCGTCGGTGCTGCAGCTTCAGGCCGCGAAGTTTGGCGCGAAGGCATCGAAGGCTGCAGCGGCGCACCAGATGGTGCGCCGTGCAGAAAAGATGCTGTCGGGCCTTGACGATGTGCGTACCGCAGATCGGGTGGCGAAACTCCGGTTCCCCGATCCGGTACCCAGTGGCAGGACGCCACTGGCAGCTCGCAATCTCAGCAAAAGTTACGGCTCACTCGAGATATTCACGGCCGTGGACCTCGCAATCGATCGCGGTTCCAAAGTGGTGGTACTTGGTCTTAACGGCGCCGGCAAAACCACGTTGCTGCGCATACTCGCGGGCGTTGATCAACCCGACACGGGTGCACTTGAGCCTGGACACGGACTCCGGATCGGTTATTACGCGCAGGAACACGAAACGATCGACGTGAAGCGCACCGTGCTTCAAAACATGGTTTCGGCATCACCGAACCTTACGGAAACAGAATCCCGCCGCGTGCTCGGCTCATTCCTCTTCACCGGGGATGACTCACACAAGCTTGCTGGTGTTCTTTCTGGTGGAGAAAAGACCCGACTCGCGTTGGCGATGATCGTGGTGTCTGGTGCGAATGTGCTGTTGTTGGATGAACCAACGAACAACCTCGATCCCGCCAGCCGTGCAGAGATTTTGGATGCCCTCGCAAACTACGCCGGAGCGGTCGTTCTGGTGAGCCACGACGAGGGTGCAGTGCAGGCGCTCAACCCCGAAAGAGTGTTGATTCTGCCTGACGGTGTCGAGGACTTCTGGAGCCCCGACTACGCGGATCTGATCTCGCTCGCTTAGGTGCCGTGAGCGCCCCCTTGCGAGCGGGGCTACCTGGTCTGTGACTGCGATAGTTGGTCAACGATAGCGTCTTCGATATCCGCATCGCTGGGGCCTCGAGCGCGTACCCGCCGCTCTCTCTCTTTCGCGCGGCGACGTTCCGCCGGGTCATCCGCATTAATCAGGCGATACTCCTGACGAACAGCCCACGCCAAAGCAATGAACGCGAGAACACCAAACACGATCCATTGGAATGCGTAGGAGAGGTGGGGGCCTTCGTCAATGACCGGCTTGGGGAACGGTTTAGGCCGATCTGCGGTGCCCGGCACTTCGCTGACCATGAGTCCGTAGGCTCCCGTGTAGGTCGGCTTGTCGAGGATCTTCTGAATGTCGCTCAATTCGATGGTTGCCACTTGGCCAGGAGGCGCTGATCTGCCGGGCACCCGGGACTCACTTGGCTTGAGTCTCACCACGACGTGAGTTTCGCCTGAGGGGGGAGCCGGGATGCTGTCTGGGGCATCTTGCTTGCTCCCAACGGGCACCCACCCACGATCAACAATGAAGAGATTCCCGCCCGCGACCTTGAAGGGTACGAGAACTTCAAAACCCGGGCTGCCCTGAAAAGGGCGCGTTCGAACGAGGAGTTGCTCATCAGCCAGATAACTGCCCTCAAGCAGTACCTGCCTCCACTCTTGCGAATCATCGAATGAATCCAAACCCGGCAATGTGGAATCCAAGGAGGCTGGACTGCTGTCGTAATTGGCGATCACTTTATCGTTTGCGTACACCGCCTCTGCGCGCCGCGCCAATTGCCATTGTGCGAGCAGAACGCACGCCATCGCGAAGATGACGACGAAGGCCAAATATCCTGTCCAGCGCCAAGACCGCACGAACCTCCAGCCCTTCATGGACCCACATCCGACGCTGTCGCCGAGGCGGCCGACCGACGCTCCTCGTTCACAGGGAAGCCCCGAGAGTCAAGGTAGTTGAAAAGATACGCTCGGTGCTCGTCGCACGCGAGCCACACCTTTCTTCGATCTTCGGGATGGATGCGTGGGTTTCGCCACGTGATATCCCATGACGCGAGAGCCCGACACCCCGCACGCGAACACCCAGGCGCTTCGACGCTCACTGTGCTGGCTCGTGGTAGGAGTAGGTGGCCCCTGGGGACTCCTCAACGCTGTCGTCACCCAGTTTTTCAATCATCAGAGGGAGAGAATCTGGGCGTTCCACGTTCGTGCTCCGCGAGTCAACGGTGTTCGCCAGCACGACGGCGATGTAGGGAAGAAAAACGGCGCCGACCGCGAAGACGAGCCTCCACCATCCGGGTACCACTATGCACAAGCCGATGCACACTACACGCACGCTCATCATGACCGTGTACTTGATCATTCGGGCTCGCTGATCATCCTCGGGAGACCGGGGGAGACTCGTGATGACATTGGATTGCTTGGCCATATTCGTACTTCCAGCTTAAGAGGTTCTGGCTTACTTTGCTGGCGCACCTAGTATGGGCGCATGGAGACTTCAACAACGCCCAGAACAGTGCTCGTGACCGGTGGAAACCGCGGCATAGGGTTTGCCATTGCAAAAGCGTTTATGGCTAGAGGTGACCGCGTAGCCGTCACCGCGCGCTCAGGTGAGGGCCCGACCGGCAGTATGACCGTGCGCGCCGATGTTACCGATTACGCCTCGATCGACGCAGCCTTTACCGAGATCGAAGCGGAACTTGGCCCCGTTGAAATTGTCGTCGCCAATGCGGGCATCACGAAAGACATGTTGCTCCTGCGAATGGGTGAGGAAGATTTCACGTCTGTTGTCGACACCAACCTCTCCGGGGCCTTTCGCGTTGTCAAACGCGCGTCGAAGAACATGCTCAAGGCCCGATTCGGGCGCATCATTCTGGTTTCCAGTGTCGTTGGGCTTCTCGGCTCCGCGGGCCAAGTCAACTATTCCGCATCCAAAAGTGGACTCATTGGTCTTGCGAGGTCGCTCACCCGCGAACTCGGTGCGCGCAACATCACCGCGAACGTGGTTGCACCCGGCTTCATCGAAACCGAGATGACGGCAGTTTTGCCCGCGGATCAGCAAGCCGACTATCTCGCGTCAATTCCCGCCGGACGCTTTGCCACACAGGATGAGGTTGCAAAAGTGATCGTATGGCTTGCAAGCGATGAAGCGTCCTACATATCTGGAGCGGTCATTCCCGTCGATGGTGGACTCGGGATGGGGCACTAGCCTCTGAGCCCAAGCAATGGCAGCACCTGAGACAGGTCGCGATCATTGATCACGATGTTTGCAGCATCGCGAACGAAGGCTGACGCGCAAAACGCCACGGCGAGTCCGCTTGTCGCCATCATCGCCACGTCGTTCGCGCCGTCGCCAATCACCACAGTGTTTTCGAGTGGAACCGAGTAAATGTGGGCCCACTCTCGAAGCGCCACTTCTTTTGCGTGCGCATCAATCACCCGCCCCCGAAGTTTTCCGGTGAGCACGCCGTCGACGATTTCCAAGCAGTTGGCGCGCCAACGATCAAGTCCGACATCGATGGCGAGAGAATCAATCACATCGTGAAATCCGCCGGATACCGCGCCGACGCGACCACCGACTGACTGGATGCACTCGATGAGTTCCTTGGCGCCCGCAGTGAGTGTCAGGCGTTGTCGAACGGTCACCAGCATTGATTCCGGCAGGCCTTTAAGAGTGGCCACACGAGAACACAAGCTCGATTCGAAGTCGATCTCACCCTTCATCGCTGACGCGGTGAGGACGGCTACTTCATCCTGAGAACCCGCGGCCGCAGCCAACAGGTCGATAACCTCGTTGTCAATGAGGGTGGAGTCGATGTCGAGCACAACGAGAAGTCTGGGCATGTGTTCCTTTGCCTTTAGGCGCTAGGCGCTAGTCGTTCGGGCATTACCGAACGTGTACGCCTTTACCCACAACGGTGATGCCTGATTCAGTGACGGTAAACCCTCTGGCTTGGTCAGCGTGAGGGTCCAATCCGACGGTTGCGCCAGGTTCGACAACAACCTCTTTATCCAGAATAGCCCTCTGCACTACCGCGTTCGGGCCCACCCGCACGCGGTCGAACAAAATCGAGTCAAGCACGCGCGAACCTGACTCGATCGTCGCCCAGGGGCCGAGAACACTGCGTTCAACATGCGCACCAGAGAGCAAACTACCCAGCGACACGATGGAGTCGATCATGGTTCCCACGTTTCCCGCCGC
>JBDSUT010000035.1:0-5723 GCA_039927595.1 Terrimesophilobacter sp.
CTTCCGGGCCAATGATGACCAACTCGATGCTGCTGTCTAAAGCAAAGGCACCAACAAGCTTTGGGGCCTCCGGGTCGAGGGCAATCGTCTCGGCATCATCGGCGATGCCAGCGTTGCCCCTCGCCACAATGATCTCGTGGTCAGCGTCTTCGGCGAGCAGAGCAGAGAGGATCGCGTGTTCACGCGCGCCGGAGCCAAGGAGGAGGATTCTCACCCCCACAGATTACCTGCCACAACTCCATTAGCCCCAACTCCATTAGCGTTGCAGTGTGGGCAGGGTTCGAATTTCATCAGCGAGTGGCGAGGCGGCCGTGCGCGCGTGCCTGACCGCGCCAGTGGACCGCGATGTCACCGCACTCGCCGTGCGGTACCTCCTCCAGGTGCTCTCGGATGCCGCGCCAGGCAACACCCTCGAGGTTCGGGTTCCACCATTTGGCGCCATGCAGTGCGTCGAGGGGCCGCGTCACACGAGGGGCACCCCGCCGAACGTAATCGAACTCGATGCGGCGACGTGGATTGCGCTGGCGACGGGGTCGCTCACGTGGTCTCGTGCGCTTTCTGATGACCGCGTGGCGGCATCCGGGAGTCGGGCAGATCTCGACGGGCTACTCCCGCTCGAATGGAATGCGGGAGAATAGAGCCATGATCGATGAACCGCGGGGTACCGAACTGGGTGCAGGCGAAGAACGCGAGACCGTAACCATCCGCCGGGCACCAAAGTTTTCGGTGTTTATTGTGGTCGGCGCACTGATCGGGTTTCTCGTCACACTTGTGCTGACCTCCCTCTTTGAGACCGATCCAGAGGTGGGGTTTGCGGCGTCTCTCGGCTATTTCTCGCTCTACGGAATATCCATTGGCGGAGTCATTGGGGCGCTGATCGCTCTCGCCTTTGACCGCAGAAGCAGCCGTCGTGCCACCGAGGTCATCGCGGGTAAACTGGCGGTGCGTGTCGAGGATGATTCTTCTCCCGACAGCGCTAACGACAGCACTCCAAACAACACTCCAGACAGCGACGGATAAGGGGCACACTTTTGGCCGGTGGCGATGGTCGGCTGGGGCACGATTTACTTCCCGGTGAAAAAGGTCCACAAGACGCTTGTGGCGTGTTCGGTGTGTGGGCTCCCGGCGAAGAGGTCGCCAAACTCACCTACTTCGGAATCTATGCATTGCAGCATCGCGGCCAAGAGTCTGCAGGTATCGACACCAGCGATGGCACCAAAATCCTCGTCTATAAAGACATGGGGCTCGTCTCCCAGGTGTTCAACGAGGCCGCGCTCAACACCCTTGTTGGGCACATTGCCGTTGGGCACACCCGCTACTCCACCACCGGATCCTCCAGCTGGCAGAACGCTCAACCGACGCTGGGGCGCACCGCCGGTGGTACTGTCGCCCTCGGTCACAATGGCAACCTCACGAACACGGCGGAGCTTTTGGAGCTTGTGCGGGAGCGGCATCCGGAGCTTAACGGTGAACTCTCCAGGGGCAACACGACCGACACCGCGGTGATCACCGCGCTCTTTGCGGGAGACATGGATCACACGCTGGAGGCGACAGCGTTAGAAGTGCTGCCGCTCGTGCACGGCGCCTTCTGTCTCGTGTTCATGGATGAAACCACGCTCTACGCAGCCCGCGACCCGCAGGGTGTTCGGCCTCTCGTTCTGGGGCGCTTGGAACGCGGATGGGTGGTTGCAAGTGAGACCGCAGCACTCGACATCGTCGGTGCCTCGTTCGTGCGCGAAGTGGAGCCAGGCGAACTCATCGCGATCGATGAGAACGGTCTGCGCTCGCAGCGTTTTGCGCCAGAGAAGCGCGCCGGATGCGTCTTCGAGTACGTCTATTTGGCTCGCCCAGACACGACCATCGCTGGCCGCGGTGTGCATGAAGCGCGCGTGGAGATGGGCCGTCGCCTCGCGAAGGAACACCCCGTCGAAGCGGACCTTGTTATCCCCACCCCGGAATCTGGGACCCCCGCCGCGATCGGCTACGCCGAGGCATCCGGTATCCCGTACGGCCAGGGTCTCGTCAAGAACGCATATGTGGGGCGCACGTTCATTCAGCCGTCGCAGACAATCCGCCAGCGCGGTATCAAACTCAAGTTGAACCCGCTGCGCGAGGTCATTAAGGGCAAGCGACTGATTGTCGTCGACGACTCCATCGTGCGTGGCAATACTCAGCGCGCACTGGTGGCCATGCTGCGTGAGGCCGGCGCGGCCGAGGTGCACGTGCGCATCTCGAGCCCACCCATCACCTGGCCGTGCTTCTACGGCATCGACTTCGCCTCGCGCGCGGAGCTTCTTGCGACGGGCCTCAGCGTTGACGAGGTGCGGCAGACGATCGGCGCAGACTCGCTCGGATATCTGTCAGAAGAGGGCATGATCGAGTCGACCGAGCAGCCGCGATCGAGTCTGTGCACCGCATGCTTCACCGGCGTGTACCCGATCCCGCTGCCAGACTCGCACCTGATCGGCAAAAACCTTCTTGAAGTCGACACCGTGCGCAGTGAATCCACCCCCCTCGTCTACGGAGACCCCGGGCGGCAGGAATGACACCTCACACTCGCGGTGACGCAGACAATTGGGGAGAGACAAATTGAGTGACGCCTATGCGGCAGCAGGAGTCGACACCCGCGCGGGGGATCTCGCCGTCGAACTCATGAAAGCGGCCGTCTCGGCGACACACGGCCCCGAAGTTCTCGGCGGTGTCGGCGGGTTCGCTGGGCTTTTTGATGCCTCTGCGCTGACAAAGTTTCGGCACCCACTTCTTGCCACGTCCACGGATGGCGTTGGAACGAAGGTTGCGATCGCGCAAGCTCTCGACAAGCACGACACCATCGGTCAGGATCTCGTCGGCATGGTTGTCGACGACATCGTTGTGGTCGGCGCAA
Organism: Terrimesophilobacter sp.; assembly: GCA_039927595.1. GTDB lineage: Bacteria > Actinomycetota > Actinomycetes > Actinomycetales > Microbacteriaceae > Terrimesophilobacter. The sequence continues at coordinate 2,885 of JBDSUT010000035.1, forward strand.
CGCCACTGTTTATGACCGACTATATTGCGTGTGGTCGGGTCGTTCCGGCACGCATTGCCGACATTGTCGCCGGCATAGCGCGCGCATGCTCTGAAACCGGTACCGCTCTCGTCGGCGGCGAGACCGCCGAACACCCGGGCCTTCTCGGGCCAGACGACTACGACGTCGCCGGTGCCGCCGTCGGCGCTGTCGAGGCGGATGCCGTGCTCGGGCCGGAGCGCGTACGAGACGGCGATGTGGTCATCGCCCTTGCCTCCTCAGGGCTGCACAGCAACGGATTCTCGCTCGTGCGCCACATTCTTGCGGAGCGAAAGATCGGGTTCACCGACCGCACTAACGAACTTGGGGTGATCGGCGAGACGCTGCTCGAACCCACCCGCTTGTACACTCGGCCCATTCTTGACGTGTTGGGGAGTCATCCGGGAGCCGTGCACGCGGTGAGCCACGTCACCGGCGGCGGGATCGCGGCGAACCTCGCGCGCGTGCTGCCCGTTGGTTCGTGGGTTGAGGTTGACCGAGCGAGTTGGTCGCCGGAGCCGGTGTTCCGTGTGCTGGCCGGATGGGGTGGGCTTAAGCTCACCGATACCGAAGGAACTTGGAATCTGGGCATCGGCATGTTCGCGATCGTCGAGGCGGCGCACGCTCACGCTGTTGCGGCAAAGTGGACGGCGAACGGAATCCATTCGTGGCCGGTCGGCCAGATTTCGACATCCGTTCGAGACCTCACCGGTTTCGAGCAGGGGGCAAAGGGTGTCGACGGGGGCGCAGTGCGCCTCACCGGAAAGTACAGCAACTAGTTAGTTGTTGCCCTGTTCGGAGTCTTCGCCAGCGTGGCTGTACTCCGGCCACTTCTCGGCAGCCTCGTTCTGCTCAGCATGAGTGAGCTCGCGTTCGAGCGCGTCATAGTTGGTGTTGGGGCTGAAATACTTCAGCTCTCTTGCAACCTTGGTGTGCTTAGCCTTCTGGCGACCACGACCCACGGGTGACCCCCTTACGATTCCAGCCTGAGTGCACACGATGATGCTCAGAATTCGCCAACAAGGATTCCAAAACTAACTGCCAAGTTTAGCATGCACCGGCGAACGAGTGCCGACCGCGAAGCCGCTATTCAGCAGTCTCTCACGCAGACAGTCACGTCGACTCCACACAGGCCGGGTAACGTAAGCGTGTGAGCTCAGTACCGTCCCATTCGTCGGTCGTCGTGATTGGCGGCGGCCAAGCTGGGCTTGCCGTGTCTTTTTACCTGAAGAGACTGGGCCTGGAGCCCGGCAAAGACCTCATCATTCTCGATCGTGGCCCCGGGACCGGGGGGTCGTGGCAGTTTCGCTGGGAGGCGCTGCGCATCGGTTCGGTTCACCGCATCAATGACTTGCCCGGGATGGACGAACTAGGTCTCACGTTCGATGTCGCCGATCGCACGCTCCCCGCCAAAGAAGTTGTCGCAGACTATTACCGACAGTACGAAGACTATTTCGAGTTCAACATCGTGCGACCCGCCGACGTCAAGCTGGTATCGAACCGCGAACTTGACCTTGTCGTGCGCTACGAGGATGGCTCGGGTGCGCTCCACGAAATCACGGCGGATGTTGTGGTCAACGCCACCGGCACCTGGGGTTCGCCCTTCATCCCCTGGTATCCCGGTCGTGACTCGTTCACCGGCCGCCAACTGCATACCGGCGAGTACTCGCGGGCAGAAGATTTTCGCGACCAGAAGGTGCTGGTGGTTGGCGGGGGCACTTCCGCCATCGGCTTCCTGATGGAGATGGAAGATATTGCCTCCGAGCTCACGTGGGTGAGTAGGCGACCCGTGGACTTTCTCGTGCACACCGAACTCGACCTGGAAGCACGCGTGGCAGCAGTCGCCCTGCAGGACGAGGCGGCCAAAGCCGGGCGTGCGCTGCCCAGCATTGTGAGTGGCACAGGTGTTCCGCGCACGCGACGCATTCAGGCGGCCATTGACCGTGGCCTTTTGGTGGAGAAACCCATGTTTGAGGGGATTGAACCGAACGGTGTGCGCTGGCCTGATGGCACGGTGCAGCCGGTAGACGTGATCTTGTGGGCGACGGGTTTTCGGCCAGAGCTTCGCCACCTCGCCCCGTTGAAGCTGCGCGAGAAAGAGGGCGGGATTACGGTGGGCGATGGCACGGCATGGAAGGACTCACGAATTTTCTTTGCCGGTTACGGACCGCAGGCCAGCACGGTCGGCGCCAACAAAACCGGTCGGCGAATCGCCCGCCAGGTCATCGCGACACTCAGCAACCTCTAGCCCTCACGGTGAGCCCGGGCGCCGCGAGCGGGTGAGCTACCGCTGCGCTAGAAAGGCGGTGAGCCCGGCCAGCAGGCGGTCAATGTCCTCCTCATTGCTGTAGGGGGCGAGCCCGACGCGAAGCCCTCCCTCGTTGCCGAGGCCAAGACGACGGCTCGCCTCGAGAGCATAGAAGTTGCTGGATGGCGCATCCACGCCCCTGGCAGCAAGGAACAGGTAGGCGTCGTGGGTATCGTGGCCTTCCATGGTGAGCAGCAGGGTGGGCGTGCGGCGTGCTGCCCGCGAGTGCACGGTGATGGCCGGCATTTCGGCGAGGCCGGCCTCGAGGCGGGCGAGGAGGGCATCCTCGTGGGTTTCGAGGCGGGCGAAGGCCGCTCTCAGGCGCTCGCGGCGAGGCGTGAGCTCGTCGCTCGGCCCGCCGATTGTTGACAGGTAGTCGACCGCGGCGGCAACCCCGGCCAGCATTTCGTAGGGCAGTGTGCCGAACTCGAAGCGCTCTGGCACCTCATTGGTGGAGGGCAGCAGTTTGTCGGGATGCAGCGACTCCAGCAGCGCGGGCGCCGCGATGAGCGC
>JBDSUT010000036.1:0-9258 GCA_039927595.1 Terrimesophilobacter sp.
AACGCAATACGAACTTATCTGTTCGTATTGCGTTCAAACGTTCGGTGTGTAAACATTTCTGAACAGGACATGATGTCATCGTCGTGGAGCAGGCGGCCGTTCCGAGCTCGGTTATCGGCACCCATACAGCCCAATGCATATAAGCACCGGAGGATTTGGATGGCTAGTCACGCCAAGTACGGCTTTGGCACTCTCGTTGGCCTCGACCACATCGGTGTGGGAGTCTCGGACATGGAAGCATCGCTTGCGTTTTACGCAGAACTGGGGTTCTCAGACGTCGTATTTGATTACGCGGGAATGCTAGGTGGTCTTCGGGAGGTAACCGGACACGATTCAACTGAGGCCCGAGTGGTGTACTTGCGCAGCACAAACCCCACAATCTTGGGGCGCGCCGGCGTGAAACTCGTTCAGCTCACCAGTCGCGTGCAGTCACCGCTTCCGAAGGGATTCGCTTATGGGGAGCCCGGCATCTGTGAGGTTTGCCTTCACGTGAAGGGTCAGGCCGAGTTCTATCAGTCGCTCGTTGATGCGGGCCACACGAGCCTGATGGCACCCGATGATCAGGTGTTAGATCCGTATCAGACGCATTGCGGGCTTTCCTACGTTGAGGACCCTGACGGGGCAAAGATTGAGTTAATTGAGTGGTCCACGCTTGAATCGGGATGGCCCCATCCGGATGGCCCGCAGGGTGTCAATCACGTCGCTTTTGGCGTTACCGACATCGAACGCACAGAGTCCTTTTACCGCGAGTTGGGCTTTACAGGCAAGTTGTTTGACGCCACCGGAGTTAACGAGCCGATGAATCCGTGGTTTGAAGCGGTAGATCGCGTGCCACCGGTTCAGCGGATGATGCTGCTGACGAGCCCGCATGGTGGAGCACTTGAAGCTGTGGAGCAGGATCCGCCCGGCGCCGACATGCGCGGTGATTGGGGTCACTTCGGAACTTTTGAGTTTGCCATTGGAGCCCGAAATCTGGATCTAGCGATCAGGTACTTGGAGTCACTGGACATTCCCCTTATAGGGGAACCCGTTGAGATTGAGATGGCAGACGGCCAAGTCTGGCGCTACGTATATTTTCAGGATCCGTCTGGCCTCTCTGTGTCCATTACTGAAATCCGTGCATGAGTCGAGCATGAGTAAAGTTCTAGCGGGCATGCGATCAACCGAACATGCTGGGGCGAAAGCGCTCATCGTGAAGCTGGGTGGCGGTTAACCGATGAAGGTTGATGGGCGTGTCTTCGATGTTCTGGTTGTCGGTGGTGGACCCGCCGGCATGGCTGCCGCATCAACCACAGCCGCCGCAGGACTGAAAGTCGCGCTCATCGACGAACGGCCGACTCTCGGGGGCCAAGTATATAAACAGCCTGGCCCCGGAATGCGGGTGACCAATTCTCAAGCTATGGGGAAGCAATATCTCGCTGGTCGCCGTCTGATTGACGAAGCGGAAGGGAGCGGGGCGGAGATCGTGCTCCGCGCGAGTGTTGTTCATCTTGAGGCGTCCCAGCATGGTTGGACCACAATGGTGCAACGCGATGGGCACCGCGTCGAACAATTTCATTCAGGCCAAGTGATCATTGCGGCGGGTGCACATGACCGGCCAGTTGTGTTTCCAGGCTGGACGCTACCTGGAGTCATAACCGCTGGCGGGTTGCAGACTCTAGCCAAGACACAGGCGCTTATCCCTGGCGAGAGAATTGTGTTTGCGGGTTCTGGACCGGTTGCACTAGCTTTCCCCGCTCAACTTGCCGGATTCGGCGCGAACATCGTGACCGCGCTTGAGTCCGGACCAGCGCCCGCCATAGCGGATATCGCCAGAGTCGGCATGGCCGCGCCCGGTAATTTTGGGCTTCTCGTTGATGCCGCGAAGTATCGAACTGCATTGTTGGCACACAAGATCCCCCTGAAATACCGACGCATTGTGGTGCGTGCGGAGGGCACGGGGCGCGTAGAACGAGTCGTTCATGCAGAAGTTGACGGAGACTGGCGGGTCGTTCCCGGTACTGAGGAGACCATCAGCGCTGACGTCTTATGCCTTGGCTATGGTTTCGCGCCGTCGACCGAATTGTTGCGACTCGTCGGTTGTGAGTTTGACAGCAACGAAGATCTTGGCGGACCTGTTGTGCGCCGGGACGAGTGGTGCCGCACAAGTGTTTCTGGAATTTATTCCGCCGGCGACGGTGCGGGAGTTGAAGGCTCTGCGGTCGCCGCCGATGAGGGGCGACTTGCTGGCCTCGCGGTTGCGACCGACGTGAACGCACTTTCACCCTACGAATCAGGAAGTCGTGCGTCAAAACTTGTGAAACGAATTGGGCAGCGCCGTGCGCTGACGTCGGCGACCGAGCGCATGTACAAAATCGGTGACGGAATTTTCGAGCTCGCCACCGAGGACACCACGGTGTGCCGCTGCGAGGGAACGAAACTGGCTGACCTGGAACGAGCGATCGAGGTAGCGCCCGATGTCAGCGCCGTGAAAGGCCTCACCCGTGCGGGTATGGGGCTGTGCCAGGGGCGCATGTGTAGTCGCCACATTTCTTCATTAGTTGCAAAGAAGCGAGGAGTGGCGATTGTTGAAGTGGAGCCGGCGACTCCTCGCATGCCTGTGCGACCGACGTCGATCGGAGCGATTGCGAGTCCTCAGCTGGTGGATCCGGGGCTTTTTGACGCAAGTGATGTGACACCCGTCGAGCCCAAACGTACCGACTTGGTGCCCGCTGATGTGATGAACGAAATGCAGGGCACAAGTGAAGAAACCGACGTGTTGGTGATTGGCGGGGGAATTGCCGGTACCGCTGTTGCCTACTACCTCGCGAAGGAGGGTGTCGATGTCACGCTGCTAGAGCGAGGCGAGCTCAACCGTGAGGCGTCGGGCACAAATGCAGGGAGCTTTCACTTCCAGCTCGCGATCCATCAACTTTCGGGAGAAGGCACCGGTGCAGACAAGGATCGCTTGCTGGGTGACGCGAGAGACAGTGTTCGCGCATACGAGCTTTGGAAGGGTTTGAGTGCGGAACTCGGCGCGGACATCGGACTTCATCAAACCGGCGGTTGGATGGTGGCCGAAACCCCTGAACAACTGCAGGTTCTCCGGGAAAAACAACTTCTGGAGCGTGAGGCGGGCATAGAGACCGAGGTGCTGACGAAGTCCGAGTTGAGGAATAGGGCCCCGTATTTTTCAGATCGCATATTGGGCGCTACGTATTGCGGGTTGGAGGGGCACGCAAACCCACTCATCACGGCACCACTTTATGCGCAACGCGCGGCTGAAGCCGGGGGCAAGATTCTGACGCATGTCGAGGTTTTGGGAATTGAGGTGGATGAGTCATCCACAGCACGACGGTTCACGGTGCGCACAACGAAGGGCGTCTTCTATGCCCGCCGTGTGGTGAATTGCGCTGCAGCTTGGGCTGGTGATCTCGCCGAAATGGTGGGTTTGAAATTTCCGATTAGACGCGAGGGGCTGCACGTCAATGTCACCGAAGCGAGGCCGTCCTTACTGCCATCGATGGTGCAGCATATTGGTCGCAGGCTCACACTGAAACAGACCACCGAAGGTACTTTCATTGTTGGCGGCGGCTGGCCCACTGGGGCCACTGCGTATCCGATCAGGTATCCGACTCATTGGCAGAGCGCAGCGGGAAACCTCAATGTTGCGCTCGACGTGATTCCGGCGCTTGAAGATGTGAGAATCGTACGCACTTGGTCTGGGGTGATTGCCTTCACCAATGATAAGTCGCCCGTGGTGGGCGAATCGCTCATCGTGCCCGGATTCTACGCCTGCGTCGCGACAACCGGGTTTACCTTTTCACCTACTTATGCGTATCAGTTGTCTGAACAAATCCTGGATGAGCGCGCGCTCTCCTCTCCGTTCCCGGAGCGCTTTTCGCTGGACCGCATAGCCTAGGGGCTTGTGGCATGAACTACTGCGCACAGTGTTTTTACTTTACGAATGAGGAGCCTCGAAATGAATCGTGACGATGTCGATTGGGCTGGATACTTTCCCGCGGTAGTGACCCCTTTTACGGAGTCGGGCGAGCTCGATACTGACACGCTTCATGATTTGATCGCGCAATACGCCGCGCGCGGGATGCACGGTATCGCGGTAAATGGTACGTGCGGTGAGTGGTTCTCGCAGAGCGTGGACGAGCGAAAGGCAGTGGCTGAGACAGCGGTAGCTGCAGCGAACGGCAGAATGCACGTGCTTATTGGCTGCACCACAAACACGGCAGAAAACGTTCAAGATTTGGCGCACCACGCGCTGGCTGCGGGAGCCGATGGTGTTCTCGTGTCGCCTCCTCCCTACATCAAGCTTTTCCCCCATGAAGTTGTTGCGTGGTACGAGGATGTCAGCGATGCGGTCAAAGGACCCATTGTCGTCTACAACTGGCCGCACGGGACAGGCGTTGACATTGACACGAATCTTGCGGATCGGCTCGCAAATATCGATTCGGTGGTTGCACTCAAGGACAGCACACCGAACGCGGACCAGTTTTTCGAGACGTCGCGTCGTGTTCGAGACCGTGTGCGCGTGTTTGGTCCATACATGTCTGCCCGAGGCGTGGAGGTGCTTCGCTCGGAAGGCGGAGACGGCACGGTTGGGGGTGGTTCCCTTTATGGCGCTCTAGATCCCGCGTTCTGGGAGAACTACTGGGCAGGCGACTTCGAGCCCATGGAACGTTACGCGCAGATCCAAGACCGAATCTTCCCGAAGCTCTGGTTGCCAGGTGGATGGGCTGGCATTTATGGCGGATACCAATCTCAACTGAAAGCACTGATGCATATGCTTGATCAGCCTGCCGGACATGTGCGTCGGCCACGACTGCCCGTAACTGATCCCACAGCGTTGGCCAGTCTCCGAGCAGTTCTCGTTGAAGAGGGCCTGTTGGCGGGTTCTGCGGTGCAAGCGTGAGCTCGGGACGCGTTGCCGGACACGGCATGGAGCGGGGTGCGCCCGTGAGCATCATCGTGGATGGTGTCGTTTTGAGTGCTTTCGAGGGTGAGAGCATCGCGGCCGCAATCATGGCGGGCGGCGAAAACGAATTGCGTGAACACGAATCTGGTGAGCCGCGGGGCTATTTTTGCGGTATGGGAGTCTGTTTCGACTGCGTGATGACTGTCGACGGAGTTCCCAACACGCGCGCGTGCGTGACGTGGGTGTGTGACGGCATGGTCGTTGATCGACAACGTGGCGCAGGGCTCGCTGTGAACAAGAGCGGTGACCAAAGCGGTTAGTGGATTATTCCCACCGGGGCGTCACCGATTTCTCACAAAGTGTTCCATCGAAAGGATTGTCATATGGCACAGCCATTGTCTCAACTGTTTGAGCCCATCACGATAAACGGCCTTACCGTTCCCCATCGTCTTTGGGTTGCTCCCATGTGCATGTATTCGTCGGTGGATGGTCACCCGGATGACTGGCATATGGTGCATTACGGAACTTTCGCAATCGGCAGAGCAGGCCTCATCATGACCGAGGCAACCGCGGTTTCACCGGAAGGACGAATTTCGCCCGACGATGCTGGGCTGTGGAACGAAGGGCACACGAAGGCATGGCGCCGGGTCGTTGATTTTGTTCACGGAATGGACTCGCTGATCGGCATGCAGCTCTCACATGCTGGACGCAAAGCTTCGACGTACCCGCCATCGCGCGGGCGCGGCTATGTTCCACCCGCTGAGGGGGGCTGGAAAACTGTTGGTCCCACAACCCTGCCCTTCGCCCCGTTCGCAGTTCCGGCTGCTCTCGATCGTGAAGGTATCGCGAAGGTTGTTCACGATTATCGGGACTCGGCGCGCCGTGCAGTGGAAGCTGGTTTCGACCTCGTCGAAATTCATGCCGCGCACGGTTACCTCTTAGGTCAGTTCCTCTCGCCAACGTCGAACACCAGGACCGACGAGTACGGCAGAGACGGTGTGGGTCGTGCGCGCATCCTTATCGAAGTGGTCGACGCTGTGCGCCAGGTCATCCCCGTCGATATGCCCCTCGTCGTCCGCCTCTCCGCAATTGAGTGGGTTCCGGGAGGCGTCACGGTTGAGGACACCATTGAGGTGATCCGCGGCTTGTCAGGCGTGGATCTCATCAGCGTCTCCTCCGGTGGCAATAGTCCAGAACAACACATCCTCTCCGGACCCGGCTATCAGCAACCGCTGGCGCGCAGAATTCGCTCAGAAGTTGATATTCCCGTCGGCGTCGCAGGTCTCATCACCACCCCTCAACAAGCGGAATCTGCGATCGTGACCGGTGACACGGATGTCGTCTTCGTTGCACGACAGTTCCTGCGCGAACCTCATTTTGCCCTCCGTGCAGCTGCAGAACTCGGCGGCGAGCTTGAGTGGGCGTGGCAGTACAACCGCGCGAAGTTCGGGAACAGCATCCCTTAGAGGGCTGCTTAACATGTCGAAGGTACCGACTCTTCAGTGACTCCTAGTCGAGAATACGATCTGACCTGTCGGCGTCCGGGTCGACTACGCCTGTTTCTACGGGGTTGATGATGAAGCAGCTGCAAGCTGTAACAAAGAAGAAAGTGCGCGGGTGTCGCGGGCGCCTGCCGGGAAGTGGCTCGCGCCGATGCGGCCAACCCTCGCCCCGCAGTTGTGTCGTGGCAATGAGCTCAATTTGACCAACGGTGAAGCTTCCCATATTGGCAGGAAGGCGGTGATTCGCCACCAACCTAGCGAAAACCAGCGCCTGTAGTTTCCACTGAGGTTGTGAACTCACTCTGAAGTTCGTTGCGCTCGGATGCCGGCATGGTGGGGCCCAAACATGTTTGATCTCACCCAGGGCAACCGCGAGGACGCCTGATCTGTATCGGGTGCCTTAATCTGTCATCGCTGTGGCTCAGGAACGATGTGATTAGAGGCACTCACATCGTGCCGGAGCTCTTCACTATCTCCACCGATCACAATGTCGATAGGAACGAGAACGAAGCTGGGCATCCTCTCTGTCGCCTCGTGCGGGAGACCAGAGGTCCTAAGGGATTCGCTGGTGGACCCGCGCTAGGCGCTGTCTTCCTGAGGTGACGAGCAGATAGCGTAAGCCTCGATCTCAACAGTGCGTGCGGGATCGTCGAGTGCAGAAACCTCAACGATAGTCGATGCCGGTCTTATCTTCTCAAAAGCTTCGAGGTGGGCTCGAGCCACAAGAGGTATGTCGGCGATATCGGTGACGTAGGCGACAGTGCGCACGACTGCAGCGAGGTTTGCACCAACGTCTTCAAGCGCTTTTTCGATTATTTTTAAAGCATTCTTGGCTTGAATGTAGGAATCGCAGCCTTCGATGAACGGCGGTTGTGCAGACGTTCCCGAGACGTGCACGTGATCACCAACGCGAATCGCCCTCGAATAGCCATAGATGGCCTCAAACGGGTCTCCCGAAGCAGCCACAGCGCGCATTACGAAACGATAGCAGGTTATTTGCAAGAGCCCAGATCGGCTTAGAGAAAGCACGCGGGCGGCCGATGATTCACGTGAAAACGCGCTCAACTGTGTGCTTGCCAATGCCGGTGAAAGCGCATCGGTCGGCCTCGACGATGAGGTTGACGATTAGTGAATGCAGGCTATTGGCAGCTACATCGCAAATTTGGATAAATCGGGGCCCGCGGAGCGAACTCAGGAACGCCTCAATGCCGCAGACTTCGCAGACCGCATGCGCCCCGCGGTCGATGAGCCTTGTCGGCGATACCTAACTACTGGAACAGGTTAGGTCGCACTGGGGATGATCTGGTGCACGAAGCGCGCCTCCGTGATAATGCGTCGTCTCGCGAACACCCAGCGGCCGTCGTTGCGCACGTAGTTATCGTCGTAACGAATGAGGAAGTTGTGGCTAAGGTCAAACGAAAGCCGGCCGCCCTGGTGGAAGTCCTCGTAGATATGGTACGCGGTGCAATACACCTCGCCTGAAGCCGTGTCACCGTCAAGATGGACCTGCTGCGTGGTGACGGAGTGCAGCGTCTTTTTGTAGCGCTGGAGTTGGATCTCCGGAATCCGCAAGACTTCTGCCAGCCCACGTGGCGCCGAAGTTCCACTTTCGACGACAATGTCCTCTGAAAACAGGGCCCGCCATGCCTCTAAATCGTTTGAGTCCAGCGCCATTGCGTATCGATGCGAGAGGCCGCGAATGGCCATTTCGTCAACAAGTTCGGTAATCTGGCTCATTGCATCACTTTCTGTTGGTTCGGAAATGTAGTCTTTCGCACCGGTCGGATGCACGCTACCACCCGATGCTGTCGCCCGTGACGGGCATTACCGCCCCGCACACGAAGCGCGCGTCGTCGATATGGTTCTCGTATTCGTCGCAACTCTGTCCGATCTGGGTTGCCGTGGCTAGGGTCATGTCGCTGCGGATCGCACCGGGGGCAACAACATTAGCGGTGGTCCCGTTCGGACCCGATTACAAAGCCAGAGTGCGTGTTAGACCGATGACTGAGGCTTTTGCCGCAGAGTAGTTGGCCTAGCCAAGTGTAGAACCGTGAGCGGATCCTGACGAGACATTTAAGATCCGCCCATACCCGCGGGCCGTCATGCCGGCGCTCACTTCCCTGCTCACGAGGAAGGTGCCGGTCATGTTCAAGGTGACGACAGAATGCCACTCCTTCGTAGTCATGCTCGTGACCGGGGAAATGTGGATTATCTCTGCGATACTGGCCAAGATAGCGACCTTGCCAATTTCTTCCTCGACGGAGCCGAGCGTCGGTGAGACCGCCTTGGGCTCGCTTACTCCCACGTCACATCCGAAGGCACTCCCATCCGCACCGCCGCAAGGAGGTTCGCTGTGGCGCGTGCTGCGAGCGCGGCCACGGGCTCGAAACACCCCTCGGCGAGTGGGCTGTACCTCAAGGTACCGGGGTGAGTATGGCAGCCCCAGAGGCCGAACATCACGGTCGCTCCGACCGAATCGATAACGCGAAGGTAATCGAGCTTTGTGACGGGCACGATGATCCCCTTACGCCCGCCGAGATCGGCGCTTGTCGACTCCCCCCGTGGCGACACCTAGTGGAGGAACCAACGTGAAGCACTCGTCCACCATCCGCCAGCGGTGAGGATGAAATGTCCCGCCGGTGGGCGGATTCACCGGACTCAGGCGCTCCCACGTGGCGCAACAACTCGAAACCCCACAGATGAGCATCCTTCTTCGACACCCCCGCTTGTTGGGAATTCAGAAAGATTCTATGATGTGGCGACTGATCGTTTAGACGGGATTCGGTGCCAACATCCAATCCTGAAAAATCAACGCGATAACCGACCGCTGTGGTTGATCTGGAACTG
>JBDSUT010000037.1:0-9180 GCA_039927595.1 Terrimesophilobacter sp.
ATGATGCCGCGGCCCCGTGACGCCTTGGGCTTGAGAAAACGCCTAACGATGGTGAACGCCGAACCCATCACCGTAAAGAGCCCGATAAGGATCCCACCCACGTCGATCCACAATGGTCGCGGACCGCTGGGGGCCCAGGGTTCGGTGTAGTTGGTGTCGGGGGGCACCTGAACGAAGGTCCCGCCCACAAATTCGATCGCAAGGGAAAGATTCTCTCTGGGGCCAAGCGTGGGCACCGTTGCGGTGAAGGTGCGTCCGCTCTCGTCGACAGCATCCGTCATCGTGCACTGTGCCGCCGAACCTTGAACGCCCTGGTAGCAGGCGGCACTACCGGTGAGGAACTCGGTGAGCTCAGGATCGATGTGCACCCGCGCAGTGACCGTGCCGAACGACTGGTCGAAGCCCGTGCCATTGGTATCCGTATAGAACTCGTCGTTGCCGGAGTCGGCAAACGCGCGAACAACATTCTCGTTCGTGTACGTGATCGTGTAGGTGGTTCTGCCGTGAATGTAGTCTTCCGTTCCAAGCGCTAGCTCCGTGAAGCCGTTGTAGATCTCCACGGTGTAGGGCACGGGTTCACCATTCTCGTCCTCGACGGACACCACGCGAGTCTCCTGTGGCACTCCGTCGTAGTCGTTGGGGATAGCGCGGATCATGCCCCGGTTTTGATCAAAGCTCGGGTAGATCGCCACAAATGTTTCCACCGTCGTGAGGGTGGCATGGCCTTGCGTGTCGCGCGCGAGATAGTAGTCGGCGGTGAAGGACTCGAACTCGAAGTCGTTCACTCCAGCGGCAGCGCCGCGGATGTCTTGGTGGGCAACAGTCGTTGATGTTGCGAACGCAGCATCCGATACCGAAAGCAGAGCGAGCGGCATCATTCCCGCAGCAAAAGCAGCCACCGCCGCCAAGAGACGCTTCACAGTCAGGAGCCTATCGGGCAATCACACTCAGGTTTAATACAGGTTACATACAGGTAGTTAACATGCGTCACCGAGAAAGTGGGGTCTAAGGAAAGGATTGAAAACCATGGGAATTGGAAGCGGAATAGCTCTGGTTGTGATCGGAGCCATCATGACGTTCGCAGTAAATCTTGAGAACGCCTGGGTAAATCTCGACTTGATCGGGTACATCCTGATGGCGGCCGGTGTTGTTATCTTTCTCATTTCGCTGGTTCTTGTTTTGCGCAAGCGCTCCAGTGTCGAAACGGTGCGTCACGTTGGTAACGGCCAAGAGACCGTCACCCAGCGTGAGACTCGGACCGACAGCAACAACGTCGACCCGATGATCTAGAACGAAAACTTCATGCGCGCAGCTAATCTGCGTGCGACAGTAACGGCCCGGAGGCACTGCCTCCGGGCCGTTACTGCGTGGTCTCAGCGAGTTGCGGGCCCTGAGCCCGTTTCGTCTTCTGAGCAAGTGTGGGCGGGCGCGCTGTCGCGGGAGGCTATCCGCTGATGTTGATCTCTCGCACCACTTGCGCATCAATAGCATTGCGCACCTTCTCGAGCAGGCCCTCTGACGCCGGCGAATCAATGGTGAGCACACTGAGCGCCTCACCACCGGCGGCTCGGCGGCTCACCTGCATTCCAGCGATGTTGATGCCAGCCTCACCAAACTCGCGACCGAAAATCGCGACAATGCCGGGTCGATCCTTGTACACCATGACCACGAGGTGGCTGGCAACCGGCACCTCAACGTCGTAACCGTTGATCTCCACGATTTTTTCGATGAGCTTCGTGCCGGTGAGCGTGCCCGAAACTGACACCTGGGTGCCGTTGGCCAGACCTCCGCGAATAGTCAGCAGATTACGATATTCGTCGCTCACCGGGTCGGTGATGAGTCGCACGGAGATCCCACGCTGTTCGGCGCGCAGCGGCGCGTTCACGTACGAAACAGAATCGTTCACGATGTTCGCAAAATAGCCTTTGAGTGCCGCGAGCTTCAACACTTTCACGTCAAACTCAGCGATCTCACCGCGCACTTCAACGTCGATACTGGTCACCGGGCTCTCCGCGAGTCCGCCAAATATCTGACCAAGCTTTTCCATGAGCGGGATGCCCGGGCGCACGCTCTTGTCAATGATGCCGCCAGCCACGTTCACGGCATCCGGCACGAGGTCACCATCAAGAGCGAGTCGCACAGATCGCGCAACAGCGACCCCCGCCTTCTCTTGCGCTTCATCAGTGGATGCGCCAAGGTGCGGGGTCAAGATGATGTTCTCGAGTGACAGAAGCGGCGAACCTGTCGGGGGCTCATTAACGAACACGTCTAACCCCGCACCCGCAATTCGTTTCGCCCGCAGCGCCTCCACGAGGGCATCCTCGTCAATGATGCCGCCACGGCTGCAATTCACAATCCGCAACGAAGGTTTCGCTTTCGCGAACTGCTCGGCACCAATCAGCCCTGTCGTCTCCGGAGTGCGCGGGATGTGGATGGTGATGAAATCAGCGCGCTCCATGACCTCGTCTAGGCTCGCCATCTGCACACCGAGTTGCTGGGCTCTCGTCGGAGTGACGTACGGGTCGTAAGCAATAATCGTGGCGTCAAACGCGGCGAGGCGCTGTGCAACAAGCGTTCCAATGCGCCCAAGACCGATGATTCCGATCGTCTTCTCAAACAGTTCTGCACCAGTGAATGCCGACCGCTTCCACTCCCCCGCCTTGGCGGATCGGTTCGCCTCCGGTATGAACCTTGCCAGCGAGAGCAGGTGCCCGATGGCAAGCTCGGCGGCAGAAACCACGTTCGAGGTCGGAGCATTCACGACCATGACACCGGCCTCCGTGGCCGCCTTCACGTCGACGTTGTCGAGTCCGACACCGGCACGGGCAATCACCGTGAGGTTTTTGGCGGCGCGAATCGCCTCAGCATCCATCTGCGTGCCAGATCGGATGAGGATCGCCTTCGCCTCTGGCAGCGCGGCAAGCAGTGCGACGCGGTCCGTGCCATCCACCATGCGGATGTCGAAATCCGGTCCCAAAGCGTCCACTGTCGCGGGAGAGAGTTCTTCGGCAATGATGACTACTGGTTGTGACACGGTGAGAATCCTTTAGTGGCGCAGTGAAGAGTGTGCGCCGCGACCCTGAGGCGCCAGATTTGTGACCAGCCTACTTGGCGCACAATAGGTGGATGGAACTTGTTACGTTGGACGTCGTCGGAATTGTCGTGCGGGCACTCCTGGCCGTCGCATTCATCGGTATGGGTGTCACGCACTTTCTGCCTTCTTTTCAGCGCACCATGGCCGCGATGATTCCACCGACACTGCGATGGGGTGGTGTGCTGAGCCCACTCAACTTGGTAATCTTCACCGGGCTGTGTGAGATCGCTGGCGGTATCGGGTTGCTTGTTCCGGCCACCACTGTTGCCGCCACAATCTGCCTCATCATCTTTCTTGTCGCCGTGTTCCCCGCGAATGTTTACGCTGCCGCGCACAAAGAGCGGTTCGGTCGCGCAGCGTTTCCCCTGATCCCTCGCACGATCGCCCAAGTCGTGCTGATCCTGCTCCTTGTTCTCGGGGCAGTTCTGTCGTGAATCGTGCGACGCGACTTAGGTCATCTGCAAAACGAAAGCGGTGAGACTTAAGCTGATCGCCCCAACAACACCCAACCCGGCAAGCAGCACCATGGCCAGGATTCCCACGTTCCTCTTGCGGGCAATAACGACTGCTAACGCGAAGACGACCACCGGCAGCAGAAGGTTCACAATCATGAATGCCCACGGGGTGTCAATGGGTGCAAACCCATTGAGTGCCCTCACCTCGTTAACGCTCGCGAGCTCCGCAAGTTTTCCGAACAAGTTAGACACGGCCTCGAACAGATCCCAGACATAAAGCAATCCGAAAAGCACGATCACCGTGACGCGAAACCACTGTGCCCACTGAAGGGGTTTTCGCTCGCTCCTCAGCGCAGTGCCACTGGCTGACGGAACCGCGTCGACCGTGGCCGGCCCCGGTGCGGGAGTTCTCTCTTTCGCCATTCGTCTTTCTCCCTACAATCCGAGGACGAACGGCCACGGTGCGAGTAACAGCACGCCAACAAACAGGCACAGCAAACGCCATCCTGCTTTCTTGGTGAGGAGCCAAACTGCGATCGCCCACAAGAACGGGCTCGCGATGGAGAAGAATTCCCCCAACTGGTACATGATCACCGGGAACACCCCGGCCGCTCGCGCCGGAGCCGTGAACGCATGAATGCCCCAACCGATCGCGTACAGCAGGTACACACCGGCGAGGATACCCATCACGACAAGAAAAACAGGGTTTGCCGCCGCCGCCCTCTCGTCGAGGTCGCCCGCTAGCTGTCGGGTAGCGGGCGCGGGCGCGGCGACGTGCGTCGAATCAGTTTCACCTGACCAACTCAGTGCTTCCTCATCACGATCAGCGGCCATGCTCAAATACTATCGTCAGCGCGCAGCGGTGCCATCCCCTGCGCCCGCCCACGGCGGGCACAGAACCAACACAGCGTCGTCAAAGACGACTGCACGGAAGGTCAGCGCGCAGCGGTGCCTTCCGTGTAGTCGTCATCCTTCTGTGCCCAGGCAAAGAGCTTGCGTAGTTCACGGCCGGTTGCTTCGATGGGGTGAATCTCGCCCTTGGCGCGTAGCGCGTTGAATTCTGGGGCTCCGGCGTCTTGGTCGCCAATGAATCGTTCAGCGAACGCACCGGATTGGATGTCGGCGAGCACGCCTTTCATGTTCTCTTTTACGTGCTCGTCGATGACGCGCGGTCCGGAGACGTAGTCACCGTACTCGGCGGTGTCGGAGACACTCCAACGTTGTTTCGCAATTCCGCCTTCGTTCATGAGGTCGACGATGAGTTTCAGTTCGTGCAGCACCTCGAAGTAGGCGACTTCTGGCTGGTAGCCGGCTTCGGTGAGGGTTTCGAAGCCGTATTGTACGAGTTGGGATACTCCGCCACACAGCACCGCTTGCTCGCCGAACAGGTCCGTTTCGGTCTCCTCGGTGAAGGTGGTTTTGATGCCGCCGGCGCGAAGCCCACCGATGGCTTTTGCGTAGCTGAGCACGAGCGGCCATGCCTTGCCTGTTGCGTCGTTCTCCACGGCGACGATGACGGGAACACCGCGACCCGCTTCAAACTCGCGACGCACGACATGACCGGGGCCTTTCGGTGCAACCATGATGACGTCGACACCTTCTGGCACCTCAATGTATCCGAATCGGATGTTGAAGCCGTGTCCGAAGACGAGGGCGTCACCCGCATCGAGGTTGTCCTTGATGTCGGCTGCGAACAGTCCTCGCTGGTGCTGGTCGGGGGCGAGGATGACGATGACGTTCGCCCATTTCGCGGCCTCCGCGGAGGGGAGCACGGTGAAGCCTGCTTCTTCGGCTTTTTGCTTCGACTTCGAGTCTGCTTTCAGGCCTATGACGACTTCTGCGCCTGAGTCGCGCAGGTTGAGTGCGTGGGCGTGGCCTTGCGAACCGTAGCCAATGACGGCCACTTTGCGGCCCTGAATGATGGACATGTCTGCGTCGTTGTCGTAGAAGATCT
Organism: Terrimesophilobacter sp.; assembly: GCA_039927595.1. Taxonomy (GTDB): domain Bacteria; phylum Actinomycetota; class Actinomycetes; order Actinomycetales; family Microbacteriaceae; genus Terrimesophilobacter. The sequence goes on from JBDSUT010000037.1 coordinate 5,504, forward strand.
CGGCCATGGGGTGTGCTCCTTTAGTTTTTGTGTACACGGTCGGTAATGCTTTTCGAGCCTCGGCCGATGGCCAGGAGCCCAGATTGCGCGATTTCCTTGATCCCGTAGGGTTCAAGTACTCGCAGAAGTGCTTGCGTTTTTGCGGTGTCGCCGGTGACTTCGACCACGAGTGCATCTGGTGAGACATCGACGATGCGCGCGCGAAACAGGTTGGTGGCTTCGAGTATTTGGCTGCGCGTCGTGTTGTCGACTTTCACCTTGATGAGCAGGTGTTCGCGCTCGACCGTCTGACTGGGGTCCAGCTCAACAATTTTGATGACGTTAATTAGTTTGTTGAGTTGTTTGGTGACTTGCTCAAGCGGGCCTTGCTCGACGTCCACCACAACGGTGATGCGCGAGAGTCCAGGGATCTCACTCTTGCCGACGGCGAGGGACTCGATGTTGAATCCGCGTCGTGCAAACAACCCGGCAACGCGGGTGAGGAGGCCGGGCTTATCTTCAACGAGCATGGAGAGTACGTGGCTCATGGTCAGTCCTCCTCCCATTCGGGGGCTTTCTCTCGCGCGTACTGCACGCTGGAGTTTCCGACGCCTTGCGGCACCATTGGCCACACCATGGCGTCGGCGCTCACAATGAAGTCGATGACCACGGGCCGGTCGTTGGTTTCGTTGGCCAGCTTGATGGCGGCATCCACTTCTTCTTTCTTGGTGACCCGGATGCCCAGTGCGCCGTACGCCTCTGCGAGCTTCACGAAGTCGGGAATCATGATGGTGTCGTGACCGGTGTTCAAATCGGTGAAGGAGTGGCGACCGTTGTAGAAGAGGGTTTGCCACTGGCGCACCATGCCGAGGGACGAGTTGTTGATGACCGCGACTTTGATCGGGATGTTGTTGATGGTGCAGGTGGCGAGCTCCTGATTGGTCATTTGGAAGCATCCGTCACCGTCGACCGCCCAGACGATGCGATCAGGGTTGGCAACTTTCGCGCCCATCGCGGCGGGCACCCCGTATCCCATCGTTCCGGCACCCCCCGAGTTGAGCCAGGAGTTGGGTCGCTCGTATTTGATGTACTGGGCAGCCCACATCTGGTGCTGGCCCACCCCGGCGGCGTAGATCGCTTCTGGGCCGGTGATGGCACCGATGCGCTCGATCACGTATTGCGGTGACAGTAGCCCGTCTTCTGGCTCTGTGTACCCGAGCGGAAAGCGGGTGCGGAGTTCGTTCAACCTAGTCCACCACTGCGTAAAGTCAGGCTTCGACTTCTTGAGCACATCCGTGTACGCGGTAGTGAGTTCGGCGATGACCTCCTTGGCATCGCCGACGATAGGAATATCTGCGATGCGGATTTTGGAGATTTCGGCGGGGTCGACGTCAACATGTATGACTGTCGCATCGGGGGCAAATTCGCTCGGCTTACCCGTCACACGGTCATCGAATCGCGCACCCAGCGCCACGAGTACGTCTGCTTCTTGAAGCGCGAGCACCGCGGGAACTGTGCCGTGCATTCCCGGCATGCCGAGATGCTGCTGATGGGAGTCGGGGAACGCTCCCCGCGCCATGAGCGTTGTCACGACGGGAACACCGCTCAGGTTTGCGAGCGCCAGAAGTTCTTTCGACGCCTCGGCACGGATGACGCCTCCTCCCACGTAAAAGACGGGGCGCTTCGCTTCGGCGATGAGTTCTGCCGCAGCCAACACCTGCTTACCGTGGGCTTTCGTTACGGGCCGGTAGCCGGGGAGATCAATCGTGGGCGGCCAGATAAAGGGCGCGCTCTTCTGCTGGGCATCCTTCGTGACGTCCACGAGGACTGGGCCGGGGCGGCCGGTTGAGGCGATGTGGTACGCGGCCGCGATGGTCGCCGGTATGTCTTCTGGGCGTGTGACAAGAAAGGAGTGCTTCGTGATGGGCATGGTGATGCCAACAATGTCGACTTCTTGGAAGGCATCCGTTCCCATGGATGTCGAAAACACTTGGCCGGTGATCGCAAGTAGCGGCACAGAGTCCATGTGGGCGTCTGCGATGGCGGTCACCAGGTTTGTTGCGCCTGGCCCACTGGTCGCGATGGCGACACCCACTTTGCCCGTGGACGATGCGTAACCTTCTGCCGCGTGCCCTGCACCTTGTTCGTGGCGCACGAGGATGTGGCGGATCGTGGTCGACTCCATCAACTCGTCGTAGAACGGCATAATTGCGCCGCCGGGAAGGCCGAAGACATCCGTGACGCCAAGCTTCTCAAGGGATCGGAGAATCGCACCGGAACCGGTAAGAATGTCTGGCTTAAGGGAATTCGTCGAGGGCTTCTTCGTCGAGGACGGGGTGGCTTGCTTAGCGGGGGGTGGCACGGGCTTGGCTTCCGTGGGCATGAGTTGCGTTTCCTTAGTGATGGACGGGGTGTGGAAGTCGACTCGGCGCGGGCGTGCGCCTAGCCGGTGATCGCACCTTCGGCGGCGGAGTGCACGAGTTTCGAATATTTTGCGAGAACGCCACGAGTGTAGCGAGGGGGAAGAGGTTCCCAACCGTCCCGGCGGGCCTCAAGCTCGGAAGGCTCGACAAGTAGGTCGAGCGCGCGAGCTGCGATATCGACCCGTATCAGATCACCATCGCGCACGAAAGCGATGGGTCCTGCATCCACTGCTTCGGGAGCTATGTGGCCGATGCACAGGCCGGTTGTGCCGCCTGAGAATCTGCCGTCCGTCAAGAGTAATACATCTTTGCCGAGGCCAGCGCCCTTGATGGCGGCGGTGATGGCGAGCATCTCGCGCATTCCTGGCCCGCCCTTGGGGCACTCGTAGCGGATGACGATGACATCACCTTTGTTGATCTGCCCGTCAGTGAGCGCGTCCATCGCGGCACGCTCACGCTCGAACACGCGCGCGGGGCCTTCGAAGACGTCAAGGTCGAATCCCGCGGTCTTGACGACTGCTCCGTCTGGCGCGAAGGAGCCGTGCAGAATCGTGATGCCGCCGGTGGCGTGGATGGGGTTGTCGAGCGTGCGGATCACTTCGCCGTCGAGCGGTTCAGGTTTGATCTCTGCGAGGTTTTCGGCAACGGTTTTGCCAGTCACGGTGAGCGCATCACCGTGGATGAGTCCGGCATCCAGCAGCGCCTTCATGACGACAGGAACACCGCCGTGACGATCGACATCGTTCATGACGTATTTGCCGAACGGTTTGAGGTCACCAATGTGCGGAGTTTTGTCGCCGATGCGGTTGAAGTCGGCGAGGGTGAGGTCAACCTCTGCCTCACGGGCAATCGCCAAGAGGTGCAGCACGACGTTCGTTGAGCCGCCAAAAGCCATGGCGACCGCGATCGCATTCTCGAACGCTTTCTTGGTGAGGATATCCCTGGCCGTAATTCCCAGGCGCAGCATATTGACGACGGCTTCGCCTGAGCGGTGCGCGAAGTAGTCGCGTCGACGGTCAGCTGCGGGTGGCGCAGCGGAGCCAGGCAGGCTCATGCCAAGCGCCTCAGCGACGCTCGCCATGGTGTTTGCCGTGTACATGCCTCCACAGGCACCTTCACCGGGGGCAATCGCGCACTCAATGCGGTGGGCATCTAGGGCGGACATTGTTCCCGCCTTGACTGCACCCACTGCTTCGAACGAGTCAATAATGGTGACCTCTTTTTCGGTGCCGTCCGAGAGCTTGACCCAACCCGGTGCGATGGATCCGGCGTACA
>JBDSUT010000038.1:0-1655 GCA_039927595.1 Terrimesophilobacter sp.
CCGTTGCCGTGCAGGCAACCACTTACGAAGAGACCGACGAACTGCCGGCCAAGTCGAAGGCGTGCACGGATGCAGGCAAGGCGGCCATCGATATCCTCAAGTTCGAGAAGCAGGATGAGGCAACCAACGCTCTTGCGCTCGGTCGAGCAGACGCGATGACGGCAGACTCACCGATCACCCAGTACGCGGTCTCGCTGCAGAGTGACAAGATCGAACTCGCGGGAGACTCCTTCGATACCGCACCGTACGGTATTGCCGTGAAGAAGGGTTCGCCACTCGTGCAGGCAATCCAGGCAGCACTCCAGTCGATGATCGACGATGGAAGCTACAAGACGATCCTCGACAAGTGGGGCGTTTACAGTGGCGCGGTCGCGAAGATCACGATCAACGCAGCCACCGCCGGCTAATTCAATGAGTTCCAGCAACTCAGACCGTTCGGCGACACCCACCGTGGTGTCGCCGAACGGCGCCGACAGGCCCGCACCGATCAAGGCCATCCGGCTGAAACATCCGTGGCGCATTGTTTTTGCGATCATCCTCATCACCGCATTGGCCGTGTTCATCATCGACGCGTCGCAGCGGGAAGCGTACGGCTGGGACAACTTCAGCAAATTCATTTTCGATAGACGTATTTCGCAGGCTGCCGGATACACCATCCTGCTCACCGTCTACTCGATGGTTATCGCCATCATTCTCGGCATCACCCTTGCCGTGATGCGGCTCTCCGACAACCCGGTCGTCAAAGGCGTCGCCTGGCTCTATCTTTGGGTTTTCCGCGGAACACCCGTCTACGTGCAGCTCGCGTTTTGGGGCCTCATCGCCACCATTTACAAAACAATCGACATTGGGATTCCGTTCACCGAACCCTGGATCTCCCTCGAAACGAAAGGCTTCATCGACGTCTTCTGGCTTGCCGTCATTGGGCTTGCGCTCAATGAGGCCGCCTACATGGCGGAGATTGTGCGCGCCGGCATCATGTCGGTCGATAAGGGCCAAGACGAAGCGGCGACCGCCCTCGGCATGCCCTGGCTTTTGACGATGCGCCGCGTTGTTATTCCGCAGGCCATGCGCATCATCATCCCGCCGACAGGCAACGAAGTGATTTCGATGCTGAAAACCACCTCGCTCGTGTTGGCCGTGCCGTTCAGTTTTGACCTCTACGGCCGAGCGCGAGACATTTCCGTCGAAGTGTTCGACCCCATCCCACTGCTGCTGGTGGCCTCCGCGTGGTACCTGCTCTTCACCTCCATCCTGATGGTCGGGCAGTATTTCTTGGAGAAGCGTTTCTCGCGCGGTGTTGGGCAGGCGCGTCATGAAAAGAAGGGCACTGAGACGGGAGCCATCCCGTTAGGCACCGGCGCAATCAACGTTGACGCGCACGGATCGGAGCACACCAAATGACCGCTGTTGTTGGCAATGATGTCCCCATGGTGCACGCCGACTGTGTCTCCAAGAGCTTCGGGAGTAACGAGGTGCTCAAAAGCATTTCGTTGACGGTTCCGCGCGGAGAAGTGATGTGCCTTGTCGGCCCCAGCGGGTCAGGAAAGTCCACGTTCCTTCGATGCATTAACCACCTCGAGCAGGTCAACGCTGGTCGACTCAAGGTGGATGGCGTGCTCGTAGGGTACGAGGAGCGCGGCGACAAACTGTACGAG
>JBDSUT010000039.1:0-9099 GCA_039927595.1 Terrimesophilobacter sp.
CCCACGCGATGAGCACCACCGCAAAAACAGCACCACCGATAATGAGCAGCATGCGATCTCGGCGTCGTTGCGGAGTGCGCCCATATCGCGCGTCCAACACTGCGGTAGTGTCTGTCGCGTTCACGTCCATCATGCTCCCCGATTAGTCTGGTACCTCAAGGCTAATCGTGAAACGAAGGAGACCTGTGTCCCGTCGCCTCCTCGCGGTGCATGCGCACCCTGATGACGAGTCCAGTAAGGGTGCCGCAACGTACGCGCACTATGTGAATTCTGGCGCTCGTGTGGTTGTCGTGAGTTGCACAGGTGGAGAGCGTGGCGACGTACAAAACCCCGGGCTCAGTGAACATGCAATGGCAGAGCGCGATATGGCGGGCTTGCGCCGCATCGAGATGGCGCGCGCTCAGGCTGTGTTGGGGTTCGAGCACCGCTGGCTCGGCTTCGAGGATTCCGGTATGCCAGAGCAGGAAGAAGCGCTCCCCCTCAGCTCGTTCGCGTTAATCCCACTCGAGCACTCTGCCGAGCCACTCGTGAAGATTATTCGTGAAGTACGACCGCACGTGATGATCACCTATGACGAGGCTGGCGGTTACCCGCATCCTGACCACATTCGCACCCACGAAATCTCGATTTACGCCATGACTGCGGCGGCTGACCCAACACGTTACCCGCACGCGGGCCCGGCTTGGCAAATCCAGAAAGTTTATTACGACCGCATTTTCAATCCGCCCCGAGCCAAGGCGATGCTCGACGCATTTTCTGCCGCTGAACCAGATTCTCCGCTGCTTGCCGAAATTGAAGGCTGGATGACGCGCATGCGCGATCGTCCCGATATCGCAACGACGCACATTGAGGTCTCGAAGTTCTTTGAACAGCGCGATGAGGCGTTGCGATCTCATGCCAGCCAAGTGTCGCCTGACAGCACATTCTTCTTTTGGCCCAACGATCTTCAACGTGAAGTTTGGCCATTTGAAGACTTCCAACTGGCGTCATCGCTTGTGCAAAGCGACCTCCCCGAGAATGACCTTTTTGCCGGAATCGTGAAAGATGCGGAGCCAGAATGAACCCCACACCAACGCCAGAACCAGATTTTGACCTGAACTCCGTAACGCCGGGCTGGGAAGGCTTCGCGATCACGGCAGCCGTGGTCATTGTCGTCATCCTGCTCATTTTCGATATGGTGCGGCGCATTCGACGCATTCGCTACCGCGCAGAAGTTCGGGAGCGCCTCGCCGAAGAGGTCGCCGAGCGTGGCGAGTCAGGTTCCGGCGTCGAGGGTTAGACGAAAGCGGGCGGCGCCACTGCGATGAGAAAGATGCCCGTCCAGTGGCACAGGAACGCCAGCAGGGTGAGCGAGTGGAATATCTCGTGGAACCCGAATGTGCCAGGGAACGGGTTTGGTCGCTTGAGAGCGTAAAAAACAGCGCCAAGCGTGTAACAGAGACCGCCGGCAATGATCAAAATCATCATGGCGGGGTTCGCTTTGTAGAGGTCAACCATGAACATGACCGCGGCCCAGCCGAGAAGAATATAGAGCGGAACGTAGAGCCAGCGTGGTGCGGTAATCCAGAACACTCTGAATCCGATTCCGAGAAGTGCGCCTCCCCACACGAGGCTGAGAAGAAGAATTGCCTTGTCGTGTGGCAGAGCGAGCACGGTAATCGGGGTGTAGGAGCCCGCGATGAGCAGAAAAATGTTCGCGTGATCAAGGCGCTTGAACAGTTTCTTTGTGGGAAGACTCCAGTTGATTCGGTGGTAGAGGGCAGAAACACCGAACAGCAGAAGGGAACTGAGAACGAAGACAGCGGAGCTCACTTTCGCAGCGACTCCCTCTGCCATCACGATGAGAATCACACCAAGGACGATGGCGATGGGGAATGTGCCGGCATGAATCCAGCCGCGCCACGTCGGTTTGACGTCGGCTTGGTCAGTGGCGGCGTCCATGAGAGGAACATTGGGGAGCTCAACTTCAGCATCGATCTCAGCGTCGAGTTGTGCCTCGAATTGAGCGTCCGCTGCGGCCACCGAGGGGTCAACGTCCTTTGTCATAAGTCCAGCTTAAAGTCCGGCGATAACGGCATGCTGGGAATCATTGCACGCATGTGCACTAACGTAGCTGTGTGGCAAAGCGGGAGTGGCCTAAAGCGAGCGGGATTCTCTATGGCCTGTATCGGAAGAGGCTGCGTCGAGAGCTGAGTGGCCTAGCCGCGCCCGAACACGTAGCGATGATCTTGGACGGCAATCGCCGGTGGGCGCGCCTGAACTTCATGGACAGTGCCGCGCAGGGCCACCGAGCTGGTGCTGCAAAGTTTCGTGAGTTCCTGATCTGGTGCGACGACTTCGGGGTTAAAGTCACCACGCTCTACCTCTTGTCGACCGACAATCTCGGTGGGAGAGCGGAGCCAGAGCTCAGTGAGCTTTTTGAAATCATCGCCGACTTGGCGGATGAGCTTTCGCATTTCAGAAACTGGCGAGTACAGCATGTTGGTTCTTCTGAAAACCTTCCACAAGCTCTCGCGGCAAGCCTGGCGGCGGCAGAAGCGCGAACCCAAAGCAACACAGGCATGCACATCAATCTTGCGGTGGGTTACGGCGGTCGGCGTGAAATTGCGGATGCCATGCGCAGCATCGTCAGACAGCACGCCCTCGAGGGTAAGTCGCTTGACGCGCTGGCAGACATCCTCACCCCCGAGCTGATTGGTGAGCACCTGTACACCGGTGGTCAGCCAGACCCCGACCTCGTCATTCGCACCTCTGGAGAGCAGCGCCTCAGCGACTTCATGCTGTGGCAGAGCGCACACAGTGAGTTCTACTTTGTGGAGGCCCTGGGCCCCGATCTGCGAGAGGTCGATTTTTTGCGTGCCATGCGGGACTACGCAACGCGAGTTCGTAGGTTTGGACAGTAGCCGCTGTTTGTAGCGTGCGACACTAAAAACATGCTGACGATTGACGAATTTGCCCTGCAATTTGACGAGGAGCCAGGCTACCTTGACTTCGGCAAGGTAGGACCTCTCGCCCGCGCCGTCGTTGAGGAGGAAACCGCGCACGTCGAATTGCTGCGTAAAGCACGATTCGGGAGCCTCGATGCTTGGTGGGAGAAGTCCGAAGATAGTCGAGTGTGCCGCGCCATTGGCGCCGTGCTCGGAGTGGACGAGTCTCAGATAGTTTTTCAACCCAACACCAGCATGGGGCTCATGCAGGTGATGTTCGGGCTGAGCGGTGGCATTCTGCTGTCGGCGCAAGAGTTTCCGAGCGCCGCCTTCGCTGCAGTTCGTGCGGCTGATTCGCTGGGCGTACTCCGGCCGCACTGGCTCGAGGCTGATTACGGGCGGGTGACGCCAGGTACGGTGAAGCAGCAGCTGACCGCAGACACTAAGGCTGTGGCGGTGAGCCTGGTAGATTTTCGCACCGGGTATCTGGCTGATCTTGAAGGCATCCGGCAAGTCATGGGGGATCGGCTTCTGATCGTTGACGCGATCCAGGGCTTCACCGTCGCCGATGTGGATTATTCCCTTGCCGATATCGTCGTGTCTGGCGGCCAGAAGTGGGTTCGCGCGGGGTGGGATACCGGCTTTCTCAGTCTGACTGAGCGTGCGCGTGAACGCATCACGCCAGTGCTCTCTGGGTTCAATGCGACCGATGAGGGCCCCGTGCCCGTGGGGTTTGTCCCCGCGCCTTCGCGCGGAGCACGTGCTTTTCAGGTGACGAATGCGAGCCCCATCGCGCAGTCCCGATTCTCGGCTGCACTGGAGCAAATCGCGGATGTCGGAGTGAGCGCGATTGCGCGCAAAGTGCAAGAAAATGCCCGTCGGGTCATCGAGTTCGCCGATGAGTTTGGCATTCCCGTGTCTTCACCGCGTGACGATCGCGAACGAGCGGGAATCGTGGTGCTGCGACCAGATCCCGACCACCTCACCGCGCTGGCGGCGGCGCTGCACAACCACGGGCTTTCGGTGACGGTACGCGACACCAACGTGCGCGTTAGCCCTCACGTGAGTACGACAGAAGAAACTTTTGACATGCTGAGAGCGGCGTTTCAAGGATTCGTCTCGACCACGACTCGCTGATTTCCGCGTGTCGAAGCGGCACTCTGGTGCACGGGGCACGTAGCGTGACGGTATCAGGCATGGCGCCTGACTGAAGCGGCCACACAAGTTCGCTTTTGACCCTGAGTTGGCCGCAACGGACATGATCCGGGCTCACTGCGCTCGGGGATGGAGTCGTCAGTGACCACGACCAGCAAGCCACAGCCACAGCAGTTCACGGATGCGGGGGAGGTGGTCCTGCAGGGCGAAAAAACTTACGTTCTCGACACCTCGGTTTTGCTCTCCGATCCGAAGGCGATGTTCCGGTTCGCCGAACACGCGATCGTACTTCCCGTCGTCGTTATCAGCGAACTCGAGGCGAAGCGTCACGATCCTGAAATCGGCTATTTCGCTCGCCAAGCGCTGCGGTACCTTGATGACCTCCGGATCACCCATGAACGGCTGGACTTTCCGATACCGATTGGAGACGGTGGCAGCCTTCGCGTTGAGCTGAACCACACCAACGCGGATGTTTTGCCCTCCGGGCTTCGGCTCGGCGACAACGACTCCCGAATTCTCGCTGTAGCGCTCAATCTCTCCCACGATGGGCTGAATGTCACCGTGGTCTCCAAAGATCTCCCTTTGCGCGTCAAGGCCGCCTCCGTTGGCCTTGCGGCGGAAGAGTACCGGGCCGAACTCGCAGTCGACTCTGGTTGGACCGGAATGGCGGAGATTACCCTGGGGTCAAAAGAAATATCCACCCTCTACGACGATGAGGTTCTGCAAACCCCGGTGGTTGCGGACATCACCCTCAACACGGGGCTCGTTATCCATTCGGATCGGGGATCCGCGCTCGGAAGGGTGACGGGGCCAGGTGCGCTTCGGATCGTCCGCGGCGACCGCGACATTTTTGGCCTTCACGGCCGCTCGGCGGAGCAACGCCTCGCCATCGATATGCTGCTTGACCAGGATCTCGGCATCGTGTCGCTCGGGGGCCGCGCCGGCACCGGAAAGTCAGCGTTGGCGCTGTGCGCAGGGCTCGAAGCGGTGCTGGAGCGTCAACAGCACCGCAAGATCATGGTTTTTCGGCCGCTCTACGCGGTGGGTGGGCAGGAGCTGGGTTATTTGCCAGGGGATGCCGCTGAGAAGATGAACCCGTGGGCGCAGGCCGTGTTCGACACGCTCGGATCGGTGGTGTCACAGAATGTGCTGGACGAGGTGTTGGATCGCGGACTGCTGGAGGTGCTTCCGCTCACCCACATCCGGGGTCGCTCACTCCACGACGCCTTTGTCATCGTGGACGAAGCTCAGTCCCTTGAGCGTAATGTGCTGCTGACCGTGCTGAGTCGGATCGGTCAAAATTCACGAGTCGTTCTCACCCACGACGTGGCGCAGAGAGACAATCTTCGCGTCGGACGCCACGATGGCGTCGCGTCTGTCATCGAGACTCTCAAGGGTCACTCACTTTTTGGACACATCACTTTGACCCGCTCGGAGCGCAGCGAGATTGCCGCTCTCATCACCGAACTGCTGGAAGGTAACGACGTGGCCTGACCGACCTGTTAAGGTCGAATGGTGAATACCCCGATACTCATCATTCTCGTGAGCCTTGGGATCGTCTTTTTGTGGGGCTTTCTGTCACCGCGTACCCTCTGGCGCGCCCTCATGAGTTGGAGTTATCGCGACCCGTATTTGCACGAGCCCACGGGCTTTGCCTATGTGTTGTATCGGGTGGTTGCCGTCATCGGAATTGCCAGCATGGTGGTAAGCGGGATGCTTGTCTACCGGGTGCAGCGGGAAAGCATACCGGTGTCATTTCTCCGCCAACGACCGCCGAGTTGCTGTGGGGCAGCCCAGTGCCCGTCGTCGTCGATCGTGTTGTGGAGCCCTTAGCGGCGCCGCCCACCGGCCTTGTTGATCAGCCCATTCTCGGATATCAAGACATGACAGGCCGAACACTGCAACCGCCCTACCTGTTTAGTTTGTCGAAATTCTCCATGCCAGAGGCCATTACCGACAATGGCTTCATCGGTAGGGATCCGAGCGTTGGTTTAGTTGCGCTGGATACGGCAAAGCTTGTCGTGCGCGTGGCTGGCGACCCCGCGTGCTTCCCTCACGCTGCCGTTGTGCGTGAGACCACGGCGAGCGTCACCGTCGCCGTTTACTACGGCCGGGCGGAGCCGACCGGATCGGACGGGGAGGGAGTTGATCAATGCAATGTTCTCGCCAGTAGCAATAACATCTCGACCATCATCCCGATCCCCTTGGTGGAACCGGTCGGCAACCGCACCGTCATCACGCTCGACGGCTCACCAATTAGGCGGGTCGGACTGGCTTCGCCCAGCCAGTAACAAACAGTCGCAGCTACGGTTAGCCGGGGTGCGTCATGCTCAACACGTCGAGCAGCGTATCGAGCTGTTCTTCCGTCACCTCGCCACGCTCCACAAATCCGAGCGCAATGACGGATTCACGCACCGTGATTCCTTGCGCGACGGCATTCTTTGCAACCTTCGCGGCAGCTTCGTAACCGATGACCCGGTTGAGCGGCGTGACGATCGACGGTGAGGACTCCGCGTACATCCGTGCTCGCTCAACATTTGCCTCGAGCCCGTGCACAGTTGTATCAGCGAGAAGTCGGCACGAGTTTGCGAGAAGTCGAATCGATTCCAGAAGGGCAGTGCCCATCACCGGGATGGCGACATTCAGTTCGAAGGATCCGCTCGCGCCGCCCCAGGCGATCGTCGCGTCGTTGCCGATGACACGCGCACACACCATGAGAACGGCCTCAGGAATGACTGGATTGACCTTGCCGGGCATGATCGATGACCCGGGCTGCAGGTCGGGAATGTGGATTTCGGCAAGACCCGTGTTGGGGCCAGAGCCCATCCAACGCAGATCGTTGCAAATCTTGGTGAGGCTCACTGCGATCACACGCAGGGCTCCGGATGCCTCCACGAGACCATCGCGCGCGCTCTGCGCCTCGAAGTGGTCCTTTGCCTCCGTGAGGGGAAGCCCTGACTCTCGTGCGAGCTCAGCAATGACCTGCTGCGGAAAACCCTTGGGAGTGTTGATGCCTGTGCCCACTGCCGTGCCACCGAGTGGTACTTCAGCGACGCGAACGATGGTGGCTTCGACTCGCTCAATGCCCAGTCGAATCTGGCGCGCAAAACCGCCAAATTCCTGACCCAAGGTAACCGGAGTCGCATCCATGAGATGCGTGCGACCAGACTTCACGACACCGGCCCACGCCGTCGCCTTCACTTCGAGAGAGGTGGCGAGGTGGTCGAGCGCCGGGATCAGATCCTTGAGCAGGGCACCGGTTACGGCCACGTGCACGGAGGTCTGAAAGACATCGTTGGACGACTGGGACGCATTCACGTTGTCGTTGGGGTGAACCGGAGCACCCAGCGCCGTGCTGGCCAAAGACGCGAGCACATCGTTCATGTTCATGTTGGAGGAAGTGCCACTGCCGGTTTGATAGACGTCGATGGGGAACTGGTCGAGGTATTTGCCTCCGATGATTTCATCAGCGGCATCCACAATTGCGGCAGAAACTTTCTCGTCGACAATGCCGAGAGAGCCGTTCACAATCGCCGCCGCGCGCTTGACTCGAGCGAGCGCAATGATCTGGGCAGATTCAAGCCCCATGCCTGAGATGGGGAAATTCTCGACCGCGCGCTGCGTTTGCGCAGCGTAAAGGGCGGACGCGGGAACTCGCACCTCACCCATCGTGTCGTGCTCGATGCGGAACTCGCCTTGCGTACTCACGGGAGCATCATCCTTTGAATTTGGTTGTGTGGTGTAGAGGTAGTGTGCTGTGGCTTAGCTCACGAAACGTTGATGTCGCCAACGACGACATCCCGAACAGCTCTGCCTTCCAACAATCGGTAGTTTGCGCCGACGATAGCCAGCGTACCCGCTGCAACTGCCTCGCTAATGAGTTCGGAGCCAGCAACCATTTCGGCGATCGTCGCCCTCAAGTGCCGACGGCCAACATCCGAGGCATCGGGCTCCTCACCCTCAGCCAAGGTGGCGCTGGCATCACGCACTGCTTTAGTGATGGGCCGGATCAGGTGATCGATGTGCGGAGAAATGGACTTCGCATTCGGGGCCTGACTGTCGATGGCGGCGCGCACCGCCCCGCACTCGTCGTGCCCGAGCACCACAATCAGCGGGACGCCGAGAATGGCGACCGAATACTCCAGTGATCCAATCACGGACTCTGAGATCACTTGGCCCGCATTGCGGATGACGAAGAGATCACCGAGACCCTTGTCGAAGATGATTTCCGCAGCGAGCCTGGAATCACTGCAACCGAAAAGCGTCGCGTGCGGTGACTGGGTGCCGATGAGTTCACCTCTGCGGTCAACGTCTTGACGGGGGTGGCGGGGTACGCCGGTGATGAAACGCTCATTGCCCCGAACCATTTCCTCCCAAGCTTTTGCAGGGGTTGTTGTCGGAGTTGTCATCGCCTTGCTTCCTTTCAGTTATCGGCGGTAATCGTTTCAGCGAGTGCCTGTGCGAGTGTTGCGAATTCGTCGTCAGAAGCGGTGCCAAACAAAACGTACGTGCTCTGGGCACCGACGGTAGAAAGTGCGTAGGCGCGATTGCCGACATCTTTGGCCCCGCGACGGTCATAGACCGTCCACTCAACGCCATCGATTGTGGTGGTACCGGTTGCTCTCATTCCTGTGAGCTCGTTCGCGAGCCACGTGGGGTTCGCACCAATACCCTGACGCAAAGCAATGAACTGATCAGCGGGTGTCACAAATCCCACGTACCAGTGCGCAACACCGTCGGCAGCGCTCGCGTTGTACACCGCAGAATTCGCTGACCACTTGGCAGAGAGCGTGGGCGCAGCCAGGGGCACCGGGGTGTCGGCTTCCGCGGCGATGGCGGCGTAGTCGATGGGCTCGCGCGGTGCAGCATCCGGTCGCACCACAACAAGTACAACGACGGCAACGACGGCAAAGCTTGCGAGAAGTGCAATGACGAGGTTGACGAAAGTTTTGCTTTGACGACGCACGCGTGACGCCTCCGCGCGCCGATCAGCAGCCTCCTGGGGGGTCTCTGGTCT
>JBDSUT010000040.1:0-16511 GCA_039927595.1 Terrimesophilobacter sp.
ATGGGCGAAAACCCGTGGGGGAGGGGAAGCGAAGAACGCTTTCCCCCCTGACCGTTTACGCGCCGTGGGCACCCTTGTTGCCCAAGAATCCGCTGGCGATACTCTTCATCGCATCCGTCATTTCCGAAGGAATGATCCAGAGCTTGCTGGCCTCACCTTCGGCAATCTTCGGAAGAGTGAGCAGGTACTGGTATGCAAGCAGTTCCGCATCGGGCTTGCCGTCGTGGATTGCCTTGAAGACGATAGTGATCGCTTGACCTTCACCGTCGGCCCGCAGAATCGCGGCCTTCGCGTCACCTTCGGCCTTCAGGATTGCCGCCTGGCGAGCACCCTCGGCCTCAAGAATCTGGGACTGCTTGGTACCTTCCGCAGTGAGAATCACGGCTCGACGATCACGCTCTGCGCGCATCTGCTTCTCCATGGAGTCCTGGATCGATAATGGCGGGTCAATGGCCTTGAGCTCGACACGGCCAACCCTGATTCCCCACTTGCCGGTTGCCTCATCCAGAACAACGCGCAACTGACCGTTGATATTGTCGCGGCTTGTCAGCGCCTCTTCGAGGTTCAACCCACCGACGACGTTACGGAGCGTGGTGGTGGTGAGCTGTTCAACCGCACCAAGGTAGTTGGCGATCTCATACGTGGCTGCACGTGCATCTGTCACCTGAAAATAGACGACCGTGTCGATCGAGACGACCAGGTTATCTTCGGTGATGACTGGCTGCGGCGGGAACGACACAACCTGTTCACGCATATCGATCAAGGGCCGCACGCGGTCGATTATCGGAATAACCAGGTTGAGCCCTGGAAGCAAGGTCTTGTGATACTTACCGAGTCGCTCTACGACACCGGCGCGCGCCTGAGGAATGATGCGGATTGATCGAAGAAGCGTCGAGATCACGAAAATCGCGACGACAAGGATCAATGCGATAAGCAAAAAATTGCCAAACTCATTCATTAAGAGTGCCTTTCATTGAAGCAACAATGGCAGTCGCCCCTTCGATGCCGGTGACTGTCACGCGGTCACCAGTCTGAAGAGGAGTTTCGGGGATCGGGTAAACACGTGCCGTCCACGTTTCACCGACAGTGAGTTTGACCTGACCTTGGTCCTGCTCAAAGTCACGCACGACGGTGCCGTGCATGCCGATGAGCGCGTCAACGAGAGTTTTTGTGGGGTCTCCGCCGCGCTTGAGACGGCGAAGCAAGGGTGGTCGCACTGCTAACAGAAGCAAAAGTGCAACGATCGCTGCGACGACGATTTGGGCCCACCATGGCCATCCAAGCAACCCCGAAACGAGGCCGCCAACGCTGCCGAGAGCAATCATGAGAAAAGTGAACTCAAGGGTGTTCATTTCCACGATCAGAAAGATCAGAATCAAGCCCAACCAAACGATCCAGGCATAACTGCTCAGAACTCCAAATTCCATCCCGGGCCCCTCAAATTTCGTGTTACTACTGAAACTAGCATGCGGATGTTGCTACAGTCTCGTAGGTGAGCACACAGTTAAAACCCCATTCTCTTGACGGCAAAAGAGCCCTCGTCACCGGGTCATCCCGAGGTATCGGTGCAGACACCGTTGGATACCTTGCGCGGGCCGGCGCCAGCGTCGTTATCAACTACCGCAACAAAGAAAAGCGCGCGGTGCAACTCGTGGAAACCCTTCACGCCTCCGGTGCGACAGCGATGGCCGTCGGTGCAGATTTGACCGACCCCAGCTCGGTCGCGGAGATGTTCGCTACCGTTCAGAAGGAGTGGGGTGGGCTAGACATTCTGGTGCTCAATGCTTCTGGCGGAATGGAAGCTGGCATGGGCGCGGACTATGCCCTGCGCCTGAATCGCGATGCCCAAATCAACGTGCTCACTGCAGCATTACCGTTGCTTTCGCAGGGCGGGCGAGTTGTTTTTGTGACGAGCCACCAAGCGCACTTTATTCACACCGTCGAAACGATGCCAGAGTATGAGGCGGTTGCCGTGAGCAAGCGTGCGGGGGAGGATGCCTTGCGTGCGATGATCCCTCAACTCGACGACCTGGGGATCGAGTTTGTCGTGGTCTCCGGAGACATGATCGAAGGAACGATCACCGCCACGCTTTTGGAACGCGCCAACCCTGGAGCGATTAGTGCACGCAAGGAGGCAGCAGGACGCCTTTACAACGTGTCGGAGTTTGCTGCGGAAGTTGCCCAAGCCACGGTCGACTCCGTTCCAGAAAATCACACTCGTTACATTGGGGATATTTCCGGCTTCACCGGAGCCTGAGTCGCCCATAGAGTGAAGGGGTGAACTACTTAGATCTCCCTCTCCTCACAAGCCTCTCCCGCCCCACGTTCCACCCAGACGGCACGTGGGCAGTTGTGGCGACTTCTCGGCCGAATCTCGACGCCGATGCCTCTGTCGGTCAGCTGTGGCGCATTGCGGTAGATCACGGCTCGCGGGCAAAGCGAGGGGCGCCCGTCCGCATCACTCAGGGTTTTAATGACAGCTCACCACGATTCAGTCCTGATGGAACACGCATCGCGTTTCTTCGCTCCGATGGCGAAACTCCTCCGCAGCTTCACGTCATGCCTGCCACGGGAGGCGAACCGGTGCGCGCGACCGATCAGAAGCTTGGGGTGAGTTCTTTCGAGTGGTCTCCGGATGGCGTCTCGCTGGCGTACACCGCCCGGGTCGCAGAAGAGGGCCGTTACGGCACAGTGAAAGATCTAGGACCTTCTGCGGAACCGCCTCGAAGGATTGTGACGCGCAATTACCAATACAACGGTCTCGGCTACACGAACGATCGACGCACGCATGTATTCCTCGTCGAAGCCCCCGATACTTCGGGGGAGCCGACCTATCGTCGCGCGCCCTCCGCCACGGAACCCACACCGGAGCCACATCCCAGCGTGCCAGAGTCCCGCCAGCTCACTGACGGTGATTACGACCACTCGTCTCCACGGTTCGCACTGAGTGGAGATCGCATTGCTTTCTTGTCGGCACGTCACGCCAACCGCGACATTGACTTGGCAAATAACGTCTATGAGCTCGATCTCAGCTCTTCTGATGCGGCACCCACAGCACTTATCAACAACGACCACAATTTTGGAGTGGAAGGTTTCGTCTATAGGGATGATTCAAGCATCTGGTTCATCGGGACCGATCTGGGGGTGACCGCAAGGGACTTTGTCGGACGCAATGGGGCTCTTTTTCACCTCGATCTCTCCAACGGTGCCGCGACGAAACTCACCGATCCCGAAATGACGGATCTCAGCGAGGGAGCTTCGGAGGTCCAACTCGCGCTCGACGGCAGCGTTCTCGCGCTGAACCGTTGGCATGGGAGCGTTGAGTTAGTCTCGATTACTCCAGCCGGGGAGTTCACCACACTTGCCGCAGCCCCGATCGTCGTTGGCGGGTTCGATACAGCAGCGGGCACGGTCATGGTGAGTTTCTCTGGCCCAACGACACACGGCGATGTTGCCGTAGTTGTGGAATCCGGCCTCGACGTGCTGACAGACTTCTCCGCACCTCTTGTGAGCGCTGGTATTACATCCATCGATGAGCTGATCGTCACGGCGAAAGATGGCCAAGCCATCCAGGGGTGGGTTTTGACGCCTGAGGGGGAGGGGCCGCACCCCGTTCTCCTCAATATTCATGGTGGTCCCTACGCTCAATACACTTGTGCGTTCTTCGACGAAGCTCAGGTCTACGCGAACGCTGGCTATGCGGTGGTGATGTGCAACCCTCGTGGCGCCGCAGGCTACGGAGAGTCCTTTGGTAGGGCAATTCGGCATCAGATGGGAACACTCGACTTCACCGATGTTCTCGACTTCTTGGATGGGGCACTTGCTGCCCATCCATCGTTCGATGCCAAGCGACTTGGAATCATGGGCGGCTCGTATGGCGGCTACCTCACGGCCTGGGCGATTGCACAGGATCATCGATTTGCTGGCGCGATCGTCGAACGCGGTTTTCTCGATCCGGTGACCTTTGTCGGTACCTCGGATATCGGAGATTTTTTCAGCGATGAGTACACCGGCACGGACACGGCTCAGATCGAGGCACAAAGCCCTCAGGCTTTCGTTCATCAGGTGACCACCCCAACGCTCGTTCTTCACTCGGAGCAAGACCTGAGGTGTCCACTGTCTCAAGCTGAGCGTTATTATCTTGCGCTCAAACGTCAGGGCGTTGAAGCCGAGTTGTTGATTTTTCCCGGGGAAAACCACGAACTGAGCCGCAGCGGGCGTCCACGTCACCGTGTACAGCGATTCGAGGCAATTCTGGACTGGTGGCAGCGCCACCTGCCCGTCACTCGCCGAGTCGATTGAATTATCCGATAATGTACATTATGTCAGCTTGGGGAGGTTGGGGGCATGTCGCTCGGTGAATCCCCGCTCCCCCCTCCACCGCCACTCATGCCGCCAAATCTGCTCACAGAGAAAAGAGCCGCGGGCAAATGGATGACCGTCATCGCGCTCAGCATCGCTTGTGTCGCGGTCGTCACGTTTCTCGTGATCAACATCGTCAAGTTGAGTGAAGCTAATGATCGAATCGCGGAACAAAATCAGCAGATTCAAGAAAAAGACCGCGAGCTTGAGAAACAGCGTGAACTGATCGAGAAAAAGGAAAGCTTCGGAGCACGAATGGACTCCCTCATGGACACTGCGAAAACTTTCGATGGCGCGTTGATGGGCACTCTTGTGCCGTTCGACGACTACGAAAAGGTCGCCGCGCAGGCGTGGGACAACAGATGGAACAGCGCCGGCCTAGCCGCAGCCAATGAAACAGTCCTCACCTACGCGAGCGAGTTATCTGCCGTTCGCGCGGCTGCAGATGCTCAGGCTTCGACCAACGCAACGGGCTCCCATTATGAAACGATCACTGACCAACTGGGCCAGGGCTACGTGACCTCGCTTCTCGACGATGCCGATACCCTCTGCCGTCAGGATGTTCTAGCGTGTGTCAGGGGAAGCGAGCCTTATACGGTGCACTTCGATATCGCCGACAACGCGAAACAGCCCTACAACGACTGGCTCCGCACAGGCGTCGCATACCACGAGTTTGCACACGTTCTGCAGTTCACAAACCCAGCACCAACCGACATTGCCGCGGAATCGTTTAGCGGTGATGTAGAGACCATGGCCGACTGTTTTGCTTTGACCTACCTCGAAGGTTGGACGCTCAATCATCGAATCCGAGACAACCAAGGAAGGCAATGGCGAGTCAATATTGGCTACGGGTACACCTGCAATGCTTCACAACGGCAAGTCATCATTGACTGGTACAGCAAGCTCGGATTCCATTACCACCCAATTTCGCAGTAGCTTCCGCGAGGTCAGCACCACGAACTCCGCACCGCGCCCATATGCTCCCTGCGCGTGCAGCACGGCCCACTAACGAGTGGTCGCGTTAATCCAATCGTCTAGCTTGCGGGTGGCCGCTCCAGAATCGATTGCCTGCGCCGCAACAGCGAGCTTGTCTTTCAAACGCGAAACAATGGACTCTTGAGCTTCGGCTGGATCTTGGGCTAGCGAATACGCCACGAGCCCCGCTGCAGCGTTCAACACCACGATATCTCTGACAGGTCCCTTCTCCCCCGCAAGAACCGCTCGAGCCACTGCCGCGTTGTGCTCAGGGCCTGCGCCACGGAGGTCGCCCAAAGTTGCCAGCGGAATACCCAGCTCGCGCGGATCGAGATCATGCTCACTCACCGCACCGCGAGTGACCTCCCAAATATGGCTGTGTCCGGTCGTCGTCAACTCGTCGAGGCCGTCATCGCCCCGAAAAACTAAGGCAGTCGCTCCCCTGGTCTGGAATACGCCCACAAATAGTGGAATCTTGGATGCATCCGCGACGCCAACCGCGTTCGCGTCGCACCGCGCCGGGTTGCACAAAGGCCCGAGAAAATTGAAGACGGTCGGGATCGCGATTTCGCGCCTCACGGCGGCTGCGTGTCGAAATCCCGGATGGAAGTGCGCGGCATAAACAAAAGTGAGCCCGACTTCAGAAAAGACCTCAGCGACACGATCTTCACTGAGCTCCAATTGGACCCCCAACGCAGACAACACGTCGGATGAACCGGCCGCTGAACTTGCCGCCCGATTGCCGTGCTTAATCACGGGAGCGCCCGCGGCCGCAGCAACAATTGATGCCATGGTTGAGACGTTGACGGTGCCTAAGCGGTCTCCCCCAGTACCCACGATATCAAGCGCCATAGGGTTAAGTGCGAGAGGTCGAGCGTTCTCAAGTACGGCGTCGCGGAACCCGACGATTTCTTCAACAGTCTCGCCTTTGGCCTTGAGCGCAACAAGAAATGCCGCGAGCTGGGCCGGAGTGGCCTCCCCCGACATTATTTGCCGCATGGACCACGAAGCTTCGCCGATCGTCAGGTTTCTGCCGTCGAGAAGGTTTGTGAGCATTTCTGGCCAACTTGGGGATGTATACACAGCAAAGATCTTATCTTTTCGCGAGACAAGCCCAGAGAATGCCAAAGTCCCGTGCAAAATCGGCCATAATGGAAAGCGTGACCAGCACCTCTCTTTCTCCTCATGTCGGCGCACCAGTCGTTAACCGCCCGAATGTCGTAGCTGTGGGAACTATCGTCTGGCTTGGCAGTGAAGTGATGTTCTTCGCTGGCTTGTTCGCGATCTACTTCACTCTGCGAGGAACCTCGGGTCTCCTTTGGGCGGATGAAACGGCCAAACTTGACGTTTGGTACGCGCTTGGCAACACCACAATCCTTGTGCTCTCATCGTTCACCTGTCAGTTCGGCGTGTTCGCGGCTGAGCGACTCCAACCTCGCGCAACGGGGTGGAAACCGACTCAATGGGGAATGGTTGAATGGTTCTTCCTCACCTACGCAATGGGTTCGGTATTCGTCGTTGGCCAAATCTTCGAGTACGCGAACCTCGTCTCGGAGCACATTAGCCTCAGCTCCAACTCGTATGGGAGCGCCTTCTACATCACCACCGGATTCCACGGATTGCACGTGATCGGTGGTCTCATTGCCTTCCTCCTTGTCATTGGACGTGTTTTCAGTGTCAAGAACTTCACTCACAAAGAAGCGACGAGCGCCATCGTCGTCTCTTACTACTGGCACTTCGTTGACGTGGTCTGGATCGGGCTGTTCCTGGTCATCTACGTACTCAAATAGAGAATCTGGAAGAGAATGCGCACTCAACGTTCCTCTGACGCTCGTCGTCGGCAGGCTGGACGCCGTCACCCGCTAGCGTCCCTCGCTCTCATCGCTGTTGGGCTCTTGGCCACGGGTGGCGCCTACGCGCTGTTCACGACAGCCGCAACGGCAGAAACCAGCTCCGCGGTCGCGGCCGCCAATCAGGAGTCCGTGACCGAAGGTCAGAAGATCTTCGCCGCGAACTGTGCTTCCTGCCACGGAATGCAAGCAGCGGGCACCGCGGAAGGTCCCAGCCTTTACGGAGTGGGCGCGGCATCCGTCGACTTCCAAATGGCGACCGGCCGCATGCCTCTCGCCTACCAAGGGCCACAGGGTGCACAGAAGCCACCGCAGTTCACGCAGGCCCAGATCGATCAGGTTGCCGCTTACGTCGCGAGCCTCGCGCCTGGGCCTGCAGTCCCCGATGAGAAATGGCTTGCCGGCGACGGTGACATAGCCCTCGGCGGCGAACTCTTCCGCACCAACTGTGCAATGTGCCACAACGTTGCTGGTGCGGGTGGCGCATTGACCGAAGGTAAGTTTGCTCCTGCGCTCAAGGGTGTTTCTGCTCGTCACATTTACGAAGCAATGATCACCGGTCCGCAGAATATGCCGGTGTTCAACGAGATGAACCTCACGCCCCAAGATAAGGCCGACATCATTAGTTTCTTGAAGTTCCAGGAGAAGAACGAGTCAGTTGGTGGCTTTGACCTTGGCAGTCTCGGACCGGTCTCTGAAGGACTCTTCATTTGGATCTTCGGCCTTGGTGCGATCGTCGGTGTGACGATCTGGATCACCGCACGGCCCAACTGATTTCGCCCCCCTACCCACCACATTTTGAAGGGAACGTAATGACTCAGCACGACGGTGACAAGGTCACCGCTGCCGGCTCAGGACTCGACACGGTCGCGCCTCGCAAAGTATCTGCCGGCACTGCGGTTGTTCCCTCTGCAGCCTTTGAGAACCCGGGAATGCCTCCGCATTACCCCCGCTCGACTGACCTTGACCCGCGCAAGGACAAGACGGCAGAGCGTCGAGTCGGTGGACTATTCCTTCTGTCCATAGTTGCAAGTATTTTCGCGATTGTCGCCTACATCATCTTCCCGATCGTCCCAGGAAACCTTTCCTCAGTTCGGATCAACAACATGCTGCTGGGGACGGGAATCGCAGTTGCGCTTCTCACCATCGGACTCGGCGCCATCTACTGGGCAAAGAACCTGATGAAAGATGGCGAGTTGGTGGAGGAGCGTCACCCCACTCGTGGTTCAGACGAGACTCGCGCCGCGGCTGTCGAAGTTTTCCGTCTCGGCAATGAGGAGTCCGGTTTCGGCCGTCGCTCGCTCATCCGCAACAGCCTAATTGGTGCGATGGTTGTCGCTCCGCTACCCGCCGTTGTCATGTTCCGCGATCTGGCTCCCGCAGCTGATCCGGTGGCTCTCCTTAAGACGACGCTGTGGGACAAGGGTGTGCGTCTCATGCGCGATCCGTCCAATACCCCGATCAAAGCATCGGATGTCACCCTGGGTTCTGTGTTCCACGTCATCCCAGAGAATCTTGCCGAGAGCGAGGATTTCATCGAAGAGAAGGCGAAAGCCGTCGTCCTCTTGATGCGTCTCAAGCCTGAAGATCTGCACGTCTCCCCCGGTCGTGAAGACTGGAACTACGAGGGCATCGTTGCGTACTCGAAGATCTGCACGCACGTCGGCTGCCCCGTGGCCCTCGCTGAACAGCACACTCACCACTTGCTGTGCCAGTGCCACCAGTCGCAGTTCGATATCAGCCACGAAGCCAAGGTGCTCTTCGGCCCGGCAAAGAGGCCACTTCCCCAACTTCCCATCACTGTGGACGCCAACGGCTACCTTGTAGCCAGCAGCGGCTTCCACGAACCCGTCGGCCCGAGCTTCTGGGAGCGTTCATGACCACCGCGCAGGACACGACAACGACAACGCCCGCAACGGCCATGCCTTCTCCGGAACCGTCGACAAAAGGCTCCAGGTTCACAAGCGCTGCAGCCAACTACCTTGACGAGCGCACGAGCATCTCGGGAATCACCAAGGAGCTGGGGCGCAAGATCTTCACCGACCACTGGTCTTTCATGCTGGGTGAGGTCGCGCTCTACAGCTTTATTGTGATTCTGCTCTCGGGTACGTTCCTTACCTTCTTCTTTGAGCCAAGCATGGCGCACGTCACCTACGAGGGTTCCTACACGGGTCTCAAGGGTATCCAGATGTCTGCCGCGTATGCGTCCACCCTTGATATCACCTTCGACATCCGTGGTGGACTGCTGATGCGTCAGGTTCACCACTGGGCTGCGCTACTGTTCGTCGCAGCGATTGGGCTGCACATGCTTCGCGTGTTCTTCAACGGATCATTCCGCAAGCCGCGCGAACTCAACTGGGTTATCGGATTCGTTCTCTTCATCCTTGCGATGGCGGAAGGCTTCACAGGATATTCGCTCCCCGATGACCTACTCTCGGGCAACGGTCTGCGCATCATCGACGGAATGGTGAAGGGTCTCCCTGTAGCGGGCACCTGGATTTCCTACCTACTTTTCGGTGGAGAGTTCCCGGGAACTGTCATCGTGCCAAGGCTCTATTCGCTGCACATCCTCCTGCTGCCCGCCATCTTGGTGGCCGCTCTGGGACTGCACATGTTGCTCATGGTCATCAATAAGCACACGCAGTACGCTGGCCCCGGTCGCACGAACAATAACGTGGTCGGTGTTCCCGTCATGCCGAACTTTGCTGCAAAAGCCGGCGGTTTCTTCTTCGTCGTCTTCGGTGTCATTGTTCTCATCTCGTCGTTCTTCACAATCAACCCGATCTGGAACTACGGCCCCTACGACCCCTCCCCCATTTCGGCGGGAACTCAACCAGACTGGTACATCGGCTTCGCGGATGGCGCGCTTCGCCTGATTCCGCCGGGACTAGAAGTTGTTCTTGGTGGCCACACCTACACGTTCTCGATTCTGATTCCAATGATCGTGCTCGGCCTCTTCATCGTCACGGTGATGATCTACCCCTTCATTGAGGCATGGATCACGGGCGACAAGCGTGAGCACCACATGGCTGAGCGTCCACGTAATGCTCCGACGCGCACATCCATTGGTGCCGCCGGTGTTACGTTCTACGCGGTGCTCTGGGCCGCTGCGGCGTCGGACATCTTGGCCACGCACTTCCACCTCACCATTGAAGCTGTCACCCACAGCCTGCAGGCGCTCCTCTTCATTGCGCCCGTTGTGGCGTTCCTGGTCTCCAAGCGCGTGTGTCTTGCACTGCAAAAGAAGGATCGTGAGATGGCGCTTCACGGCTTCGAGTCCTGACGCATGGTGCGTTTGCCTGGTGGCCGTTACCACGAAGTTCATGAACAGCTCTCCGAGTACGAGCGCTGGCGCCTTGTGGACTACGTCGGATACAAGCCGCTGATGATTCGTCCGGATGCCGACGGCAAGATTCGCCCCATGCAGCGCGCGCGCGCGGTGCTATCCCGCTGGTTCTTCGAAGACAGGATCTCCCCAGCTACGCCGGGAGAGCTCGAGTCCGGCGAGCACCACTAAACTAAACACCTGCTTCAAGGCATCCCCTGTGCTCCCCAAGCGGGCAGGCGCGGGGGATGTTTTTTGGCCCCGTCACACGAACTTCGGTGAAACTTTCCTCAGTTCACACACGCACTGCTTTAGCTCATGCAGTCCACTCGTTTAGCTCATGCAGTCCACTCGTTCACGCTCCCATCAGCCTCTGCCGGAGAGAACCGAACAGCGAGCAACGCTCACCGAGTGCACAATCGAGTGACAGCGCCTTACGGTCAGGGATCGGCGGAACCACGTTGATCCGTGCGTTTCTCGAGCAATTCACGCCTCGTGCAATCCACAAGACCGAAGACTTCTGGCTCCTCAGATTTCGAAGCGAGGAGCCTCGTAGCTCCTAGCGGCCGAAGTTGCCGCGGTAGTATTCGAAGACCCAGCCGGCCACGCTGATGAACGCTATTGCTGCACCAATGAAGGATATCCACGGTCCAATAGCGATCCCGAGAAACACAATCGCGGCGCCAGCAGCCACCATCATGGGCCACCAGCTCCACGGGCTGTAGAAGCCAACTTCGGTATCACCGTCGTCGATGTCCGCCGTCGGGATGTCTTCGGGCAGCTCGCCGCCCTGGGCTTTGTACGCTTTCCCTAGGTAGAACGCAATGAGGGCGAACAGTACGCCAAGCAATGCAAGCGCGGGACTTCCCACCCACTCAATCTTGCCGTGCATCGGGTCAACAAGGCTCCAGATCGTGTACATGACGGACACTGCCCAGAAGAATGCCGCCAGAATCCAGAAAACATGGATATTGGTCTTCATGTCGGCTACTTCACCTTCTCGTCGCTGAGGTCATGCAATGGTGCATCCGGCGCATCCTTACCGGGTCCGATTCCGTACTCTGGGGTGGCCTCTGGGTGGTTCAGATCGAATGCCGGTGACTCTGAGCGAATACGTGGAATAGACGTGAAGTTGTGGCGCGGAGGCGGGCAGGAGGTTGCCCACTCGAGCGAACGCCCATACCCCCAAGGGTCATTGACCGTCACCTTAGGCGCTCGGCGGGCCGTGATGTAGACGTTGTAGAGGAACGGGATCATCGAGACACCAAGCAACATGGCACCCACCGTCGAAAGCTGGTTCATCCAGACAAAACCGTCTTCGGGCTGATACGTGGCATACCTCCTTGGCATGCCCATGACACCTAGCCAGTGCTGGATCAAGAACGTGGTGTGGAAACCGAGAAAGAGCAACCAAAAATGCACCTTGCCAAGTCGCTCATTGAGCATCTTGCCTGTCCACTTTGGCCACCAGAAGTAGAACCCACTGAACATCGCGAATACAACCGTGCCAAACACGACATAGTGGAAGTGCGCCACGATGAAATAGGTGTCAGAAATGTGGAAGTCCAGCGGCGGCGACGCCATGATGACGCCCGTCAGTCCACCGAAGGTGAAGGTTACGAGGAATCCAATCGCCCACAGCATGGCGGCTTCGAAGGTAATCGACCCTCGCCACATTGTACCAATCCAGTTGAAGATTTTCACCCCGGTTGGTACTGCAATGAGCATGGTGAGAAGCGAGAAGAATGGCAGAAGCACGGAACCTGTGACATACATGTGGTGGGCCCACACAGTCGTCGAGAGCGCTGCGATAGCCACCGTGGCGCCAACCAACGTCTTGTATCCGAAGATCGGCTTTCGACTGAAGACGGGAAACACCTCTGACACTATTCCGAAGAACGGAAGCGCGATGATGTAGACCTCTGGATGCCCGAAGAACCAGAAGAGATGCTGCCAAAGCAGCGCTCCCCCAGCTTCCACGTTGTAAATATGGCCACCAAATATCCGGTCAATCGCGAGGCCAAACAGTGCCGCCGCGAGCGGTGGGAAGACCATGATCACCATGATCGCGGTGATCAAGGTGTTCCAGGTGAATATCGGCATGCGGAACATCGTCATACCTGGTGCACGCATCGTGATGATGGTGGTGATGAAGTTCACGGCACCCAGAATCGTGCCGAACCCGCTCAAGGCGAGCCCCAGAGTCCAGAGGTTCCCTCCTGCGCCGGGCGAGAATGTCGTATTCGCTAACGGTGCGTAGGCGAACCAGCCGAAGGAAGCGGCTCCCTGCGGGGTGAGGAAGCCAGCCACAGCAATGAGGCTTCCGAAGCTATAGAGCCAGTACGCAAAGGCATTCAGCCGCGGGAACGCGACATCAGGGGCACCGATTTGCAATGGCATGATGACGTTCGCAAAACCAGCGAACAACGGCGTCGCGAACATCAGCAGCATGATCGTGCCGTGCATGGTGAAGAGCTGGTTGTACTGGTCTTTCGTCTGGAGCAAAGCCATACCCGGCTCAAAGAGCTGCGCACGAATGATCAGCGCCATTACTCCGCCGATGCAGAAGTAGATGAAGGAGGTGATCAGGTACAGGTAACCGATCTTCTTATGGTCGGTTGTCGTGATCCAGTCGACGATCAGGTCGCCCTTGGTTCCGACTTTGGCTGCGCCGAAATCCGTGCCACCGCCAGAACCTCGCTGAGGCTGCTGAGGGACTGTTGGGGCCTTGGGTGCTGTTGTTGTGCTCATAGTCTCTACTTGCCCTACTCGTTACCAGTCGAGGGTTTGTTGCCGGGGATGTTTGTATTCGTGTTGTACTCCGAACCGAGGGCTCCGGTTTGTCCCTTTGCCGCGAGGCTGTTGATATAAGCCTCGAACTCGCTTTCAGAAACTACTTTCACTTTGAAGAGCATGAGTGAGTGGTATTCACCACAGAGTTCCGCACACTTGCCCATGTACACGCCCTCTTTGAGCGGGGTGAAGTAAATGTGGTTGGTCTTGCCGGGGATCATGTCCTTCTTGTACAGGAACTCTGGCACCCAAAAAGAGTGAACGACGTCACGACTGTCAATGGTGAGATCAACGGTCTTTCCAACGGGCAAATAGAGCACGGGAAGAGCATCCTCGTCGATGTAGGGAGGCTCGTCAATCTCTTTTGCCTGAACGCCCTGATAGTAGACACCGTCGCCGTTTGGTCCAACTTTTTGGTAGTTGAAGTCCCATGCCCAACGCTTGCCAAATACCTGAACCTGAACTTGCGAGTCGACGGGAGTTTCGATCTTCGCTTGGTCGCGCGCAGTGAAAGAGAAGAACCCGAGGATAAATATCAGCGGCACGATGGTGTAGAAGATTTCGATCGGCAGGTTGTAGCGGAGCTGTACCGGGAGCCCTGTCTGCCCTTTGCGGCGACGGTAAACCACCATGGTCCAGATAATGAGACCCCACACGAGTAGCCCGATTGCGAGCAGGATAGTCCAGCTTGTGACCCACAGTCCCGTGATGTCATCGGTGTGGTTGGTGATACCTGGCTCGCCCGGCATATAGCCGCGCAACTGTTGCTGGCTGCAGCCTGCAAGAGCAATCGCAAGCCCAAGGGCGACCGGGATGGTAATCCATCGGAGACGACGAGGAGAACGCACTGGGGACCTCTCGGATGATGCGGAAACTGGTTGTTAACAGTCTATGGAACGCTTCCAGCCTACTCTGAAGGACGCGCCCTGACTCGCCTAAACCCGCCAGAAACCCGCGTTTTGGCTAGTTAAAAGAGTCACCGCATGCGCAACTTCCGCCGGCATTTGGATTGTCGATGGTAAATCCCTGCTTCTGAATGGTGTCTTCAAAGTCGATCGACGCGCCATCAAGATAAGGCACGCTCATCTTATCGACGACCACTTCGACCCCATCAAAGTCGACGGTGCAGTCACCTTCGAGGAGCCTCTCGTCGAAGTACAGCTGGTAAATCAACCCAGAACAACCACCAGGCTGAACAGCGACGCGGAGGCGCAGGTCATCCCGGCCCTCCTGTTCGCACAAAGCACGCACCTTCTCGGCCGCCGTGCCCGTCAGTGAAACCCCGTGCTGTGGCGCTTCGGTTTCGGTTTCTACTGTGCTCGTGTCAGTCATGTTCTGCTCCTTCGCTCACGTTCCAGTGTAATCTCATCGGTCGCGCGAATTCAGCTTCGAGAGCAGTACTGCCTCCGTGAGTACCGCGCGGCGGAATACTCCGAGATGCAAAGATTCATTGGGGCTGTGTGCGCGCGAATCTGGGTCTTCAACACCGGTGACCAAAATCTGAGCCTCGGGGAAAAGCTCAACGAGGTCTGAAATAAACGGAATGGATCCGCCTATTCCAGTCTCAACCGGCTCCACTCCCCAGGCGAGGGCCATGGCGTCCTTCGCCTCGGCGACAGCCCACCCACTTGTGTCGACAAGAAATGGCTCACCACGATCAACGTCATCGATTTCAACGGTGGCCCCAAACGGAGCATGGGCGTGAAGGTGGCGGGCAATGGCCTCGAAGGCATCATGTGCGTTCTGCCCCGGCGCAATCCGTGAACTCACCCGCACCGAAACCGAAGGCAAAAGAGTGTTAGAAGCATTTGCGACGCTGGGCGCGTCGATTCCGGTCACAGTAATCGAGGGTTGGAACCAGAGTCGGCTGGGAATGGATCCCGTACCGATCGAGGTCACCCCCTCAAGAAAAGCGGCTTCCAGGCTCAACTGTGATTCGGGATAATCGGGCGTGTCTCCTTGAAAACTCGTGAGCCCCTCCACTGCAACGCTGCCATTTTCATCGTGAAGAGTCGACAACAGTCGAACCATCGCGAGCATCGCATCGGGCGCCGCCCCACCGAACATTCCGGAATGCGACGCGTGATCAAGAGTCCGCACGGTTAACCGGAATGTTGCGTTGCCACGCAATGCCACAGTCAGAGCCGGAGTATTGATGTCCCAGTTATCCGAGTCAGCAACGACAATCACGTCTGCCGCAAGTTCCGTGCGGTGGCAAAGGAGGAAGTTCTTGAAGGATCGGGACCCGAACTCTTCTTCGCCCTCGATAAAGAGCACGAGGCCAAGCTCGAAATCTGTGCCCGCAGTCTCAACGAAGGCACGGATTGCCGCAATGTGCGCCATCACTCCGGCCTTGTCATCTGCAGCACCTCGGCCATAAAGCCGGTCGCCGCGCACGGTCGGCTCAAAGGGCGGGGTGTCCCAGTCTTCGTCCTTACCCGGAGGCTGTACATCGTGGTGCGCGTACAGCATGATGGTTGGTTTGCCATTCTTCGCCGCACGCGTCGCAAGAATGGCCGGTTGCCCTAACTCCTCCGTATCGCCAATTGTTGCTTGTGAAATCTGTACGGAGTCAAAAACTTTAAGGTCCTCGACGAGAGTTCGAATCGCTGTGGCGCTCTGATGCACATGCGAAGGATCAAAGGCGGCCCAGGAGACCGAAGGGATTCGCACAAGGTCGCCAAGTTCTGCCAGCGTAGAAGGTAGACCGGCATCAACTGAGTCGGCGAGAGTGGAAAGCAAAACGGAAGAGTCAACGGGTGAAGAGGTCATACAGGTAATCTTAAGCGCAGACCTAGAGCAAGGAATGAATGTGGCAAACCGGGGCAAAGCTGACGAGGGCATCGATCACGAACTGAACACCGACGGTGTTTCGTCGGGTAAAGGCCGACCAACTCCAACACGCAAGGAGCGCGAGGCCGCGAACCTGCGTCCGCTCGTCAACAATGATCGCCGTGCCGCAAGCAAAGAGTCGCGCGCAAAACTGGCCCTTGAGCGCGAAAAGGCCCGCGTTGGAATGGCAGCGGGTGAAGAAAAGTACCTGCCAGTGCGCGATAGGGGCGCCCAGCGTCGATGGGTGCGGGATTACGTCGATGCACGCTTCAGTGTTGGCGAGGTGCTGATTCCGGTCATGCTCATCACCATCGTGCTGACCGTTGTGAACAACGAAATGGCCGGCATCATCGGGATAGGCGTGCTGTGGTTGT